>DATEPP010000142.1:0-6192 GCA_035273165.1 Gemmatimonadaceae bacterium
ACGCAACAACAACTGTTCGTGAGGTCGCAAATGGCGTATCGCGTCAGCTCTTCGGCCGGCGCCGCCATGGTGTCTGTCGCCGCTGCCCTGGTCCTGGTAGTGTCGTCCTCTTTGTCTGCGCAACGCTGGCGATTCGGGATCACCGCAGCAGGCGCGTACTCGGCGTGGTCTCCCGCCGCGACGCCGGAAGGGGGCGGTGACATCGGGTTCGATCCGGGGCCGCTCGCGTTAGGCGACGCGACGCTCTGGCTCGCCCCATCGCTCGGTCTAAGGCTCGGTGGCAGCTTTGCCCAACCAGACCTGCACTCCCGCCGCGGCGGCGAGTCCGCGGTGCTCGTCCCAAAGACGCGTGTCACGACAGCCGAGGCGAGCCTGCTCGTGCCGGCCTTCGGCGCGCGACCGCTGCGCTTCCTGCGGACGCGCGTGGTCCCCTACATCGCGCTCGGCGGCGGCGTATCGATGGTCGATCCGACGAACCACGCGGACTGCCTCACCGGCTCTGAGCAGGAGTGCGGAACCGCGTTCACCGCGGACGGTGGACAGTACCTCCTTCGACGGACGACGCAGCCGATGGCACGCGCCGCCTTCGGTCTCGACTTTGGTCTGGGTCCGCACAGCGGGCTTCGCTTCGAGATCGGCGATCGGGCAATGCGATCGCCAGTGGTACCCGTCAGCACCGATCCGAGCGGGAGCCTCACGACAAGTGAAGCGCGACAAACCGTCATGCATGGAGCGTATGCCAGCCTTGGCTTTCAGCTGCATACGCACGACTTCCAGCCGACGAAGAAAAATGCCGCTCCGCCGCTCGTCGCGGTGGGCGTCGGTGCCGGGAGCAAGCCAGTCGCGTTAGGCGACCCGGCGACCGTCGGGGGCGCCCTCGACCGCCTCGTGGGATCACCAAAGCTTGCGAATCGCAATCGGCCGGCGCCGGTGTCGAAGGTCGTGCCGATCGACAGTGCGACGCCGCGCCCGATCGGGAAGGACAGCGTGTACGACGTCGTGCTCGATATCCCGAACCTCTCGGTTGACGAGATCACGCTCGAGGTGAACAACATCCATGCGCACGTGTCGCTCGAAGCAAAGGTCGCGAAGCTCGTCGAGATCACGGTCGGGGCCGACGCGGGGATCGATCGTGTCTACCTCGGCATTCGCGGCGTTCAGGCCGAGGCGCATCTCAAGGTCGATCTCGACAACGTCGCGACCATCGTGGACCGCGTCCTGACGACCATCGACCGAAATCCCGAGATCATCACTGGCCTGCTCGAGACACTGGAGACGACCGTCAACACGGTGGGGAGCGTCGCCAACAATGCGCTCGCCCCCAATGGTGTCGTTGCGCAGACGGTCGGCACCGTCGGGCAGATCGCGAATACCGCGTTGGCGCCGAATGGTGTCGTCGACAATCTCGTGAACACCGTCGGCAGCGTGGCCAACACGGCCCTAGCCCCGAACGGTGTCGTCGCCCAGACTGTTGGCACGTTAGGCAACGTCGCCAACACCGCGCTGGCGCCGAATGGTGTGGTTGCACAAACCGTGGGAACGGTGGGCGACGTCGCCAACAACGCACTCGCGCCGAACGGTGTCCTTGCACAGACGGTGAACACCGTTGGCGGCGTCGCGAACAACACACTGAACACCGTTGGCGGTGTGGCGAACACCGCGCTCCAGCCTGGCGGCGTCGTCAGCGATCTCACGGGTGCGGTCGGCGGCGCGGTCCAGAACCTGACCGCCCAGGGCGGCCTGCTCAGCCCTATGGGCGTGAACGCACTCGGTCAGACGGTGTCACGCGTCGTCGACGCGAGCGGGCAGATCCTCGTGCGCGCCACGGACGCGGCGGGCCGCATCACGGGACAGAACGTCGTCGGCAACGTGCTCCAGCTCCCCGCCGTCCAGCAGACGATGGGCGCGAACGGTGTCATCCAGCGGGTCGTGCGCGATGTTTCAGGAACGCTCATCATGGTGCTTCTCGATAACGCCGGCCGCGTGCTCGGCACGCAAATCCTGCAGCAGGCGGCGGGCGCAGCCGGCGCGCTCGTTCCGCAGGGGGTGCCCCGGGATGACGACGAGAGTGCCGTCGAGCAGCAGGGCGTCGAGCGCCTCGAAGAATCGCGGGCGACTGGACCCTCCGCGGCGGAGGAGTTGGATGTCTTCGCCTACGTGACGCAGCAGATCCCGCTCGTCAATCAGGCGGCGGACACCGGTGCGGCCGCGCCGAAGCTACTGGTCCTCGCGGCGACGATCGACGACAAGGGTGAAATGGTGCAGCGTTATGTCGAGGGTTCCGGATTGCTCATGGAGCGCACCATCAATCCCAGCGACGGCCGCGTCACGATGGTGAAGAGTGTTGGGAACGTCTTTCGCCTGCCGCTCGTCGCGCAACGCGTCGATCAGGCCACGGGTGCACTGGTGCGCACGGTGCGCGAGCCGATGACGGGCGCGACGATGGATTTGACGTTCAGTCAGGCGGGAAAGCTCGAGCGGATCCGCCTCGATCAGATGGGGACGATGACGGGCGCCACGATGGCGACGGCGGCAGTGACGGCGAACCGGACGCCCCCTTCACCCGCGCCCACGGCACTCCCAGGCACGCTCGCCGCACCTGCTCCGCTACTGCCTAACGCGCTACCGGCCGGAGCATTGCCGATGCTCGCGGGGAATCTCGTGGGGTCGACGCTCGCGCAGAATGCACCTCTGGCGCAGAATGCACCCGTGGCGCAGAATGCCCCACTCGCCCAGAACGCGCCGCTCCTGCCTAACGGCGCCGTCGCCGCGACCACCGGGCTCGACATCAACAGCAGTCTTCCGGGCGTCGAGAACCCTGTCACCGCCCCGCGCCAGACCATACCGGTCGATCCGGACACGACGAAGCCGCTGCTGCTCCTCTCGCAGCGAGTGAACGACCGCGGCCAGATCGTCGTGCGTGTCGTCGACCTGGAGGGAAAGATTACCGAGCGATCGCTCAACGCGGCGGGACAGCTCATCGTCAAGAAGGGCGCGGCGAACGCTCGGCTTCTTCCGCTCGTCCGAGAGTACGTCGATCCGAAAGGCGAATATGTACGGCTCGTCCGCGACACATACGGCGCCATCCTCGAGCTCGACTTCACGGCGCAGGGCAAGCTGTCGCGTGTGCGTGTCCTGAACCGCCCTGACGCCGACGTCAACGGCGCTGGCGCCGTCGCGGCACAGTTGCCGTCCGCGATTTCACGAATTGTAAACTCCCTCGGCCAGGTCGTTCAGCATCAGGTGCTGACCAACGGCACGATCGTCGAGAGCGTCGTCGATCGCGCCGGGAACATGCTGCAACAACGGTCCGTGGGAAGCGTCCTCAGTCTGCCGGCGCTGCTCGCCCTCGCCCAACCGAACGGACAGTTGATCGTCGTCGCTCGCGATCCAACGGGTGCGCTCCTCGAGATCGCTCTGCGCGCGAGCGACCGCATGCTGCTGTCACTCCGCACTCTCGACGCCGGCGTGGCGGCGCCACGCTGACGATGCGCCCTCGGCGTGCGACCTGGCGCGCCGGGGGCCGTGGGCTGCTCGTCGCCGCGGCACTCCTCGGGAGCCGCGTGGCCGCCGCGCAGACGCTCGGGCCGTGGCCGTCGCAGCGCATGGAGTGCGACCGTGAAGGTCCGTCGCACGACTTCGAGCGCATAACGAGTGACTCGGAGGATGTACGCGTTCTTCCGGGCACGCCGGCCGATCTCGCGCGGGAGATCGCAACCACGCGCGGAGTCCGTCACATCCCGCGCAACCGGCTCGACTACGATCTCGTGCTCGACATTCCGCGTCTCTGCATCGAGTATCTGGAGCTGCACGTGGACTCGCTTCGCGCGCGCGTGTCGCTGGATGCGCGGATCGCCGGCATGGTGCACCTCAGCGCCGGCGCCGGCGTCGCCCTGGACGATGTCAACCTCACGCTGCGCAACGTGCGCGCGACAGCCCTCCTCGCCGTCGACCTCTCGCGCGTCGTGCAGATGGTGGACATAACGATGGCATATCTGGACACGCATCCGGAGCTTCTAATGCGAGCGCTCAAACGCAGTCCATAGCTGATAGTCCTTAGCTATCAGTCCATAGCCATCTGGGAATAAGGAAATCGGGCGCGCACCGCGCGCCCGCTTCCTTGTCAGGTCGCCGTTCTCGGCCCGCGGTTTTCGGACCGCCGTTCTCGGCCCGTCGTTCTCGGACCGTTCTCTTTGTCTATACTGGGAATCCCAGATTCTTCCCCGCAGTCGTCTGCGGCCACCGCGCCGTCACGACTTTCGCCCGCGTGTAGAACTTCACCCCTTCCGCGCCGTGCACATGCGCGTCCCCGAAGAGGGAGTCCTTCCACCCACCGAAGGAGTAGTACGCCATCGGCACCGGGATCGGCACATTGATGCCGACCATGCCAACCTGGATCTCGCTCTGGAAGCGCCGCGCGGCGCCGCCGTCGCTCGTGAAGAGCGCGACGCCATTCGCGTACGGGCTCGCGTTCACGAGCGCGATCGCCTCGTCGTACGTCGGCGCGCGCACCACCGAGAGCACCGGCCCGAAGATCTCGTCGCGATAGATCGACATCTCCGGCGTGACATGGTCGAAGAGGCAAGGGCCGAGGAAGAATCCGTCGCCTTCGACGTCGATGGAGCGTCCGTCGGCGACGAGCGTCGCGCCCGCCGTCACTCCCTCCTCGACGTACTGCCTCACGCGATCCCGGTGCTGCCGCGTCACGAGCGGCCCCATGTCGATGTCGGGTTGCATCCCGTTGCCGACGTGGATGGCGCCGAGCCGCTCGCGGATGCGCGGGACGAGCCGATCGGCCGCGTCGCCGACGGCGACGAGCACCGAGATGGCCATGCACCGCTGACCCGACGACCCATAAGCCGCGTTCACCGCCGCGTCCGCGGCGAGTTCGAGGTCAGCGTCGGGAAGGACGACCATGTGATTCTTGGCGCCGCCTAACGCCTGCACTCGCTTGCCAAAGCGGGTGCCCCTCTCATAAATCTGGCGCGCCACGGGTGTCGAGCCGACGAAGCTCACCGCCGCGACCTCCGGGTGCTCGAGCAGCCGCTCCACCGCGACGCGGTCGCCATGCACGACACTGAACACGCCGTTAGGCAGACCCGCCTCCCGCCACAGCTCGGCGAGCAGCAGCGACGGCGACGGATCCCGCTCCGACGGCTTGAGGATGAAGCTGTTTCCGGCCGCGACCGCGATCGGGAACATCCACATCGGCACCATCACCGGGAAGTTGAACGGTGTGATACCGGCGACGACGCCTAATGGCTGGCGGAGCGAGTAGCTGTCCACGCCCGCGCTCACGTTCTCCGAGAACTCCCCCTTGATGAGCTGTGGGATGCCACAGGCGAAATCGACGACCTCGAGGCCGCGCTGCACCTCGCCCCGCGCGTCGGCGAGCACCTTGCCGTGCTCGCTCACGATGAGCCGCGCGAGATCGTCGGCGCGCTGCCGCACGAGCTCCCGAAAGGCAAAGAGAATCGTCGCGCGTTTGTTGAGCCCAGTGCGGCTCCAGCTCTCGAAGGCGCGCGCGGCCGCCGCGACCGCGCGATCGACGTCGGCAGCGGTCGCGAACGGGATCTCCCCAGTCGCTTCGCCGGTAGCGGGATTGTAGATCGTGCCGGTGCGGTCGGATGTGCCGTGATCGCGCCGCCCGGCGATCCAATGATCGAGACAGAGCATGTCGCACTATCCCGCTTTGACGCCGAGTTGTCAACGCATGTGCGAGGTTGTCATGGAGGCGTGAGAGACCGTCGACATCGTTGCAGCGCGCTCGATCACGTCAACCTCGGCGACGAAGGGTTCAACGTCGTCGCGGGTGGCGGCCGCGTGTGCGTGACGACTGGCCGCGGTGACCTCGTCGTCATTGATGTGGCGACGCGCGGAAGGATCGCGCGACTCGGCGTCGGCGAGGCTGCAAACGGGCTCGCCGCCGTGTCGCTGGTCACCAACGAGCTTGGCTCGGTGATCGTTATCCGCTGATCAGGGAATCGAATCGTGATCCAGGAGGCGTAGCTGAAGCTGGTACTGAGGGAACTCGACCTCTTCGTCTTCGTCCTCGCGCCACTCCTCACCCGCGCGCGCCTCCCGCCACTCGGCGACCCACTCATCGACCTCGGCTTCCTGCTCCGGCGTGAGCTTGTTCATCTCGTCGTCTTCGTCGAAGCGATCGGCGTCGGCGAGCGACATCAGGTAGTG
>DATEPP010000143.1:0-4955 GCA_035273165.1 Gemmatimonadaceae bacterium
GTGCGGTGTGAATATAGTCCGAAGAAAGTCCGAACCCAAGCCATTCGTGCCTTTGGACGACGCGGCGGCGATGCCGCTGTCGAATACCGGGAAATCAAAGCGGCGGCGGCGCGAATTTCGCTACTTGCAGCCAAGCTCAAATGGATGATTTAACAATTCGTGTGTTCGCGCAGCGCACTGCCTTGCAGAGCGCATGCGTCGGCGGGTGTGACTCACTTCTGAGGAGGCAGTGCATGGGACGCGATCGGCTTCTGCGCGTGGGCGTGGCGAGCCTGGGAATGCTGGCGCTGAGCGCGATGGTTCACCCAGTCTGGGCCCAGAACCCCGGGCAGATTCTCGATAGCCTGAGGCGACGCTTTCAGCTGCCGTTGGTTCCGGCGACCGAAGTCGCCGCCACGGCATCGCGCTTCGCGCCGGGCCACAATACGTCGTCGCAGTCCGCCTATGGCGCGAACTTCGGCGATGGCTTCGTCGGGGCCGGCTTCGCCAGTCGGACACGGAGTGGCCAGTCGAGCGACGGTTCGGCGGTGGCTGGCTTCGGCCTCTGGAATTCGCGCGACTACGTCGGCGTCGAGGTGAGTGTCTTTTCATTCTCGACCATCCGCGAGGGCTTCGGTCAGAACGGCGCTCTCGGTCTGAAGCTCCATCGCGTGCTGCCCGGGAATCTGGCGCTCGCGATCGGCGGAGAGAATCTGGCCGGCTGGGGCAGCCTCGATGCGCCGAAGACGTACTATGGCGTTGCGTCGAAGGTGTGGCGTCTGCGGCAGCGTGAGGGCGATCCCTTCGGCACGCTGACGACGAACCTCGGTGTCGGCGACGGCCGCTTCAGCCCCAACTTCGACAGCCTCACGACGACGGCTGATCGGGGCAGCATCGGCGTCTTTGGCAGCGCTGGCCTCCGCGTCCACGAGAAGGTGACGCTGATCGGCGACTGGGGCGGTCAGGACCTCTCGCTCGGCGTCTCGATCCTGCCGCTGCGGTGGGTGCCGCTCGTGATCACGCCCGCGTACGCCGACGTGCTCGGACGGAACAATCACAAGGCCTCGTTCCTCCTCGGTGTCGCTCTCGGATTCAAGTTTGCTCAAGTTCGTAACATCTTCTTGCCGCCACAGAGGTAGCCGATGAAAAAGCTCCTGGCCGCGGGGCTGAGCGTGGCGACGTTAGGCGTCGTCCTCGCGGCGCCCGCGAATGCCCAGACCGCGAACAACAACACGACGATTCCGTTCGTCGTCGTCAATCTCTTCACTCCCGGCACCGTCGCCGTGCCTGTCGACCTCGCGGTCGCGAGCGCGGTCGGCAACGAGATGGAGCGCCTCCTCCGCGAGCGCGGCAACATCATCTCGCCGATCACGGGCGTCGCCATCCCGGCCGAGGTCGCGCGCGTGGCGATCTTGATGATGACCACCGCCACCCCGGAAGCACGCGACGCCATGACCAAGGCACTATCGAACAGCGGTGCCAACCAGGCCGTGATCAATCAGCTGTTGAGCAACCTGCCGAGCCTTCTGTCACGACCCACCGCGGGTCAGCTGCAGAACGCCCTCAGCGCCTTCAACGGCTTCGTCAACAACTCCAACGCCGCGTTCCTCGTGAACCCACCGGCTGAATTCCTCGCGTTGCACGCGATCCTGCTCCAGGTGAGCACCGCGGCGAATAGATCGCGGCATTAGTGGCGAGTGCGGAGTAGTGAGTGGGGAGTGAAAATGGAACGGCCCGCGAGAAGCTCGCGGGCCGTTTTTCTTACTCGTCACTCGCCACACGTCACTCGCAACTCGTTAGGCTTTCTGCCTCACCTCTGCCAAACGGTCCGCGGCGCGGCGCAGCGTATCGAACTTCTTGCAGAACGCAAAGCGCACGAGTGTTCGCCCAAGCTCGCGATCGTGGTAGAAGCTCGAGCCAGGGACGGTCGCAACGCCGATCTCCTGCGTCATCCACTTCGCGAAGGTGACGTCGTCGAGATCGCTGAGCTCTGAGAAGTCGGCGAGGATGTAGTACGCACCCTCTGGCACCGAGAACGTGAAGCCAGCCTCCGTGAGCGCCTCGACGAGCACGTGACGCCGTGCGCGATAATCGAGCGCGAGATGATTGAAGTAGTCGGCATCGAATGCCAGTCCCACCGCGCCCGCGGCCTGTAGCGGCGCCGGTGCTCCCACGGTCAGGAAGTCGTGAACCTTGCGAATCGGTGTCGTCTGCGCCGGCGGGGCAATCGCGTAACCTAAGCGCCACCCCGTGCAGCTGAAGGTCTTCGAGAGCCCCGAGATCGTGATCGTCCGCTCACGCATCTCCGGCCACGTCGCCATCACGTGGTGCTCGCCCGCATAACGAATGTGCTCGTAGATCTCGTCGGTGATCGCCCACACGTCGTACTTGAGGCAGAGCTCCGCGATCAACGACATCTCCGCCCGCGTGAGCACCCGTCCCGTGGGATTGTGCGGCGTGTTGACGACGATCGCCTTCGTGCGCTTGTTGAACGCCTTGCGCAGGCGGTCGACATCGAGTGTCCAGTTCGGCCGCTCGAACGGGACGAAGACCGGCGTGGCGCCGGCGAGAATTGCATCGGGCCCATAGTTCTCGTAGAACGGCTCGAGTACGATCACTTCGTCGCCCGGATCCATCAGCGCCATGAACACGGACGCCATGGCTTCCGTCGCACCGCAGGTGACGGTGACTTCGCGATCCGGATCGACTTCCATGTTGTACCACCGCCGATACTTCTCGGAGATGGCGATGCGCAGATTCGCCGAGCCCCACGTCACGGCGTACTGGTTGAGGTTCCCCTGAATGGCAGCGCAGGCCGCGTCTTTGAGCGGCTCGGGCATGGGGAAATCAGGAAATCCCTGCGCAAGATTGACCGCCTCGTGCATCTGTGCGATGCGGGTCATCTCGCGGATCACGGATTCAGTGAACGTCGAGGTGCGTCTTGCAGCGAGCATTACCGATTCCCTCCGCCAACTTTCGTCAATGCAAGGCGGATGAGCTCCGGAGCGCCCATCCCGCGACCACCATCATCGAGCACCTTTCTTACCGCGCGCTCGGCGTCGCCCATCGAGTAGCCGAGCGAGACGAGCGCGCGAATCGCGTCCTCGGCTGCCGGGCCCTCGCTTCGCGCGACGCCGCCCGATGTGAGAACCTGCACGTCATCGAGCTTGTCCGCGAGGTCGAGCACCAACTGCTCGGCCTTCTTCCGGCCGACACGGGGGACGCTCTGGAGCGTGACGATGTCCTTCTCCCGTATCGCCCGCACGAGCCGTTCGGCCGTCAGCGTCGAAAGTAGCCCCAGCGCTAGCGCGGGCCCAACCCCCTTGGCGTCGAGCACGCGCTGGAAGACCTGGCGCTCGAACGCGGTCGAGAAACCGAAGAGCTGCCATCCGTCTTCCTTGACGACGAGATAGGTGTGCAGTCGCACCTCGCCGCCAACCTTCGGCAGTGTTTCGTAAACGCTCAACGGCACCGACAGCTCGTAGCCGACGCCCCCCGGCGTCATCACCTCGACCCGATCGAGCGCCTTCGCGAGCAGCGTCCCGGCGATGTGCGCGATCATGCCTCGGGCTCGTCGTCGGCGGTCGTCCGCCGCGCCGCCATCCTCGCCAATGCCCGCGCCACGGCCGCATCCCGGCGCCCGCGGTCATGCTGCTCCGTGCGCGCCCGCGACGCGGCGCCGAGCGACGGGAGACGAGCGCTCATGATGTACGCGAGCGCCGCCGCCACGCCATCGGCCGCGTCCGACGGCTGCGGTACTGCCTTGAGCCGGAGCAGCCGTGTGAGCATGAACTGAACTTGCTCCTTGGTGGCCGCGCCCGATCCCACGACGGCCTTCTTGATCTCGGCCGGTGGGAATTCATGAATCTCGAGGGCGGCTTGCTGGCCGGCGAGGAGAATGACGCCGCGTGCGTGGCCCAAGACGACCGTCGTGCGGACGTTGCGCGAGTAGAAGACATCTTCCACGGAGAGGGCGTCCGGCCGATGGCGTGCGATGAGCTGTGTCACGCCGTCGTAGATCTCGCTGAGACGCGACGCCAGCGGATCGCGTGGCCGGGTTCGAATCACACCGCATTCGACGAGACTCACGAGCCCCGGCCGATCGCCGCGAACGATTCCGTATCCCGTGTTGGCGGTGCCAGGGTCGATACCGAGAACAAGCATGGGGGACGAGAAGGTGCCAGGTGCTAGGGAGCTGTGCACGAACACTTCGATGCGCCACTCACGAGCAGTCGATCGGGGGTACTAGGCGGCACCCAGGCCAAATTTGGCATGTGCACATCGCGGCCCGCGACGCCCATCAGCGTGGGCATGCCAAATTTGGCCTGATAGCCGCCGTGCACCCCCGATCGACTGCTCTTCGGTCGAGATATCGAATGCCCTCTCCTTGCACCTAACTCCTGACCATCGCTTCGACGTCCATGTCGAAGTTGGCCCAGACCTTCTGCACATCGTCCAGCTCCTCGAGCGACTCGATGAGCTTGAGCAGAGTTTCCGCGTCACGGCCTTCGACCTTCACCGTCGTCTTCGGAACCATGGCCAGCTCCGCCTCGACAATCGGCAGCCCTTTGCTCTGTAGCGTGCTGCGCACCGCGTGAAAATCGCCCGGCGCCGTCGTGACCACGTACTGGTCGTCTTCGCGCCGCAGATCCTCGCCGCCGGCGTCGAGAACCGCTTCCATTAGCGAATCCTCATCGCGGCCCGCGCCATCGATGAGGATCTGACCCTTCTTCTCGAACATCCAGGCGACCGAGTTCGGCGTACCGATGTTGCCGCCGCCTCGCGACATGCGATGCCGGACGTCTGCGACGGTGCGCGTGGCATTGTCCGTCACGGCTTCGATCATCATCGCGACGCCACCAGGGCCGTAGCCCTCGTACGTCACTTCGTGATAATCGACGCCCTCGAGGTCTCCAGTCCCTTTCTTGATCGCGCGCTCGATGTTCTCCTTCGGCATCGAGCTCGCCCGCGCGTTC
>DATEPP010000144.1:0-2375 GCA_035273165.1 Gemmatimonadaceae bacterium
ACGGCGCCAAAGGTCCCGAAGATCGAGCGCGACCGAACCGTGATCCCGCGCACGACACCGTATCGCTCCATGATCCGGTAGTCGGGGAGGTTGTTTTCAGTTGTCGTGAGGAATGTAGGGGCGGGTCGCATGGGGCGTGGCGAGTGACGGGTCGCGAGTGGCGCGTAACGACGGAGAGGGCGGCGTCAACGAGTGATGCGGAGGCGCGCCACGCATCACTCGTCACACGCCACGCGTCATTTCGTTCCGCTCGAAGTGGCCTGCGCTCCAGCGCCATGATCCCAGACGAAGCGATGGAAGAAATCTCCCATCTTGTCGAAGGTGTCGACCCACCGCGCGTGCAGCAGCGACTCGTGGGTGTCGTCCGGAATCACCGTCAGCTCGTAGTACACGTTGTGCGCGCGGAGCAGCTGCACCAGACCCACCATCTGCGCGAAGTCGACGTTGCGGTCGTCGTCGCCCTGCACGAGAAACACCGGCGACTTCCACTTGTCGATTGCCGAGATCGCCGACGATTGATAGGACATCGCGGTCGTGTCGAGCGAGTTGCCATAGAGGTGCACGCCCGCGAGATCCCCTCCGGCGACGAAGAGGTCGGAGTTCCGCGCCAGCGCCTGCGCCGTGAGCAGCCCACCGTACGAGAGCCCCCAGATGCCGACGCGGGACGGATCGACGTCGGCGCGGCTCTGCAGATACTTCCCCGCCGCGAGAACATCCTGATACTCGGAGTTGCCGCGCGCATTCGTGTTCGCCGCAAACCGAAACGAGCGTCCGTAGCCGACACCGCTCCGGTAGTTCACCGACAGCACGACGTAGCCCTGACTCGCGAGCCACTGGTTATACGCGTACGCCCAGTGATAGAACTGCATGTAGTGATAGCCGGGGAGCATCTGCCGCACCGGGCCGCCGTGCACGAAGATCATTGCCGGCCGGCGCTCGCCGGGCTTGAGATCCTTCGGCAGGAAGAGCTGATCATGGATCTCCAACCCATCGGGCGACTTGACGATGACGATCTGCGGCGTCACATGCGCGGCCTTGGGGAAATCCGCGCCTAACGTCGGATACACGACACGAGTCGCGCCGCCCGCCGTTGCCACAAGTCCGACCGACGCCGGCTGCGCGGCGCCGAAGTAGAGCACGGCGCTCTGTTTTCCCGAGGCCAGCGGCTGCGGCGAGGTCTCGATGCCGTCGTCCGTGGAAATCTGGCGCGGGGTGCCTCCAGACGTCGCCACCGCCCAGATGTGACGCTTCTCGATGTCTTTTGCGTTCGTGCAGTAGTAGAGCGTCTTTCCGTCGCGCGAGAGCGCCGCCGACGTCGCGTCCTCGATGAGGCCGTTCGTCGTCGTGAGCATCACCGGACCGCTCGCCGCGTTCGCCACCGCCATCGAGTAGTAGCGGTCCCATTCGTCGTTCGGTGGCGACAGTGGGAAGATGATGTGATCGTTCCCCGCCCAGATCAACGTGCGCATCGTCGCGAACGCGGAGTCGTTAGGCGCGTTGTGCCACAGCTCGCGCGCCGAACATTCCGTGCCGCCAGCCTCGCTCGGACCGGTCGCGGCGGGACACTTGCTCACGTCGGCGACCATCACCGACGTGTTGTAACCGCCCTTGAACGTTGCGCGATAGAGCCCCGGGAATCGGCGCAAGCGCGTCGTGTCCTCGGCGCGTCCTTCACCGCGGCCGAAGCCGCCGCCTCGGCCGAATGCCGAGGCCAAACAGCCGCCAGCTCCTCCACGACCCCGGCCCGACGCGGGGCCGGGCGGATTGCCGATGCCGCCGCTCCCTTCCTGCCCCTGCATTCCGAACGGCAATCCGGGCCGGCGGATGAACGCGATCTGCTTTCCATCGAGCGACCACGCCGGCGCGGCGTCGCAATCCACGCTCGGCGCCACGAAGTCGACGCGGCGCGTGCGGGTGTCGTAGATACCGATGAAGGCGTGATTGTCGCGATCGCTCACGAACGCGACCTTGCTGCCATCCGGCGACCAGCGTGGATTGCTCTGACGGCCCCACTCCCTGATGAGTGGGATGATGCTGTCGCTGGCGGGCGCGGCCGCGTTAGGCGTTATGCGGGCGCGGAAGATCTGGCCGTCACGGACGTAGAGCGCCGTGCGGCCGTCCGGCGAAAGCGTTCCGGACGTCGCGGCGGCGACCCGCCACGCCGGTCCGCCCGACGTGCGAACAGCCCAGATCGCGCGCTCCGCGCCTCGTGGATCATGAGTTGGGTTCGCGTTCCATCCTTGCCGGTTCGGCTCCGTCCCGCGCATGAAGATCGCGATCGAGCCATCATCGGAGAGATCGACCTCGGAGACGTCCACGCCGTCGTCCTGCATGAAGCTCGTCAGCCGCACGGCCTTGAAGTCCGGCGCTGCCGC
>DATEPP010000145.1:0-1754 GCA_035273165.1 Gemmatimonadaceae bacterium
ATGGTTCTGCGGCAGATGGAAGTGGCGACCCAGCAGGGCGAAGCGCTGAACGTCTAGGACAGGGGCGCCGAGGCACAGCTTCTGCCCTCCGCCTTACTAGCCACCAACCACCAGCCACCAGGCACCAGTCACCATGTCTCAGCTCGACGACCTCTACTCCCTCATCGACGGCATCGAAGTCGCCATGCTCGTCACGCGACGCCGCGACGGCCATCTCGTCTCGCGAGCCATGCAGACTCAGCGTCGTACGGCCGGTGCCGACCTCTGGTTCGTGACGAGCATCGCCACGAACAAGTTCGAGGAGCTCGCGTTCGATCCGCACGTCAACCTTTCGTACTACAAAGATCGGACGCGGGAGTGGGTCTCCGTGAGCGGCACCGCGATCCTGACCCAGGATAAGGACCTCATTCGCGGCCTGTACAAGCCCGACTGGAAAGCCTGGTTCAAGGCGGCCGAAGGCACCGACGACGAGCGCGCGGGAACGGCCGACGATCCGAACATCGCGCTCATTCTCGTCGAGGCGCAGGCGGTGTCATACTACAAGAGCGATCGGCCGCTGCCATTCGTCCTCTTCGATGTCGCGCGCGCCATGATGGGCGGCTCTCCGCCCAGTCTCGGTGATCAGCGCGAAGTCACGGGTGAGGAGCTGCGTGCCGATGCGAAACGCCGTCAATCGGAGAACGAGCTGAGGTCCTGATCGCCCGCGACGACAGCGAAGTCGCTACCTGGTACGAAGAGCGCGCCGCCGCATTCGACGCCGCGGCGGCGCGGGCGCATCGCCGCGGTGAGCGCTTGGGGATGGCGCGACTTGCCGCGTTCATCCTCGCCATTCTCTCGGGTGCCTGGCTCTTCTCGCTGCCGTCGGAGTCGGTGGCCGCTGCCGCGGCGCTCATCGTCAGCGTTGCACTCTTCCTCGCTCTCGTCGCTCTCCACGCCCGAACACGAGCCGCGGAACGACACGCGCGCGACCTGTCCAAGCTGAACTCACTCGGCGTCGCCCGGGTTCGGCGCGATTGGCCGTCGCTCCCGCTGCCACGCGAGATCGTTCCGCTCGACCATCCCTACGCGAGCGACCTCGACGTCGCCGGCACGACGGCGTCGCTCTTCCGGTTGCTCGACGTCGTCAGCGCCGCGACCGGTCGGCCGGTGCTCCTGCGCTGGCTCCTCGGCTCACCACCGTCGCTCGAGGAGCTCGCCCAGCGGCAGCAGGCCGTCGCGGAATTGGCGGCGGCGGTTGAGCTCCGGGAGGAGCTGTGCCTGTTAGCGCGGCGCGGTCACGACATCGCGCCCGAGCAGCTCACGACATTCTTCGGCTGGTCCGAAAGCGAGCCCTGGCTGCGGTCCCGACCGCTCTTGCTCTGGACGGCGCGCATCATCCCCATCGTCACGGTGGCGACGGCGCTGCTCGCGTTCTTCGGTCGCTTGCCTTCGACGGCGCCGTTGCTGTCGATCGTCGTCGGGCTCTTCGTGCTCGCGCGCCATCGCTCGGCGATGAACGAGCATCTCGCGAGCGTGCTTCGTCGCGGCACCGGACTGCGCTCGCAGCGAGAGATGCTCGACGTGTTGACGCGGGCCCAATTCTCGTCGCCACTGCTCCAGCGCGAGCAGTCGCAGGCAGTCACGGGCACCGTGGGCCTCCGCGCGCTCGAGCGGAGTCTTTCCCTGCTCGAGGGGCAGGGATCGCTCGTTCACGCCATCCTCGCGGCGCTCGTGCTCTGGGACGTCCACGCGCTCGCCTGGCTCGATCGCTGGCG
>DATEPP010000146.1:0-6373 GCA_035273165.1 Gemmatimonadaceae bacterium
GGTGGCTGGTGATTTCGGAAGGCCGGCGCTTTGCGCCGGCTTTTCCTTTTGAACGAGCCACCATCACTAGCCACCAGTCACAGTTCGTCGGCAATCGCCGCGATCTCCTCCGCTTCCTTCCACGCGGCATCGAGGAGAGCAAGCTCCCCCTCGAGAATCCGGCGCTCGGTCTCCTCGTGCATCGCCATCTCGAGCGCCAGTCGCTCTGCGGGCTCGAGACGAAGGGCGCCCAGCTGGCGGTAGGAGTTGAGCATCGAGAATACGCGACCGCGTGCCGCACCGAGGTGTGAGACCGACGCGAGGTATCCGGCGGCGTCGCCGCGGCGCTCGATGCGCGACACTGCCGTCTTCACCTGGTCGTCCGACGCACCCAGTCGGTTGGCGCTCGCAACGAGCGCGCTCATCGCCTGGAGCGCTGCCGTGCCGTCGTAGCGCGCGATGCCGCCGTCGTGCACGACGTGCAACGTCGCCGTGCCATCCTTGCCCAACGCCAGGGACGAGCCGCTCATATGCCGAGCGCGCACGAGAATCGGCTGCTCGCGCGCGAAGGAGAAGCCGGGCGCGCGAGTGCTCCGCTCAGCCGCGGGCGGGATGAGACGAGCGATGATGCGATCGTCGCGCAGATAATCGCGCGCGGCGACGAGACCGATCATCGGCACGGCGCCCATCAACGTGGTGAGACCGGGAAAGGCGATCACCGAGATCGTGCCGGTGATGAGAAACGGGGTCACCGTCGGGGCGAGCGCCACGCCGAGCGCCGCCGCCGCGACCGCGCTGCCCGTCGCGGCGAACTGCATCCGTCGCCGGCGCCGGTTGAACCGCGCGCCATAGCGCCACGCGGCGAACTCTGGCCGGAGGGGCGCGCCGATCCGGACGAGCTCCAGCCCCTCGCCGAGGCGGGCGAGGCCGATGTTGTCCGTGGAGACCCGCAGCGTTGTCGAACGATAGGCGCGCTCACACTGATCGATCGCATCCGTCCGCTCGTCGAGCGGGGAAAGATTCCAGCGCGAGCAGCGTTCGCACACGACCCAGAGCCGGCCCTTCTTCGCATCGAAGGCCAATCGTCGGCCGACAGGAAATGCCTCGATCGATTCGTTGGCGCCGAGGGAGACGTTGCAGAAGAGGCAGGAGGCAAACATCGATGCGAAGACCTTCGTGGGGCCTGGTGGACTATGAACGTGATGAGTCGCACAACGCACGAGAGCGCGCAAGGAGCATGCGCCGCGTTCAGTACAGAGATGCGCGACCGCTTGCTACAATTCACCGAACCTTAATCCGATTTCAATGCTACTAGCCGCGCTGCTGCTTCAGACCGCCTTTCAACAGCCGGGCGCAATCAAGAATCCGGCGGAATCCTCGCCTCCCGGAGGCGATACGGTCGGCTACTGGCAGCAGCACGTGCACTACCGCATCGTCGCGCGTCTCGACGAGGCCGCGACGCGTCTTCACTCGCGCGGTGAGCTCGTCTACGTGAACAACTCTCCCGACACGCTGCGGGAGATGTACTTCCACCAGTACCTCAACGCGTTCCGCCCGGGGTCGAAGTGGAGTGCGGTCGATGAGCGCGAGGGGCGCGTCCGCTTCCAGGATCTCAGAGATCCGGATTACGGTTACGAGCGCTTCACCTCGCCGCCAACGGTCGACGGCGCGCCCGTGTTCATCGACTATCCCGGCGCCCCGGACAGCACGGTCGTACACTTCCGGCTGCCGCGTCCGCTCCCCCCGCACGATTCGTTGCGTGTTGCGTTCGAGTGGGACGCTCGGCCGTCGACGGTGCCGCGGCGACAGGGACGGAGGGGCAGAACGTGGGATTTCGCGCAGTGGTATCCCAAAGTCGCCGTGTACGATCGCGCAGGGTGGGAGCCTAACGCGTTCGTTCCGGCGGGCGAGTTGTATGGCGAGTACGGCACGTACGACGTGACGATGGTTCTGCCGCAGGACGAGGTTGTCGTCTCCACGGGCGTGCCCATCTCTGGCGATCCGGGCTGGGAGCGCGTGAAGCAGGGTGGCGAGCTGCGACTCGCTCGCTCCGCTTACGGCGATACGGGCGTCGCGCCTAACGTGGACGTGCCGGCTGGATTCCGCGCGGTGCGCTTCCTCGCGGAGAACGTCCATCATTTCGCGTGGTCGGTGTCGCCGGACTATCGCTACGAGGGCGCGCTCTACATCCGACAGCTTCCACACACACACTTTCCGACATGGGACACCGTGTCGGTGCACGTGCTCTACAAGGTGGGCGACGACACGACGTGGGGCGGTGGGCGCGCAACAGCACGAACGCTCGAGGCGCTCCGGTGGCTCGAGTCGATCTGGGGACCGTACGCCTATCCGCAGTTCTCGAACGTGCATCGGCTCGACGGCGGCGGCACCGAGTTCCCGATGATGATCATGGACGGGAGCGCGAGCCTCGGCCTCATTCTTCACGAGGGCGGTCACAACTTCACCTACGGCATCCTCGGCAACAACGAATGGCGCTCGGGGTGGATGGACGAGGGGCTGACGTCGTATCAGACGTCGTGGGCATTGAAGCTGACGCCGCAGGAGCTGGTGGGGCAGGCGCTCCCGCCGCCGCGCATCCCCGAGGGATATCGCGTCAACGCCGTGACGATCCCGCCGGCACAGTCGGCGAATCTCGATCTGATCTCACTCGAGCTGGCCGGCCGGTCCGAGCCGATCGGCACCAACTCCGCCGACTTCAGAGACTTCGGGATCTACAACGTCATGATCTACAGCCGCGCGGAGCTGATGTATTCGCATCTCCGCGACGCGTTAGGCGACAGCACCTTCCGCGCGTTCTTTCACGACTATTACGACCACTGGGCGCTCAAGCACGTCGACGAGCCGGCAATGCGCTCCTCCGCCGAGCGGCGGTACGGGCACGACCTCGGCTGGTTCTTCAACGAGTGGGTCTATCAGACGGGCGCGCTCGACTACGCGTTAGGCAGCGTGACGTCGTCGCAGCGGCCCGATGGCCAGTGGGTGACGAGAGCCGAGATCGTGCGGCGCGGCGAGTACCGGCATCCGATGCCGGTTGGTGCGCGCGTCGGCGCGACGTGGACGCTCGCGCGCGGCGACGCGATGCAGGACCGGCAGACGGTGGAGATCGTTACCGCGTCAAAGCCGGAGGAGGTCCGGATCGATCCGTACCACTTCACCTGGGATTGGGATCGCCGGAACGACGTGCGCTCGGGCGGCATTCTCGGCGTCCGCCGTCCCCGGTACGTGTTCGACTGGCCATTCCTCCAGCAAAACGACCGGGAGCATTCGCTCGTTAGGCTCATGCCGCTGGCGTGGTTTTCTCAGCCGCTCGTCGAGATGCGGAGTTGTGCGACCGGCGACTGCTTCGCGAGCCGATCCGCGGTCAGCGTCGGGCTGCGCGCCCGCTCGAGCTATCTTGCGTCGGTCGACAGGTATGACTTGGGCTTCGGCTTCACCGCCGGCACGATCCGCGCGACGATGAGCCACGTGAACGCGTGGGCGCGTATCGACGACCCGTATCTTCCCGGCGCGTCACGGCCGTGGATGGGCACCGGCCTCGATGCCGCGTTCCTCGACGGCATCGCGCGCGTGGACCTCAGACACCGATGGAATCTGAGCCCGTTCACGCTCGTTCCAGGGCCGCAGATAGGACTCACCGCACGCCTAACGGGCGCCTACCCCACCGATCGGTTCGTTCTGCCGGAGCAGTGGGACGACCAGCAGACGACCGAGCTCGGGGGCGAGCTCTCCGTCCGGCTGCCAGCATCGGACGACGGCAGCTATCAGTCGTTTGGTGCGTCGCTGGGCGTGGGCCTCGCGCGACCCCGTGGCGGGGGATCGATGGCGAAGGGTTACGTCCGCGGCGATCTCTCGGGTATGCAGGTGCAGTACTTCGAGAGTGGCAAGTTCGCGCTCGTGACGCGCGTCTACGCGGGCGGTGAGAGCCGGGCGCCACTGCAGCGCGCGATCTTCGCTTCGACCGCGGATCCCTTCACGACGTTCTGGAGCAACTGGTACCGTCCTCGTGGCTCGCTCTTCAAACAGG
This sequence comes from Gemmatimonadaceae bacterium, assembly GCA_035273165.1. Classification (GTDB taxonomy): domain Bacteria; phylum Gemmatimonadota; class Gemmatimonadetes; order Gemmatimonadales; family Gemmatimonadaceae; genus AG2. The sequence continues at coordinate 4,025 of DATEPP010000146.1, forward strand.
AGGAGCTCAACGTCCTCCCGCTCGGGGGAGCGATGTTGAGAGGTTACTCATATGGCGTGGCGCTGTCGCGGGTCGGGGCCGGGAACGTGGAGTTGGCGCAGCGCGTGCGCTCCTTCGGCAGCGCGGCGAATGGCCGGCGCGGGGTGTGGGTCTCGGCGTTCGGCGACATCGCCGCCGCCTCGTCCGACTACGTGCAGTTCGGCGGCAGCATGCTCTTCGACGCCGGGGTCGGGGGCTCCTTCCGCGGTCGTCTCTACGATCGCGACGTGCGGTTCCGACTCGACCTGCCGCTCTTCGTGAAGCAGCCTGGCCTGGCCGGCGGTCCGTCGTTCGCGCGGAAGGGCAGCCTCGCGTTCAGGTTCGTCTTCAGTCTCAACGACGTCTGGTGACCGCCGCGCGCGTCACTCCTTTTTCTTCAACTGGCCCTGGTGCTCCGTGATGAACTCACGGATCTGGTCCGCCATGTCGAGCAGCTTGGTCCACTGCTCCTGGTAGAGCGTAATCGGGAATCGCCCCAGGCCGTAGACGGAGACGCCACCCTTCTCGCTCACCTTGAGCGACACACCGCGTTTTGCGCCTTGCTTGAGCGATTCGTTCTCTTTGCGCAGCCGCTCGAGCTCGGCTTTCAGATCTTCGTCGGACATTGAGCCTCGGATTGATGATCGATTTGGCGAGGAACGTAACATAACTCGCCAAGCTCGGACGCATCAAAGTGCAATGAGCAGCATGAAAACTTCTCCATGGCATCGGAAGCTGAAATCGCGGGCAGGATGCGTCGGTCCGGACTTAGATTGCGCTTTTCCGAGAGGCCCCCGTGTCGTCTCCCAGCGATAGACTTCGCCCGCCGCCGTCCGAGCGCTTCGCCGGCCCCGAACATCGCATCGAGCTCGCCGCTGCGCTGGACGCGCTACGCGCCGAGCACCACGAGAGTAGTGACCGACATCGGCAGATCACGGTTTTCCACAAAGGCCCGCTTCGGATTGTGCTCTTTACCTTCGAGGCTGGCGCCGGCTTACCATCGCATCGCGCACCTGGCTTCGTGGTCATTCACACCCTGCGCGGGCGCATCGGCGTGAAGACGATGAACGCCAGTCACGATCTTGCTGCCGGCCAGCTGGTGCTGCTCGATCCAGAAGTGGTGCACGACGTGACAGCTGCCGAGCCGTCGGACATGCTGCTCACGATCTCACTCGGCGGCCGCTGACCGATCTGGCGGAGAGAGCCCGTAGCGTACCTCGTCCGCTCCACCGCAACGCAGACAGCAGCGCTGACCTTCGAGCGTGCAGTGGCTCGCGATCTGCATTCCTCCCCGCGCCGTTTTTTCAGGAGGCAGGTATGCGGAATCTCATCGTCATCGGAATCGCGCTCGCGGTCTGTACGGAAGCGAGCAGAGCGCAGAGTTGGCAGGCGGAAGGGCACACGACGTACTCGCGCACGACGCAGTCGCACGCCCAGGCGTGGGGCGCGGGCGGCCAGGTCGCCGGCACGTGGGGCGGCAAGTCTGCGCCGGTGCAGCTCAGTATGTCGTTAGGCGGAGACTGGATGTCGCAGGAGAATGGCGGACCGAATCAATGGTCCCTCAGCTGGGAGCCGACGTTGCAGCTGGGCGGTGGCCATCCTCTCACCCCCTACGTCGGAGGAGGCGTCAGCTCGAACTGGTACTCCGGGTCGAATGCGCCAAATGGAGCATTGCTCGGCTTGAATTGGATCGCCGGAGTGCAATACAAACCAGAACAGCAGGGACCGTTGACCCTCAAGCTCGAGTATCGTCCCGGATACGTTCGAACCCAGGAACACACGAACGATTTCCGTTTCGGGATCAGCTGGTCGATCTGATCTTCCAGCACAATCCCGGGGATCCCCTCGGCCGCTCAGTTCAAAAGTTGCTCAACTGGCGCCCCGGTCGCGATGGAAACGCACCGCGGGCGCCGGTGCTTCAGTGATTCACTTGGTCTTCGCGGGGACAACCGTCACGAGCAGGGTGTCCGTATGCGCGCCGAGCCGTGCCGTGACGCGGCCCTTCCCGGGCGCGCTGAACACGATGGGCTGAGGCTCCGGGCCGAGGTGAATGCCGCGGCTCTCCCCGTCGAGCAGCTCGAGCTGCCACGGCAGTCCGTCCACTTCGCGCCCCTCGAGGTCGATGACTCGAACGCGCAGCGTCACAGTGTCCAGCGCGCGAACGCTGTCGGCCCGCGGCACGATCTCCACGCGCGCGATTGGCGGTGCGACGATGATCTCGCGCTCGATCTGGCGGGCGGGCGGCGTGGAGCTCGCCGCAGTGTCTGATGCGCCATGCATACCATGCACGCGAAGCACCGTGTGCCCGGGTCGCAGACCCTTCACGTATCG
>DATEPP010000147.1:0-3607 GCA_035273165.1 Gemmatimonadaceae bacterium
ACTCCAAATAAGGGTTCTTCGGGGAATTTCGGGAGTGCGAGGGGAATGGTCTCGCGTGGAGAGGCCAGAGCTCTTTGGACGCGAATGACGCGAATTTTTGCGAATCGCTCCTCGGCCGTGACAAGTCCATGCGCAACGAGCGAGAAGTCTTTGTGACCTGCACACCGATCACGACTCAGGCGTCCCGAGGCTCCCCCGAGGTCGTTCCAAAGACTGGTCGTCCGGGCTCGTCGAGCGAGGACCTCGCTCGGCGCCCGGTGCGATTCGCGCCCTGATTCGCGTCATTCGCGTCCAATAAACTTTGGGCTCTCCAGTGCCGCCCACGACGCCCACTTGCTCCCGGAATTCCCGGAAGAGCCCAAATTTGGCATGCACACACTCATGCTCGTCCCACGCCCCGACGCGCACAAGCCAAATTTGGCATGGTGAAGCCTAGCGCCCCCGATCGACTGCTCTTCGGTCGAGATGCCAGGCGGGTTTAACGACACCCACTGCTATCACAATTTCGGATGCGCTCCACTAGGCGACCGCCGCGGGGGTGATCACGTCCGCGGCAAAGCGCTCCATCTCTTCCAGCTGCGGGCTGCACTGCAGCAGCAGCAGATCGACCCCCGCCGCGGCGAAGCGCGCGATCTGTTCCGCCACCTGCTCGCCGGTCCCGACGAGCCCCGCGCGCAAGCCGCGATTCGACACCGAGTAATCCTCGAGGCTCACGCGCTGCTCGAGTTTAGTGTTTGCTATCCAATCCTGGTAATTGCCATAGCCCGGCGATCCCGGGGCGACATTGGTGATCCGCTCGCGCTCACGCGCTGCCTCTTCCTCGCTGTCCCGAACGATCGCGTACGCCGCCATGCCGAACGCCAGCGGCGGCAGCTCCTCACCGGTTGCGCGCCGGAGCGCCTCGCTCGCCGCGTCCCGCCGCCGACGCAGATCGTCGATCTTCGGCGCGATGCGCTCCGGGGGATCGCCGTGCATCACATACGCGTCGCACTTCCGCGCGATGAGCGTCTTCGCTGCCTCCGACTCGCCGCCGGCGTAGATCGTCGGGCGCGGCCGCCCGTGACGCGCGGCGGTCGCCACCGGCTTCGGCTCGAGAACGAGATCCTCCGCGCGATAGTACCGTCCGTTGTACGTGAGCGTTCGCTCATGCCAGGCGCCGTTCACGACGTCGAGCCACTCGCTCGTGCGCGCGTACCGATCATCGTGCTCGTCGAACGCCGCCCCGTAGCGCCGCGCCTCGTCCTTCCACCACGCCGAGACGACGTTCAGCGCGAGGCGCCCATTCGAGATGCGATCGATGTTCGCGGCCTGCTTGGCAAGGATCGCCGGCGGATGGAACGACGGTCGCACGGCAACCATCAGCTCGAGCCGCTCCGTAACGGCAGCGAGCGCCGCCGCCGTCGACCAGGCGTCGAGCGACGGCGCCTCGATCCCTTTGATGTCGTTGAGGAGTAGCTCGGCGACGAGCGTGATGTCGTAGCCGATCTCCTCACTCCGTTGCGCGAGCCGCTTCACATAGTCCCACGATGCGCTCATCTGCTCGTCCTCGACGTTGCGGAGCCAGCCGCCAAAGACCGGGAGCCAGTAGCCGTACCTCATCACGCCGCACCTCCAGCAACCGTCGCGTGAAGCGTGGCGGGTGGCGCGTGACGCGCGGCGGCAGGGTCGCGCCACGCGTCGCGCCCCGCGCGCAACGCGAGGTAGTCCACCAACTTCACGAACGGATCGAAACCGATCACATTCGGTGCGTCGGCGACGAAGTTCGAGAGCGCGTTGACGTCGTAGAAGTAGTGTTTGCCGTCGCGGTCGTCGACGAGAAACTCGATGCCGCCCACGTCGAGATGCGACGCGCGCGAGATGCGCTCCACCTGCTCGATGATTGCGCGCGGCGGAGTCGTTCCTTCGACGCGCAATCCGGTCTTTGGCGCGTCCACCGCGCACGCCCCCCGCACCAGCTCCACGCCGTCGACGCGCTGGCAGGCATCGGCCGGGCAGAGATCGAACGAGCCCTGCGCCGGAAAGACGTTGATCGCGTACAGATAGTCGCCGCCGAGCGTCTCGACGCGCGTGATGTGGCCGTCACGCAGAGGAGCCGCTTCCTGCACCAGCGCCGTACCGTCGATACCGAGATCCACGGCCCCTCGCGCGACGGCATCAGCGAGTGCCTCCTCATTCTCGTAACGTACGATCCCCGCCCCGGAGCCACCGATGTTGGCCTTGATGAGCACCGGATAGCGGAGACGCGCGTCCCGCACCGCCTGGACCGCCCGCGCGGGATTGTTGATCGCCCGCGAACGGGGATAGGGAAGGCCTAACGATTCGAGCAGATCGAGCTGTGAGCTCTTCGACAGCTCCAACGAGTACACCGCGCTCCCGTTCACTGTCGGGATGCCGAGGCGATCGAGGTGGCGGAGCCAGTGCAGCGTGTAGAAAGTGCTCTGCGCGTGCCCACGCAGGTAAGCGGACGGACTCGCGCGGTTGAAGACGAGTGAATAGGGAACGTCGTCCGCACCCTCCGACGGATCGTACGAATGGGACGCGGCGTCGAGCCGTTGGTAGGCAATGCCGCGCCGCTCCAGCTCCGCGAAGAGCGGCTTGAACCAATCGGGATGCTCGTGGTAGATCGCGATCGGCTTGTCGTGCGATGTGATGCTCATGGGTCCTCGAGGTTCGTGATGACGAGACACGAAACAAATCCGCTTCCCTCGCCCGAGGTGAGCGGCTCGGAGGACTGTTACAGTTTCCTCACACAGGCTCGCCGGCGGGCGAACTGGAGCGGGCGCGAACAGCGCTCCCACCCCAGATAAGACTCACCGTCTGTGAGCGAAGCTCTCAGACGGTGCCACCCGGCGAATCGATGACGTCGACCTGATGTCCACGTCCGCCAGTCGGCGCACGAGGGTGTCGGATCAACGACGAAGCCCGGGCAGCTGAAATGGCCGCCCGGGCTCTCGCGTTTTAGCTCCTTGTTTTACGTGGCGGCAATAGGCGGCAAATCACCACGGCTTCGGTTGTCAGGCCAGGCGCGAACACCCCGGCCCTCAGTGCCAAGAATATGATGGCCACCGCGAGATGACAAGTGCCGCACTGCGACGATGCTGGCTTCGCCGCACCGAAAGCATTATCGTGGCGGCCACATCGTTCCGCTCGACCATGACGCTCCGCTCCTTGCTGCCTCGCACCGCATTTCCGCTCGCGACACTCTTCGCCTTCGCCGGCGCCTGTCGCGATTTTCCTCTCTCGCCGCTGGCGCCGCCCGAGCTGCCGCCCACGGCCGAGGCCTTGGCGCCGCCAGCCGCGTATGCCGACTGGTGGCGCGCAACCGAACAATGCGCGGGGCTCGAGGGCGATCTCTCTCGTGTCACCTGGTTCGTGGTCCCGGGCCGGACGTCGTTCACGTACAACAACGGCCAGTACGACGGCTACTGGTGGAACGGCGTGCACTGGATTCTTCTCGCCGGCGAGAAGGTCGACAATCCACTGGTCGTCCGCCACGAGATGCTCCACGAGCTCCTCGGCCGCGGCGATCACCCCGCTGAGTACTTCCAGCACCGCTGCGCGGGCATCGTGATCTGCAACGAGATCTGTCGCGAGGGCGAATAGGGCG
>DATEPP010000148.1:0-3402 GCA_035273165.1 Gemmatimonadaceae bacterium
CACGACGTTTGCGTTCTCCGGGCTCGTGGTGTTCGGCGTGGTCACCGCTCAATCGGCTCGCATGCTGGTCAACGGGTCGATGCGGGTCGCGCGAATCGCTGGCGCGAGACACGCTCCGACCACGACGATCAGGAGCACGACGACCACCACGGCATACGTTGGCAGATCGACTGGCGTCACGCCGAAGAGCATGCCGCTCAGAAAACGCGCCCCGAGCATCGCGCCGAACAAACCGGCGATCACGCCCACGAGCGACGTCGCGAGACCCTGGCCCACGACCATGGCCAACACGCGACCAGACGATGCGCCCAGTGCGATGCGGACGCCGAGCTCGCGTGTGCGGTTGGTGACGCTGTATGCGAGGACGCCGTAGATACCGACGGCCGCGAGTGTCAGTGCGATGAACGCGAGACTCATCGCGAGAGCCAGCGCAAATCGGCGCGATGCCAGGCTGGCCCCGACGAGGTCGTCGAGCGTTCTCACATCGCTCACCGCCAGTGAGGGATCCTGGGCCCGAACGGCGCGGCGAATCAGCGCCCCGACGTCGCTTGCGCTGAGCGACGTGCGAATCACCAGCGACATCGAACGCATCCACGCCTCGTGCCGGTGGTTCGCGTAGAGCGTCGGCCGCACTGCGACGTCGAGCCCCTCGGAGCGGATGTCCCCAGCCACCCCGACGATCGTCATCCAGGCGGCGTTCGGGTCGGGTCCGATACGAATTCGGCGGCCGACGGCGTCACCCTTCGGGAAATATTGTTTGGCGGCCGTCTCGTTGATGATCGTCGTCTCGGGGCCGTCCGGACGATCAGTGGCGTCGTACGCGCGGCCGGCAATGATCGGGATGCGTAATGCGCGGAAATAATCGCCGCGTACGCTGAGATACATGAGATCGGGCAGACGCGCCTCATCGTCAGGCTGGCCTTCGATGCGAAGGGCCGTGCCGGATCCGCCGCGCGTCGGCAGATCGCTCACCGCACCGACGGCCGTGACGCCCGGCGCACGCGAAAGCTCATCGATGACGCCGTCATAAAAGGCGTTGACCTTGCCCGCATCGTCATACCGATCACCTGCCGCGCGCAAGTCCGCCGTCACGACGCCGCTCGGATCGTAGCCGAGCGTGACCTGCGTGAGATCGCGGAAGCTCCGAATGAGGAGACCGGCACCGGTGAGCAGCATCAGCGCGAGCGAGACCTGCGCAATGACGAGAGCTCTCCTCGTCCGACCACTGGCTCGGCTGCCACTCGCTCCGCGGCCGCCATCCTTGAGCGAGTCGTGCAGATTTCCATTAGATGCCTGGAAGGCAGGGAACAAACCGAACAACACGCCAGTGCCGACGGACACGGCGATCCCGAAGGCGAGCACACGGCCATCGACACGCGCCTCGAAGATCGAGGGGAGGACCAAAGGATTCAATGACAGCAGCACTCGCGTCGCGAGCGTGGCGAGGCCGACGCCGACGGCGCCGCCCAGCACCGAGAGCACGAGAGATTCCGTGATGAGCTGCCTGACGAGACGACCGCGGCCGGCGCCGAGCGCGACACGGGTGGCGAGCTCGCGACGCCGACCCATCGTGCGCGACAGGGCGAGGTTCGCGAGGTTCGCGCACGCAATGAGCAGCACGAAGGCCGCGGCGCTTTGCAGGAGCAGAATGGCACGGCGGAGATCGCCGATGATGATCTCGCGGAAGGGGCGCATCTTCGCGCTGCGCGCGCTGTCCGCCTCGGGATATTGTTGGGCGAGATGCGCGGCAATTGTGCGCAGATCCGACAGCGCCCGATCTGGCGCGACTCCTGGCTTCAACCGACCGAGGGCGTGCACGTAGTGCTGCTTGCGCGCGCGAACGACGTCGCTGAGCGTTCCAGCCTGATCATATGGCAGCCACAGCTTCTCGCGCTGGCCGATGAGGAAGCCACGCGGCATCACGCCGATCACCTGATACCACCCGCCGCTGAGCTCAATCGAGCGTCCGACGACGCTCGCGTCCCCGCCAAAGTCGCGCTGCCAGCAGTCGTATGCCAGCACGACCTTGTGGTCGTTGCCTGGCAGCTCGTCCCCCACTCGGAAGGCGCGGCCGAGTAGTGCCGGAGTTCCAAGTATGTTAAAGAGATTCGAGCCGACCGAGAGAGCATTGAGCGATACTGGATCGCCCCTCTCGGGACGCCAGATGACCGGTGTGCTCGGGACGATGGCGCCAAGGTCGGTGAACGTCGTCTGCATTTTCTGAAAGTCAGCGAAATCGGCGGGAGATAGCGGGACCTCGTCGTTCGGGTGTCCCGGCCAACTCGAGCCGATTCGATAGACCCGGTCCGCATCGGCGAATGGCAGCGGCTGAAGCAGCACACTCCGCAGAACGGTGAAGACGGCCGTGTTTGCGCCGATCGCAATCGCGAGCGTCAGCAGCGACACGACGGTGAAAACGGGACTTCGACGCAGGGTGCGCGCGGCGTACGCGAGGTCCTGCCGCCAATCCGCCACGCGATCGGCGAGTCGTCCTTCACGCTCGGCGCGTTCGTCCTGGCGCCGGCAATACGCACGCGTGAATTGCAGGTCTCCGAATTCCTCGGTGGCCTGGCGACGCGCAGCATCGTCGGTGAGGCCAGCTCCGCGCAGTTCGGCGACGCGCATATCCAGATGAAACGACAGCTCGGCGTCGACCTCGCGAGCGATCGTCGCGCGCGAGCGCCAGGGGAGCCTGAATAGGGGTCGTCCGTGCTTCATACCTGGCGCCTATGCGGGGCTGAGCACTTTCTGAACCGCGTCGAGATAGGTTCTCCACGTGGACGTGTCGGCTCGAAAGCGTGCGCGGCCAGCGGCGGTGAGCGAGTAGTACTTCGCCTTGCGGTTGTTCTCGGAGACGCCCCACTCGGCGACGATCCACTTGTGCCGCTCGAGGCGATGGAGGGCCTGGTAGAGTGCCGCGCCGTCTACGGTGAGGACGCCGTCGCTGCGGTCCGCGAGCCATCGCGAGATCGCGTAGCCGTGCATCGAATCCCAGGCGAGTGCGCGAAGGATGAGAATGTCGACGGTGCCCTGCAGCATTTCGGGCGGCGTGCGTTTCACGGCCACTCCAGTCATCAGGTGAGTGGAAAGGATAGGAGCGAACACCGGAAGGGTCAAGCCCACCGCAATCGGTGTCGTCAAACTCGAGGAAACGCGACTCTCTCATCGCCGCGGAATGATGGCCGTCGCGGCGATGCCACCTCACCGTTAGGCAGCCTTTTAAGGCGCCTGAGCGCCAGCCACGAGGACCGGCGTGCTGGAGGTGCTCGCGGTTGTGCCTCCGCCAAGTTGCCCGCGGTCGTTCTTTCCCCAGCAGGCCACCTGTCCGCCAGTGGTGATGCCGCACACGTGCTCCGCACCGACCGCGAGAGTCTTATACGTGGAGCCCCCGCTCACGGCGAT
>DATEPP010000149.1:0-6455 GCA_035273165.1 Gemmatimonadaceae bacterium
GGACGTCGATGAGCACTCCAGTCCGCGCCGCCAGACCTGTCGCCGCGACCAGCGGTTCGCGTCTCCAACCCCGAGAGGCGCGCCGATACGATCGCTCGATCGTGGATGGTCCCCTTGCCCCCGCGGTCTGGAAGCTCGCCTGGCCGACGATGCTCACGAACATCGTCGGCGGCCTCCAGGGGATCATCGATCACGCCATGGTTGGCAATCTCGTCGGCTATACCGGCAACGCCGCGATCGGCGTCAGCTGGCAGATCTTCATCATCGTCATTGTCTTCATCTCATCCCTCTTTACCGGGATGAGTGTGCTCGTGGCGCGCTTCGTCGGGGCCGGCGACGGCGAGATGGCCGACCGCACCGTCTATCAGGCCTTTCTCACCGCGATCGCGCTCTCGTTCGGCATCATCGCTCCGCTCGGGTATTTCGTGTCGCCCTGGCTGCTCGACTTCGTGAACGCCGCTCCCGCTGTCCACGACCAGGCGTTGCCGTTCATCCGCATCATGTTCCTCTTCAGCGGCGGCATGATGCTTTTCTTCATGCTGAGCATCGCCCTCCGCTCCGCCGGCGACGCCAGGACGCCGATGATCATCGGTGTCGCGATGACCCTACTGAACGCGGGCCTGAACGTCGTACTCATTCGCGGCCTCGGCCCCATCCCCGCCTTCGGCACGAAGGGCGCCGCGATGGGCACCTGCATCGCCTCCGGCGTCGTTAGCATTTACTCATTGTACCATCTCTGGAACGGGAGCTGGGTCGTCGCCTTTCCGAGGAACCGCGGCTGGGCGCCCGACTGGACGATCATTCGTTCGCTCTTCCGCTTCGGCCTCCCCACGGGCATCCAGGGGATCGCGATGAACGTCGGCGGCGTGCTGATGCTCTCGTTCATCGGCTCCCTCGCGCAGAGCGCGGCCGCGCAGGCGGCGTTCGCCGTCTCGTACTCGCAGCTCTTCTCGCTCATCACCTGGACGTCGGTGGGACTGATGGGCGCCGCCGCCGCGGTGGCGGGCCAGAACCTCGGCGCGGGAAATCCGGATCGCTCCGCCCAGGCCGTGCACGTCGCCGCGCGCTATGGCCTCGCCGGGGCCGCGCTCATCGGGGCGCTCTTTCTGTTCATTCCAGCGCACCTGCTCGCGATCTTCGGAATGCACGGCGGACCGGTCGTCGCCCTCGGCGTGCAGCTGCTGAGAATCCTCAGCGTTTCCGGGCTGTTCATCGCCGTCGCTCTCACCTATACAGGCGGGCTGCAAGGGACTGGCGACACCAAGAGCCCCCTCTACATCTCGATCGTGTCGCAGGTGATCGTGCCACTTGGCATCTGCTTTGCCATCCAGCGACTTGGCCATCTCGACCCGATCGATATCTGGATCGCTATCCTCGTTGGCCACATGACGCGCTGCGGTTTGAGCCTCTGGCGCTTCAATCAGGGAAAATGGCGTAGCATTCGGGTCGATCTCGGGGCTGGCGCGGCGCCTCGATAGCCATTCCCTTTTGGCCCCAATTGTGCCACTTCTTCGTCCGATGCCCAACCGCCGTCGGAAGGAGGCGTCGCGCACCGGGGACGAGTCAGAGCCGGGCGACACTCCATTCAATCTGATCGCAGCCTCTCGCGAGCAGAGTCCTGGTGGAATTGCCCATGAAGCGGGCGAGCTCCATCGGCTGCTCGTGGAGAGCGTGCAGGATTATGCCATCTTCGCGCTCGACCCGGATGGCTACATCCTCAGTTGGAATGCCGGCGCGCAGCGCTTCAAGGGCTACACGGCCGACGAGATCGTCGGAAAGCATTTCTCCATCTTCTATCCGCAGGAGCGGATCGCATCGGGGTTTCCCGAGTACGAGCTGAGGGAAGCCGCGCGCACTGGTCGCTTCGAAGACGAAGGTTGGCGCATCCGCAAGGACGGGTCGCGCTTCTGGGCATCCGTCGTCATCACTGCGCTTCGCGACTCCACCGGCGCCCTTGTCGGCTACGCGAAGGTCACACGCGATCTCACCGAGCGCCGGGCTGCCGAGGAGGCGCTTCGCCTCAGCGAAGAGCGCTTTCGCCTGATCGTTCAGAACGTCCAGGACTACGCCATCTTCATGCTCGATCCCGGCGGGTATGTCGCTACCTGGAACGATGGCGCCCGCCGCATCAAGCAGTACGAGGCTGAGGAGATCATCGGCAAGCACTTCTCGATCTTCTATCCGCCGGACAAAGTCGCGGAGCAGTTTCCGCAATACGAGTTGAAGGAAGCAGAGCGCACTGGCCACTTCGAGGACGAGGGGTGGCGCATCCGGAAGGATGGCTCGCGCTTCTGGGCGAACGTCGTCATCACCGCGCTCCGTGATTCGACCGGACATCTCATCGGCTTCTCCAAGGTGACGCGCGACCTCACCGAGCGCCGTGCCGGGGAGGAGCGTGCCATTCAGAGCGCTCGTCGTGTCGCCGCCGAGGAGGCAGCGCGAGTCGCGGCGGATTCCGCGCGCGAGCGCATCGAGCGCCTCCAGCAGTTGACGGCGCTGCTCGCGGCGACGCACACCATCGCCGAGATCACGAGGATCGTCTTCACGGAAGGCTTTCGCACCTTCCACGTCGATGCGGGCTCCCTGGCGTCGACGGACGCCACGGGTGAATTCGTGCAGCTTCTCGGCGATATCGGGTACGAGCAGCTCCCGCCCCGCTTCCGGCGCTTTGCTCGGGAAGAAAAGCTGCCGATGAACACCGTGCTGCGAACGGGGACTCAGCTGGTCTTCGGGTCGCGCGCCGACCGCGATGCGGCGTATCCGGCGATCAAGGACGTACTCGCGCCGTTCGAGTCGACGGTGGTCATTCCGCTGGGAAGCCGGGGCCGCCTCGTCGGCGCGCTCGCGATGCACTGGCGAGAAGGCCATGGGCCGAGCGAGGATATGCTGGCGTTCATGCACTCGTTCGCGCAGCAGTGCGGTCAGGCCCTCGAGCGCGCCCAGCTCTACGAAGCCGAGCAGACCGCGCGCCGTGACGCCGAGGAAGCCCGCGCTCGCGCCGACGAGGCGAATCGCGCCAAGAGCGAGTTCCTCGCCGCGATGTCGCACGAGCTGCGCACACCGCTCAACGCCATCGGTGGCTACGCGGAGCTCATCGACCTCGGGGTCCGCGGTCCGGTGACGCCCGAACAGCACGAGGACCTGCTCCGCATTCGCCGGAGCCAGCAACATCTGCTCGGCATCATTAACGATCTGCTCAACTTCTCGCGGATCGACGCCGGGCGCATCGATTACGACTACGCGGACGTCGCCCTCGACGAGATCTTCGAGGCGGTCACGCAGATGATCGATCCGCAGGCGACGACGAAGAGCATCTCGTTCGAGTCGCGGCCGTGCGGTCCCGGAGTTTGCGTCCACGTCGATCGGCTGAAGACGGAGCAGATCCTGATCAACCTTCTCTCCAACGCGGTGAAGTTCACCGACGCGGGCGGTCACGTGACGCTCCAGTGCGGGCGCCTCGACGCGCGCGCCGTGCGCGTCGACGTGATCGACTCGGGGAGTGGAATCGCACCCGACCAGCTCGAGCGCATCTTCGAGCCGTTCGTGCAGGTGGGCCGCTCACTCACGAGCATGCGCGAGGGCGCTGGCCTCGGTCTCGCCATCAGTCGCGAGCTGGCGCGGGCGATGGGTGGTGAGATCACCGTCACAAGCACGCTCGGCGCCGGCTCGACGTTCGTCCTCGAGCTGCCGCGTGCTGTTCCCGACGCTGGAGCTCGCCGCGACCGACTCGCCTAACGAGTCGAGACCTCAGCCGCCATCCGGGCGCTGCGGCGCGAAGTCGGCTAGTCTTCTGGCATGGACACCGAGACGCGCGCCGTGGCCGATCCCAGCACCGAAGACGAGTGGCTCTGGGGGTGGGACCCGACGCCAGGCATCGTCAGCCTGTGGGCGGAAGACGACGGCCGCGTCACGGTCTGGCGACGCGATCCCGGCAGTGGCGAGCTCCTCCGCGAGGTGGAGCGCTTCCGTCCGTGGGTCGTCCTCGATCGCCTCGATGATCTGCTCCACCTCGGCGACGCGCTCTGCTGCGATGGCGGCGAGATCGCTCGGGCTCGGGTCGTCTACCGAGAGCTCGACGGCCCGGGCGCGCTCCGCTACCTCGTGTCCGCCGATAATTACAGAACACTAAACTCTGCCATCCTCGCCGGCGCGACGGAGCGACTCGGCCGCCCGGTGCCGACGCTGCGCGAGCTGGGCCCGGAGGCCGCCATCGCTCTCCCGCTCGACGAGCAGTATCTCGTCGCCACGGGGCGCACGTACTTCCGAGACCTCACCTTCGACCAGCTGCGGCGGCTCCAGTTCGACCTCGAGACGACCGGATTGAATTCCGAGCGCGACCGGATCTTCATGATCTCCGTGCGCGGTCCGTCAGGCGCCGTCGAGATCCTCGAGGCCAATGGCCGGGGCGACGCGGCCGAGGCGGATCTCATCCGGCGTCTCGTCGCCGGAGTTCAGCAGGCCGACCCGGACGTCATCGAGAACCACAACCTCCACGGCTTCGACCTTCCCTTCCTCCATCGCCGCGCTCGCTCGTTAGGCGTTCCGCTCGCGCTCGGGCGGATCGGACCACCGGGCCTGCGCAAACGCGCGGCTCGACGCGGGATGGTCGCCGAAGACGATGCCCAGCGGCGCGTCCGCTTCGTGGCACCGGGGCGTGAGCTCATCGACACCATCGACGCCGTCAGGCGATACGATTACACCGTGCGCGCCCTGCCCTCCTATGGCCTCAAGGCGGTCGCGCGGTATCTCGGACTCGCCGGCCCCGAGCGGGAGCTCATCCGCGGGGATCTGATCTACACGACGTACCACACCGATCCGGATCGCGTACGCCGGTATGCCGCGGCCGACGTCGAGGAAGTCGCGGCACTGTCTCGTACGTTAGGCGGGCCGGCGTTCGCGCTGTCGCGGATGGTGCCACGTCGATACGAGCGGCTCGCCGATGCCGGGCCCGCGACGGGAATGATCGATCCCCTCCTCGTCCGCGCGTACCTCCACGCCGGCACGGCGCTCCCCGCGCATCAGGAGAGCGACGGCACACCGCACAGCGGCGCCGCGCTCCATCTCTTCGCCACGGGTGTCGCGCATCGCGTCGTGAAGGCGGATGTCGCCAGCCTCTATCCGTCGCTGATGCGAACCTATCGCATCGGCCCGGCGCGCGATCATCTCGGCGTGCTGCTCGCGCTCGTCGATCGGCTTGTCGAGCAGCGCCTGACGGCGAAAGCAGCCGCGCGCGCCGCGCCGAGCGGTTCGGCCGAGCGCCACGCTCACGAGGCGATGTCGGCGGCGATCAAGCTCGTCGTGAATTCGGCCTATGGGTATCTCGCCGCGGGCGGCGGCCTCACCCGCTTCGCCGACGTGCACGCCGCGAACGAGGTCACGCGCCGTGGCCGCGAGACGCTGGGCTTCATGTGCCGGAGCCTCGCCGAGCGGGGCGTGACGCTGCTCGAGGCCGATACCGACGGCGTGTACTTCGCCGTGCCGCCGAACTGGACGGAAGCGGATGAGCGGCGTGTCGTGGCCGAGGTAGCGGCGCTGCTCCCTCCCCTCGTGCAGTTGGAGTTCGAGGGTCGTTATGCGGCGATGCTCTCCCACGAGCCGAAGAACTATGCTCTGCTCGGCTACGAGGGAACGCTGTTGCTGCGCGGTGTGGCGTTCCGGTCGAGTCGCGCCGAGCCGTATGGAGAGATCTTTCTACGCCGCGCGCTCGAGTACCTACTCGTCGACGACGTGCCCGGTGTACGCCAGGTGTATCTGGAGACGGTGGACGCGCTCCGCCGCCGCGAGCTCCCGACGATCAAGGTCGCGTCGCGCGTGCGGTTGACGAAGACGCCCGAGCGCTACCGGGAAACGCGCGAGAACCGGCGCGAGCTGCCGTACGAGGCGATGCTCGCGAGCGGCCGCGAGCACTGGCATGTCGGCGACAAGGTGCGCGTCTATCGGACGCGCACGGGCCAGGCGGCGGTCGCTCCGGAGCTGGACGAGGAGGGCGCGACCGACATCGGCGATCCGCGCGACTACGACGTGCCGCACTACGAGCGGCTCCTCCGCGACAACTTCGCGGTCCGTCTGCAGCGCGCGTTCGCGCCTAACGACTTCGCGATCGTCTTCGGGGATCCGGACCAGACGTCTCTCTTTGCGCCGCCGCTGGAGACGGTGAAGACGGTGTTGGTGGTGGCTGGTGGCGCGTGAAGCGCTCGGTGTCATCCCGAGGAGCGAAGCGACGAGGGATCTGCTTTGAGATTCGAGATTTCGGGAGGCTTCGGCGCGCGATACTGGCATCGCGCCCCCTACGGCGAGCCCAGAAGCGAGAGGCAAGCCGAGAGCTCGCGGCATCAAGAGAACTACCTGAGCTATCAGCCAGCTTCAGGTGTGAGGGTGTCAGCCCGCTCGCAGCTGAAGTAGTTCTCTTGATTCCGTCAGCTGTCAGCTTGCGTCTCGCCTCTGGGCTCGCCGTC
>DATEPP010000150.1:0-4741 GCA_035273165.1 Gemmatimonadaceae bacterium
GGAGCCATCATTGGCCTCGCGCCGGCGTTGCGTCTGCTGCGCAGTGATATGAAAACGCTCATGAACGACAGCTCACGCTCGGCCAGCGCCGGCCGCGGCACGACGCGCTGGCTGATGACGATGACGGTCGCCGAGGTCGCGCTGGCGATCATGCTCGTCGCGGGCGCGGGGTGGCTCGTTCGAGGGTTCGCCAATCTTCGCAACACCGACGCCGGCTTCGTCGCCGACAACCGATTGCTCTTCGACGCGTCTTTCCTTGGCCCACAATTCCGCACACCGGACGCGGTCCGTCAGGCGGAGCTCGATCTCGTGTCGGCGGTACGCGGCGTCCGCGGCGTCACCGGTGTCGGACTCGTCTCGGCGTATCCGATGAGCGGCCAGCTCGAGAGCTCATTGCTCGCACAATTTCACGGCGAGCCATTCGATCCGCAGAATCCGCCGGGCACGCGGCAACGATTCGTGAGCGCGGGACTGTTCGGCGCGATGGGAACGCCGATCATCAAGGGTCGCGACTTCGGATCCGGCGATCTCCCCAACACGCAGCAAGTCGCGATCGTCAACAAGGTGTTCGTCGACAAGTATCTCAAGGGACGCGATCCCATCGGCGTGCAGTTCTCCGCCGGCTACCCGCAGCCCGATCCGCGCAACGAGCTGACGATCGTCGGGGTGATCGCCGACGTGAGGCAGAAGTCGCTCGCCGAGCCTGCCGAGCCGACGTACTATCAGCCGCTGACGCAGGTCCCGCTCCAGCGCGTGACGGCCGTCGTAGCAATGTCGCAGTCGGATCCCACCGCCATCGAGCGCGCGATCCGCGAAGAGGTACGAAAGCTGAACCCGACGATGGCGCTCGACTTCGTGCTCGCGTCCGACGTCGTCGGCGGCACGCTGCGACGGCAGGAGCTCGGCATGGCGCTCATGCTCGTGTTCGGCGGCATCGCGATCGTGCTCGCCGCGGTCGGGATCTACGGCGTGGTGTCGTACGCCGGCTCGCTGCGCCGCGAGGAGATGGCGACGCGTCTCGCGTTAGGCGCTTCGCCGACCTCCGTGTTTCTCCTCGTGATGAAGCAGGGCGCGACGCTCGGCCTCATCGGTGCGGGCGTGGGGATCGCGCTGGCGTACGCCTCCGGACAGCTCATCTCGAACCGGGTGTACGCCATTCGGGCATCTGATCCGTTGATCCTGGCGATTGCGACTCTGCTCATCATCGCGATCACAGTGTTGGCGACGATCATTCCGGCGTCGCGCGCGGCGCGTCTCAATCCGGCGAACGCGTTGCAGACACAGTAGGGATGTAGGGATAGGTGCATTGCGCCTGGGACAGTTCGTGGCTTTGGCGACGCGAATTACGCGAATTAACTGCCATGCTTGATCACCGTCTCGACGGTGGCTTTTTCAGGGAGTCGACGAAGCGATAGAACTTTGGGTGTGGGCCGAAGTGCAGCAGTACGCCGACCTGGAAGACGGTCGCGCGAAGATAGCCGATGAGCTGTGTCCCGGCGGAGGGAGCAAGCCGCTCCGTGGCCTTGCATTCGACGATCACGCGATCATCGACGACCATATCCATGCGTTGCCAGGCTACGAGCTTGCCTTTGTAGTAGACCGGGACGCTCACCTCGCGGTCGACTTTATGTCCACGCAGGGTCAGCTCGTGCTCGAGCGCACCGACGTACGCCGCCTCGCACATTCCTCCGCCGCCGTAGTAGTTGAAGACGATGAAGAATGCGGCAACGATGGACCGCACGCGTTCCGCTTCGAGGAGCTCGCCAATCACGCGCCAAACTTTCCCGAATGACCCAAAAACCACACATCATTCCCATTCCAATCGGGCCAATTTTACTTGCTAGCTGAATTCGTTTTTTAATTCGCGTAATTCGCGTCGCTAGAACTCTGGGCTTTCCAGGCCTGCGAGAGGCTGCATTTCGCCCTGGCGAGTTCGTGGCTTTGGCGACGCGAATTGCGCGAATTAACTGCCAAGTGTTAGGAGTTCTCACTGTTCATTCGCGTAATTCGCGTCACCAGAGCTCTGTGCCTTCCAGGCGCGCCAGGCGCCACGGCTAGCGCAAAGACTGGCATCCGAAGCAAACTAGGGGATGAGAACCTTCCACCGCCTCCGCGCCGCGGCCGTCCTCGCGATCTCGGCCGTCGCCAGCTGCGTCAGCCTCGGCCGCAATCGGCCCGCCGGCATTCAGCACGTGTTCATCATCGTGCTGGAGAACAAGGGCTTCGACACCACCTTCCGCGCCGGCACCGACGCACCCTATCTCGCCGACACGCTCGCGCGGCAGGGCGCGCTCCTCCGCCAGTACTACGGCATCGGCCACTTCAGCCTCGACAACTACATCGCGATGATCAGCGGCATCGCTCCCACTGTCGAGACGCAGTCGGACTGCCCCTATTTCCTCGATTTCGTCGAGACAGGGATGGCGCCATACGGCCAGCCGATCGGCAAGGGATGCGTCTATCCCGCTCACGTGCAGACGATCGCCAATCAGCTGGCCGCGACGCATCGCACGTGGAAGGGCTACATGGAGGACATGGGCAAGGACCCGGAGCGCGAGCCGGCGCGATGCGGCCATCCGCCCATCGGTGCGCTCGACCCGACCGAGCGTGCGTCGCCGAACGATCAGTACGCGGCGAAGCACGATCCCTTCGTCTACTTCCATGCCGTTATCGACGATTCGGCGTCGTGTCAGGAGCGAGTCGTTCCGCTCGAGGAGCTCGAGGAAGATCTACAGTCCGTGGACCGGACGCCTAACTACGCGTTCATCTCGCCCAACCTATGTCATGACGGACATGATCGGCCCTGCGCGAGCCACGAGCCTGGCGCGCTCGTCTCCGCCGATCTCTTCCTGCGGCAGTGGGTGCCCATCATCGTGCGCTCACCAGCGTTCCGCGCCAACGGTCTCCTCGTGATCACCTTCGACGAATCGATCGGTCTCGACATGACGGCGTGTTGCAACGAGCAACCCGGCCCGAACACGAAGAGCCCAGGCTGGAATGGCCCGGGCGGCGGGCGGATCGGCGCGGTGCTCCTGTCGCCGTTCATCGCGCCGGGCACGGTGTCGGATGTCCCGTACAATCATTACTCGCTGCTCCGGAGTATCGAGGACATTTTCGACCTGCCGCACCTCGGCTACGCGGGGGCTCCCGGGCTCAGGTCGTTCGGGTCGGACGTGTACACTCTTCGGGATATTCGTTAGGCGCCGGCGAGCCGGTCAGCGAAGCTTTCGATCAGATCGCGCTTCGCGAGTCGCTTGCGCCACCGCTCGGGGATTCCGCGCTCGCCGTAGTGCGCCCCCGCGAGCTGCCCGTATACCGCAGCGGTCGTGTCCGCGTCGTCGCCGAGATTCACAGCGAGGAGGCAGCCCTCCTCGAAGCTCGCGCTCCGATAGAACGCCCAGAGTGCTGCCTCGAGACACTGCACGACATATCCCGTTCCGCGAATTGCCGGCGGCTGCTTTGTCGCGAACGATCCGGCGGCGATCGCGGCGATGAGTGGATGGGAAACGTCCCGCTTCGCCCCGAGCAGGTGGTCCTTACTCGCACCCGCAAGCGCGTCGACGAGCACCGCGCCAAAGTATCGGCATGCCTCCACGGCCACCGGCACGCCGTGAGTCGTTCGAGAGCTCTCCGCGCTCATGGCGACTGGGTCCACGCCACCGCGCACGAGGAAATACATCGGTACGGGCGCGAGGCGCATCAGCGAGCCATTCCCCGCCGACCATTCATGGGTCGGACCCGCGATCGGGTTTCCAGTTTGCTCAAATGATATCAGCGCTTGCCTCACGGTGTTGCCGATATCGAAGCAGTGGCCGGTGCTCGAATGGTAGCCCTGACGCCACCATCTGACGTAGCGTTCCATCTGATCTCGCGCATCGAATCCTTGGCACTCGAGCAAGCTCTCGGCGAGACAGAGCGCCATGGACGTATCGTCAGTCCATTGGCCGGGCGCGAGGTGGAACGGACCGCCGCCGACCATGTCCGTCACGGGTGGAAAGCTGCCTGGCGGTTTGAACTCGACGGTGGTGCCGATCGCGTCTCCCACGGCGAGACCGAGCAATGCGCCCCGAAAGCGCTCGCGTTGTGCAAGCATCGATACTGCCATGCGATTTGCGGCCCCGCTTGGGAATGACGAGGTAATGTGGCGTGTGAGGGAGCGGCGCAATATCCACCGTGATCCGCGTTCTCGCTTGCACTCTGGCTGCCGAGGCACGCATCCTATGCGTATGCCCGAATTGCGATCGCATCCGAAGCGTTGGACGGCGTACGAGGTCCGCGCGCTCATGGAAGCGTCGCCGGCGCACTGGCCGCGCTACGAGACGATCGACGGAGAGCTGATCGTGACGCCGGCGCCGCGTCTCGCGCACCAACTGGTGCTCGAGCTTCTGCGTGACGTCCTCAAGCCGTACATCAAGTCACAGGAGCTTGGCCTCGTGCTCGGCGCGCCGGCGGACCTCGAGCTCGAACCGGACACCATCGTGCAGCCCGATCTGTTCGTGGTCCCGGCGGCGCTTGGCCATCCGAGGAACTGGGAAGACGTCACCGCCCTGCTACTGGCGATCGAAGTGCTCTCGCCAGGCAGTCGCCGCCATGATCGCACCACGAAGCGGCGCTTCTTCCAGCGCGTGGCTGTCCCGGAATACTGGACGGTGGATCTCGCAGCACAGGTCGTGGAGCGGTGGCGCCAAGGCAGCAAGCGACCCGAAACCGCGACGGTCACACTTCTCTGGCAGCCCAACGT
>DATEPP010000151.1:0-11687 GCA_035273165.1 Gemmatimonadaceae bacterium
CATTCGGTCGCGTCGCGACGTGCCGCGTCGGGCACCTCGTCGGTCTGCGTGAGGCACACCGCGACGGGAAGCGACACGGCCGGTGGCGCCGCGCCCGCCTGTTCGGGCAGTCGCGCCAGCGTCGTCGTGAACCAGCTCACGCACGCATCCCGCGCTTCGGCGCTCGCGGCCATCGTCGCGGCAGGAAGGAGGAGGATCACGCCCGAGGCATCGGTGAGGCGCGCGGGCGACGGATCGCCGGCCGCGGCTTCGCTCGGCAAGAGGTCGGCGACGAGCGCCGAACGGTGGCCCGCTTCGTCCGGAGTCCCCGAAATTGAGTAAATGCGAAACTGAGAGCCGGGAGGAGGTGCCACGCCGTCGACGAGCGCGACGCCGTCGGGATGCGGGATGCTCCGCCGTGCCACCCATGCCGCGGCGGCATCGGATGCGGGGAGCACGGCAAACGGTCGCTCGTTAGGCTCTCGCGTCAGCCACATGACGAGTGACGCGAGATAGAGCGACTTACCAGAGCCTGGCGGCCCCCAGAGAATGATCGAACGCCGTCGTTCGTTGTGCACGCCTACGCCCCTTTGCGCGACTCGCGGCGGAACCCGCTGTTCGGCGAAGGCTATCGCTCGGCGCGTGCGCCATCAAGCAGGATTTTCTCCTGTGATTTGCATCACACAGCGAGCAACGCGTCGATGCGTTCCGCGATGCGGGCCGCGCTCGGCAGCACCGCATCGAGCAGTACGGGATGATAGGGCATCGGCACGTCCTCCACGGCGAGCCGATCGACGGGCGCATCGAGCACCCAGAACGACTCCTTCGCGATCGTCGCGACGATCTCAGCGCCGAAGCCCGACGTCAGCGTATCCTCATGCACGATGAGGCATCGCCCCGTGCGCGCCACGGACGCCAGAACCTGCTCACGGTCCCAGGGCATGACGGTCCGCAGGTCGAGGAGATCGATACGATCGCGGAAGCGATCTGTCGCCTCGACGCATCGGTGTACCATGGCGCCCCAAGTGATCAGCGTGAGGTCGCTTCCCTCGCGAAGCCGATTGGCCTTGCCAAGCGGAAGGACATAGTCGTCGCCGGGGTAGCGCGCGCTGCCGTCGCTCGTCATGAGCAGCGAACGGTGCTCGAAGAAGACCGTCGGGTTGCCGCTGCGCATCGCGGCGCGAAGCAGACCCACCGCATCGGCGGCGTTGGACGGCACGAGAACCTGCCAACCTAACGAGTGAGTGAAGCGCACCTCGTCGCTGAGGCTGTGCCACGGGTCGCCGACGTCCTTGCCGAATCCGCCTGGCATCCGTACCACGATCGGCGCCGCGAAGCGATTCGCGGTGCGCCAGCGCAACGTTCCACAATTGTTCAACTGCTCGGTGGCCGGATCCGCATACTTGCGGAACTGAATCTCGGCAACGGGCATCAGACCGCCGATCGCCATCCCGACCGCGCGGCCGATGATTCCTTCCTCGGAGAGGCTCGTGTCGAAGACGCGCTCCTCGCCGAATTGGCGCTGCAGACCTTCCGTCACGAGGTGAACGCCGCCCTTGCGGCCAACATCCTCGCCGAAGACGACGCATTTCGGGTTCACCTCCAGCTCGCGGCGCAAGGTGCGACGCACTGCCTCGGCAAAGCGCACGACTTCGCCGTCATCGCGAGCGGCTTCACTTCCGTCCAGTGCGGCGCGCTCCTCGAGCGTGAGGCCGCCGAGCATCGCCGGCGAATCTGGCTCCTCGAAGACGAAGCGGCGCACGGTGTCGGGGTCTGCGGGCGGACGTGCTCGCGCCTTTCGCAAACCCTCATCGACGTCGCGCTGCACTTCGGCTTCGATCTCTCGCCAGGCAGCCGCGGTGATCGTGCGCGGTACGAGATAGCGCTTCAGCTTTGGCAACGGATCGCGGGTGAAGTCGGCGGCGATCTCTTCCTCGCTGCGATACCCGCGCTGGTTGTCCGGCCCCGAGTGGCTGCAGAGCCGCGGAACAGTGAGATGAACGAGCGCGGGTCCATTCCCGCGGCGGGCGTGCTCGACACACTCCGCGAGCAGCCCCCCCGTTTGGGCCGGATCGGTACCGTCGCCGTCGCGCACGAGGAGATTTCCAAATGATGCGAGATTCCTGGCGATGTTGCCGCCAGGCGTCTGCATCTCGCCGCGGACGGAGATGCCGAGGCCGTTGTCCTCGATGTAGAAGACCATCGGCAGCGACAGCGTCGTCGCCATCGTCAGCGACGACCAGAATCCGTTCGTCGCGACCGAAGCTTCACCGCCGAGGACGACGGCAATCGCGCCCTCGTAGGACGCTTCTTTCAGCATGTCGCGATGGTACACGATCGATTGCGCCCAACCAGCGCATGGCGTGTACTGCGACCCGACGTCGCCCGACATCGGAAGCACGATCGGACCATCGCGGCGCGGCAGGTTGCAGACGACGCCGATGTCGCGCCCGTCGCTGAAGCCACCAGAGCGGCCGAGCGGGCTCGCCAGCGCATCGTCGATCGACAGGCCTAACGAGAGGAGCAGCGGCCGCGACCGATAGTAGGCGCTTGCCGCGTCACGCGGGTGAGTGAGCAGGGAGCCGAGAATTACCTGTGCCACCTCGTGCCCGCGCGCCGAGAACTGATAGAGCACGAGATGTTCGCGCGGCACCGACGCCTTGTTCCGATTCGTCGCTTCCTCGACGTCGTCGAGCGCTCGCGAGACCATCGCCGTGTAGGCGATGCGCCGCCAGTCGAAGCTGGCGTCGGGTGCGTTCGATCGCGAGCGAGTGGGACCGTGCTTTTGATGGGCGTGTGTTGCCATGTGCGCGATGTCTGACTGAAACGGTGCAGCGACGACAGGGCGAATCGTCCGGGAGTGGCGCGATCACAAAGATCGCGCAAAAAACTATCAGGTGTGTGGCGGATCACGTAACGACCGGGACTGCGTTGACGTCGAACTGGCGAACACCGCGCGAGCGCACTCCTCGATGCCTCACCTAGGAGTTGCCGACGCGACCTCCCTTTGAACGAGGAAACGCCAATGAAACGCTCACTTCTTGTCTGCGCTCCGATCGCTTTCCTGGTCGCGGCGTGTAGTGCCGATAGCACTAACCCGATCCAGATCTCCGCCGCCGATGTCGATCAGGCGGCCGTGATCTCGGCATCGGATGCTACCGCAGAGGACGTCAGCATCCTCTCCGCGTCAGACATGACGATGTCCGGCGGCGCCGTGCAAAACGTCGCCGGCGGGTCTCTCATGCTGAGCCGGATCCCGGCGAGCGCCGCGCCAAGCTACAGCTGGACGTTCGGCGATGGCTGCACCTTCAGCCAGACCACCAGCAGATTCACCTGCCCGCCGATCAGCTCCGCTGGCTTGACGCTCAATCGCGACTACGCGTTCTACGCCGCGAACCAGTCGGCGCAGACGGCCTATGATCCGAACCTGACTGCCTCCGCCAACTTCCACGTGGCGGTAGCCGGTGTGCACCTGGCAGACGCTGGTGCCGACACCGTCAACCGGGACCGCAATCTCACCGTCTCTGGACTGGCCGGCGCCGAAACATCGCGCACCTGGAACGGCACGGGCACACGCAACGATGGCGGCTACCGTACCGACACCGATGTCAAGCGCACCTATCACGTGAGCGACGCCGTGACCGTGAGCAATGTCGTCGTGAATCTGCCGCGCTCGAGCAATCCATGGCCAATGTCTGGCTCGATCACGCGAGTGATCTCGGGAACCGCGAGCGTCGTGAAGAGCGGCGTGTCGAAATCGTTCTCGGTGGATCGTACAGTGACGATCAGCTTCAACGGCACGCAGTACGCCACGGTGACCGTCGGCGACAACAGCTATACTCTGGACCTCTCCACGGGCGTCGCGACGAAGAACTAGTCGTTGGTGACTGGTGGTCGGTGACTGGTGGTTGGTGGCCAAGGAAAGCGGACGCCTCGCGCGCCCGCTTTCCTTTTTCCCTCACTCCACGACGGCCTTATCTTCCGACCGACCCATTGCCCACCACCGATGGCCTATCAGCACATTCTCTTCGAGACCGAGCAGGGTGTGGCGAAGATCACGCTCAATCGGCCCGATGTTCTGAACAGCTTCAACCGCGCCATGGCGCGTGAGCTCCGCGAGGCGCTCGCGTCAGTCGCCGAAGACGAGGCCCTGCGAGCCGTACTCCTCACCGGCGCCGGACGAGGCTTCTGCGCGGGGCAGGACCTCGCCGAGGCGTCACCGCGGCCCGATGGGTCGCTCCCCGACCTCGGTGACTTCGTGCGTGAAGGGTACAACCCGATCATTCGGTCGATCCGCACGCTCGAGAAGCCCGTCGTGTGCGCCGTGAACGGTGTCGCCGCCGGTGCCGGAGCGAATCTGGCGCTCGCCTGCGACATCGTGCTCGCGTCGCGCGACGCCTCGTTCATTCAATCGTTCGCGAAGATCGGTGTCATCCCGGACAGCGGAGGGACATTCATCCTGCCACGCATCGTCGGGCTACAGCGTGCGACCGCGCTCACGATGCTCGCCGAGAAGATCACCGCCGAGCAGGCGTTCGAGTGGGGGATGGTGTATCGCGTCGTCGAGCCGGGAGGTCTCGGGGAGGCTGCCTGGACCACGGCCACCTACCTGGCGACCCAGCCCACCCACGGTCTCGGTCTCATTAAGCGGGCATTCAACCGCTCCCTCGGCGTCGATCTCGAGGGGCAGCTCGACTACGAGGAGGAGCTGCAGCGCGAGGCCGGGCGGACCGCGGATTACGCTGAAGGCGTGCGTGCCTTTCTCGAGAAGCGGAAGCCGCGCTTCGAGGGTCGCTGAGCGTGCGGGCTCGGTTGCAGGTACGATGATGAGCTCCGCCAAAGAAATCGCAAATCGCGTCGGCGTCGTAGGAGCGGGGGCGATGGGGACGGGCATCGCACAGGTCGCGGCGCAGGCTGGCCACGATGTCGTCCTCGCCGACGCGATGCCGAACGCAACGGCCCGAGCGCGCGGCAATCTGACGGGCGCTCTCGATCGACTCGTCGACAAGGGGAAGCTCGATGCGGCGGCGCGCAACGCGACACTCGGTCGCATCCACTTCGTCGACGAGCCGCTCGCCGGCGCCGATGCGTACCGCGATTGCGGCGTGATCATCGAGGCGATCGTCGAGGATCTCGCGGCAAAGCAAACACTCTTCGCGCAGCTCGCCGCAGTGGTCGCCGAGGACGCGATTCTCGGCACCAATACGTCCTCGCTCTCTGTCGCGTCGATCGCGTCCGTGGTCAGACATCCGGAACGCGTGCTGGGAATTCACTTCTTCAACCCCGCGCCGGTGCTGCCGCTCGTGGAGGTGGTGCCATGGCTTGGGAGTGATCAGAGCGTCGTGACTCGCGCCATGCAGCTGATGCGGTCGTGGAAGAAGGCTCCGGTCGTCGCGTCGGATGCTCCGGGGTTCATCGTGAACCGGATCGCCCGGCCGTTCTATGGTGAATCGATACGCATTCTCGAGGAGGGGATCGCCGACGTCGCGACGATCGACTGGGCGATGCGCGAGCTCGGCGGCTTTCGCATGGGACCGTTCGAGCTGATGGACTTCATCGGCAACGACGTGAACTACGCCGTCACACGCTCGGTGTTCGAGGGATTCTTCTACGACCCCCGTTACCGCCCATCGCTCACCCAGCGACGGCTCGTCGAGGCTGGCTTCCTCGGCCGGAAGAGTGGACGTGGCTATTACGACTACCAAGACGGAGCCACAAAGCCGGCGCCGAAGAGGGATTCAACGCTCGGCAACGCGATTCTCGATCGCGTTCTGGCAATGCTCATCAACGAAGCGGCGGACGCGGTGATGCTGCGCGTCGCTTCGGTCGAAGACATCGAGCTCGCGATGACGCGCGGTGTGAATTACCCGAAGGGTCTGCTCGCGTGGGGCGATGAGAAGGGATTGGATTGGGTGCTTGCCAGGATGACGGCGCTGCAGTCGGAGTATGGTGAAGACCGCTACAGGCCGAGCC
This sequence comes from Gemmatimonadaceae bacterium, assembly GCA_035273165.1. GTDB lineage: Bacteria > Gemmatimonadota > Gemmatimonadetes > Gemmatimonadales > Gemmatimonadaceae > AG2. The sequence goes on from DATEPP010000151.1 coordinate 5,953, forward strand.
CGCTGCTCAAGCGGATGGTAGCTGAGCAAAGGCGGTTCACGCGATGACTGAGGGGAGCGCAGAGCAGCGTCTCGCCGAAGAGGTCGTGGCCGCAATGATGGCTCGCGATGCGTTCAGTCGTTGGCTGGGTATTAAAGTTCAATCGGTGCGTCCACACCACGCGATCGTGAGCATGACGGTTCGCGACGAGATGGTGAACGGCTTCGGTGTCGCGCACGGTGGCATCGCGTACTCCCTGGCTGATACCGCACTCGCCTTCGCAGCGAATACGCATGGGCGAGTGACTGTCGCCATCGAGAACGGGATCAGCTATCCCAAAGCCGTTCACGTTGGTGACGAGCTCGTCGCCGACGCAAAGGAGGAAGGCGCCAGCAACCGGCTGGCGTATTACTCGGTTACGGTGTGGCGCTCCGATGAAAAGGTCGCGCTCTTCCGCGGCACGGTGTACCGCACGAAGGATGAATACTTGAACGGGTGACTGGTGGCTGGTGGTAGTGACTGGTGACTGCCAGCCACCAGTCACCAACCACCAATCACAAGAGATAAGAGTCATGCGAGATGCTTTTATAGTCGACGGCGTTCGTACGCCAGTTGGCAACATCGGGGGCGGTCTTTCGGAGGTGCGTGCCGACGACATGGCGGCGCACGTCATCGCCGAGCTGATGCGGCGGCATCCCGATGTGGATCCCGTCGAGATCGCCGACGTCGTGCTGGGCTGCGCCAATCAGGCGGGCGAGGACAATCGGAACGTCGCTCGCATGGCGGCGCTGCTCGCGGGCTTGCCGGCGAGTGTTCCGGGCGAGACGGTCAACCGCCTCTGCGCGTCGGGGATGAGCGCGATCGCGGGGGTCGCGCGGGCAATCAAGGTTGGCGAAGGCGATCTTTACGTCGCGGGCGGCGTCGAGAACATGACGCGTGCTCCATTCGTGATGGCGAAAGCGAATAAGCCCTGGTCACGTGACATCGAGGTCTTCGATACGAGCCTTGGCTGGCGGTTCGTCAATCCACGAATGCGCGAGCGGTACGGCGTCGATTCGATGGGTCAGACCGCGGAGAATGTCGCCGAGAAGTACGGGGTGTCGCGCGCGGACCAGGACTGCTTCGCGCTCAACTCCCAGCAGAAGGCGGCACGCGCGCGGGCCTCGGGGCGATTCCAGTCGGAGATCACCCCGGTGACCATTCCGCAGCGGAAGGGCGAGCCGAAGCGCTTCGAGACGGACGAGTTCATCAAGCCGGAGTCGACGCTCGAGGTGTTAGCAAAGTTGAAACCGGCGTTCCGCGCCGATGGCAAGGGTTCGGTGACGGCGGGGAACTCGTCGGGGCTGAACGACGGCGCCGCGGCGCTGCTGATCGCCTCGGAGCAAGCGCTCGCGCGGCATCGGCTGAAACCCGCGGCGCGGATCGTCGCGAGTGCCGTCGCCGGCGTCGAGCCGCGGCTGATGGGCATGGGCCCGGTGCCGGCGTCGCGAAAGGCGTTGGAGCAGGCGGGCCTCGCGCTCGACGACATGGACGTGATCGAGCTCAACGAGGCGTTCGCGGCACAGTCGCTGGCGTGTCTCCGCGAGTTGGGGATCGCCGATGACGACGCCCGGGTCAACCCGAACGGCGGCGCGATCGCGCTCGGTCACCCGTTAGGCATGTCGGGCGCTCGGCTCGTGCTCACCGCCACGCGCGAGCTGGAGCGAGCGGGGAAGCGCTATGCTCTCGCGACCATGTGCATTGGTGTCGGGCAGGGAATGGCAATGGTGATAGAACGCGTTTGACTTGTGGACCACGCTCTGACGCCTGAGACCGCGGTCGATCTCACGCCTGCCCTCTCGGCCCTGGCATCTCGCACCTGGACTGGTTCAGCGGCGTCGCGATCCGTCCTCGGGCGTGCAGCACCATTGGCCGCGGACCTTAGAGCACGACAATCCCGGTAATTCCGGATGAACCCAGAATCGGAGTTAGGATGACGAGCACATTGACGGCGTCGCCGCTGGATCTCACGGGTGAGCATCCGCGCCGCCTCCAGAATTACGTGGCCGGCGAGTGGGTCGAGGGATCGGGCAAGTTCGCGACTCTGCATCACGCCGTCACCGGCGCACCGGTCGCGGAAGCTTCGACGGAGGGAATCGACTTCGCGCGAATGGTCGACTACGCGCGGCGTGTCGGCGGACCGGCGCTCCGGAAGATGACCTTTCACGAGCGTGCGCTGATGCTCAAGGCGATGGCGCAGTACCTCACATCGCGCAAGGAAGAGTTCTACAAGATTTCCGCCGCCACCGGCGCGACGAAGACGGATTCGTGGATCGACATCGACGGCGGCATCGGGACCTTCTTCGTCTACTCCTCGAAGGGACGGCGCGAGCTGCCTAACGAGACGTTCTACGTCGACGGCGCCACCGAGTCGCTGTCGAAAGGGGGGACGTTCGTCGGCCGGCACGTCTGTGTGCCACTCGAGGGCGTCGCCGTTCACATCAACGCCTTCAACTTCCCCGTGTGGGGGATGATGGAGAAGCTCGCGCCGACGCTTCTCGCCGGCGTGCCGGCCATCGTCAAGCCGGCGACGATCACGTCGTATCTCACGGAGGCTGTCTTCCGGGCGATGATCGAGTCGCGAATCTTTCCCGAGGGGGCGATCCAGCTGCTCTGCGGCAGCGCCGGCGATCTTCTCGACCATCTCGATGCGCAGTGCGCGGTCGCGTTCACCGGTTCGGCCGACACCGCGCGGATACTGCGCGCCAAGCCGTCGATTCTCGATCAGAACGTTCGCTTCAATACTGAAGCGGACTCGCTGAACTTCTCCATGCTCGGTCCGGACGCCGCGCCGGGCAGCGAGGAGTTCGATCTCTTCGTCAAGGAAGTAGCGAAGGAGATGACGGTGAAGGCTGGACAGAAGTGCACCGCGATTCGCCGGACGCTCGTTCCGGAGCTCATGGTCGAGCCGCTGATGCAGGCACTCGTCAAGCGGCTCCAGGGAGTGAAGGTGGGCGACCCCGCGATCGAGGGCGTTCGCATGGGACCTCTCGCGGCGCAGGCGCAGGTCCGCGAGGTGAAAAAGAGCGTGGACGCAATCGCTCGTCAAACCGAGCGCGTATTCGGGAATCCCGAGGATTTCGACGTCATTGGTGCGGACCGCGGCCGCGGTGCATTTTTCCCGACACTTCTCTTCTACGCGAAGGATCCATTCGCGGCCACCGCGCCGCACGACGTCGAGGCGTTCGGCCCCGTGAATACGGTCATGCCGTACAAGTCCGTGGACGACGCGATCGAGCTGGCGAAGCGAGGGAAGGGCTCACTCGTCGGGTCGCTCTTCACCGCCGACGACGATGTGGCGAAGCAGGTTGTGCTGGGCACGGCGTCGCATCACGGGCGTCTGATGCTCGTCAATCGCCAGAGCGCGAAGGAATCCACGGGGCACGGCTCGCCGATGCCGCATCTCGTGCATGGTGGTCCGGGTCGCGCGGGTGGTGGCGAGGAGATGGGCGGTGTGCGTGGGGTGCTTCACTACATGCAACGCACGGCGCTCCAGGGCTCCCCCACGACCCTGTCCCACGTCGTGAACGAGTACATCGCGGGAGCGGCGCAGAAGAGCGACCGCGTACATCCGTTCCGGAAATACTTCGACGAGCTCGAGATCGGCGAGACGCTCATCACCCATCGGCGTACGATCACGGAAGCGGACATCGTGAACTTCGCCGGCATCAGCGGCGACTTCTTCTACGCCCACATGGACGACATCGCGGCGAAGGAGTCGCTCTTCGAGCGTCGTGTGGCGCACGGCTACTTCGTGCTCTCCGCCGCGGCAGGGCTCTTCGTCGACCCAGCGCCTGGCCCAGTGCTGGCTAACTACGGCCTCGAGAATCTTCGATTCGTCAAGCCCGTCTACGTCGGTGACACCATCCAGGCCCGTCTCACCTGCAAGCAGAAGACGGTGAAGGAGGATCGCGAGGGTCAGGTCCCGCAGGGTGTCGTCGCGTGGGATGTCGAGGTGCGAAACCAGGCGGACGAACCCGTCGCCGTGTACACGATCCTAACGCTCGTGCGGCGTCGCGCGTAGAGCTACGTCGGGGTGACCTGACCTCGCGTTTCCAGCTGCGCAGCCGTAGGATTGCTGCGCGGCAAACCTCTCCCGTCCCATACAACCAAGCCGCCTCTCTGCGGAGGTCGTTCATGCTTTCGTCTCGGTGCCGGATCGCTTGCGGCGTCGCGCTGCTCGCCATGCCGCTCGTCGTCGCGCGCGGTCAGCAGGTCAGTTACAATCGCGCCGAGCAGCTGCTCGATTGGAATACGTCGCTCATCACCTTCGGCGACGAGGTGCGCCCGCAATGGCTGCTCGATGGCGCGCGCTTCTGGTATCGCAACAAGACGCAGAACGGGCCCGAGTTCGTGATCGTCGACCCGGTGAAGAACACGCGCGCGCTGCTGTTCGAGAACACGCGCTTGGCCGCGGCGATGTCGGTCGCGAACGATACGAGCTACGACCCCGCGCGTTTGCCCTTCCGGACGTTCAAGTTCACGAACGACGGAAAGAACGAGCGCGAGATCGAGTTCACGGCGAACAAGAAGCGCTTCCTCTGCGACATCGCCGCCTACCGCTGCGCGGTGCACGATACGCTCCCCAGCGAGACGCCGTATGTCCTCTCGCCGGACAAGAAACTCGAGGCGTTCGTCTACAAGTACAACGTCTACGTCCGGCCGCGCGGCGGCGGCGACTCGACGCAGCTCACGACTGACGGTGTGAGGTATTGGTCGTACGGGCTCACGGATCCACGACCCAGCGAGCTGCAGCGCCCGCAACCCCGTCGGCCGCAGATTCGCTGGTCGCCCGATTCGAAGAAGCTCATCGTCGCGCGCAACGATGAGCGCAACGTCGGCCAGATGTCGTACATCTCCTACACGCCGCAGCGACCGAAGGTGTACAGCCAGCCCTACGCGCTACCCGGCGACTCGATCGTGCCGGTGCCCGGCTTCCATATCATCGACGTCGCCGCGAAGACGAATCTCGCCGTGAAGCTGACGCCGACACCGAATCAGCTCTCGATTCAGGGCTCGGCACGTGACTCGGCGTGGAGCACCACCTCCGACAAAGTCTACGTCACCTGGCTGACGCGTGGTTCAAAGAGTGCTTATCTGGCCTCGGTCGACGCCAGAACGGGCGACGTGCACGTGATCGCACGCGACTCGAGCAAGACCTTCGTCGAGATCGGACCGCCGACCTTCGATCCAGTGAGCTGGTACGTGACGAAGGATGGCGCCGATGCGTTCTGGTGGTCCGAGCGCGATGGCTGGTCGCATCTCTATCGCATGGACGCTGGTGGAGGAACCTCGATCGCTCAGGCCGGCGCTCCTGCTAGCCCGGGCCGGTCGACGGTCGCCAACGGCGAGGTCGATCTCTCGCGGTCGAAGTTCCGAAGCGGGATGGTCAAGAATCAACTCACCACGGGCCAGTGGGACGTGGGTCAGATCGAGTACGTGGACGAAGCGGGCAAGTACGTCTACTTCACCGCACGCGGCCGAGAGCCCGGCGTGCCCTACTACGCGCGCCTCTATCGCGTGAATTATGACGGCTCAGGGCTCACCCTGCTGACCCCGGAAGACGGGCATCACGACATCGACTTTTCGCCTAACGGGAAGTATTTCGTCGACAGCTACTCGCGCGTCGAGAAGGCGCCGGTGACGGTGCTCCGCGCCGTGGCCGGCGGCCACATCGTTCGCAAGCTCGAGGATTCGGACGTGAGCAGGCTGCAGGG
>DATEPP010000152.1:0-7264 GCA_035273165.1 Gemmatimonadaceae bacterium
CGCGTGGCGCCGATCCCGAGCACGGTGCTGATCATCGGCGAGAGCGGGTCAGGCAAGGAGCTGGTCGCGCGCGACGTACATCGACTCAGCGGGCGAGAGCGGGAGCCATTCATCGCCGTCAACTGCGGTGCACTCGCCGAGAGCCTCATCGAGAGCGAGTTGTTCGGCCACGAGCGCGGCGCGTTCACCGGCGCGAACACGACACGCAAAGGCGCCTTCGAGTCGGCGGCGAAGGGCACGATCTTCCTCGACGAGATCGGTGAGCTCCCCGCCCCGGCCCAGGCCAAGCTCCTCCGTGTGCTCGAGGAGCGAAAGGTCGTGCGGGTGGGCTCGATGCAGCCGATCGCCGTGCCGGCGCGGGTCATGGCCGCGACGCACCGCGATCTCGAGGCCGACGTCGCCGCCGGTCGTTTTCGCCAAGACCTGCTCTTTCGTCTCGCCGTCCACATCCTGCGGGTACCGCCGCTGCGCGAGCGCCTCTCCGATCTGCCAGAGCTCGTTGACGTGATCATCGCCGCGACGTGCGCGCGCTTCGGCATGCGGCGGAAGACGATCGCGCCGGAAGCACTCGCGCTTCTCGCGGCCTACGACTGGAAGCGGAACAACGTCCGCGAGCTGCGGAACGTCGTTGAGCGTATGCTCATCGCCGCCGACGGCGACCGGATCGGCGCCGAGCACGTGCCGGCCGAGATTATGGAAGGGGCGGAAGGCTCGCCGCCCACGTCGGGCCGGCCGGAGCCGCGCACTTTCCTCGAGCGCAAGGCCGAGGCGGAGCGCCAGATCATCGTCGCCGCGCTCGAGCAGAACGAGTGGCACATCACGCGCACCGCCCACTACCTGGGCCTCGCCGACCACGCGAGCCTCCTCAAGATCATGCGCCGCCACGGTATCAGCAGTCGCTGACGCGGGACGGGGGCTCTGCTCGTTGAAGGCCTCGGACCTCCGACGCCGCCGATCCCTGGCCGACATCAACTGATTGAACATCGAAACAGCCGGAAACGGCCGTGAAACTGCCGGAAACAATAAAGAGCGCCAACGGCATCTCCAAAGAGGTTCCTGGCGCTCTTTGTCGTACCGTGCTGTTTCCGGCCTTTTCCGGCCGTTTCGCAGTTACATCAATTGATGCTTGCAGTAATCGGAGTTGTAGGAGGTCTGAGCGCTCGGGATGACACTCCCACTGCGGGACGTGTCCCGTCGGACACATCGACGCGCTACCAGACGTGTCCCCGCGAACACGATAGCCGCACCGCCTCGCCACACCTATCACTGTAACTCGCTGTTCCATAATCGGTTAGGTTGATCTCCAAATCCTCCCCGCAGCGGGACATCGCCTTGCCTTTCCATGGGCCCGCGATGTCACCGCCAACCGGTGCTCCCACAGCGGAGTGCCATAGCACAGGAGGATTTCTATGTACCGCCCGGAACGCTTTTCCCGATTCAACAACACCAGCCGCACTCCCGTCATCATCACGAGCGTCGTGCTCTCGATCGTGACAATCATCAGTGCCTGCGTGACCCGCGGAGAGAAGAAGAAGGCCGACACCACCGTGTCGTCCCTGCCGCCGGCCGTGGTCACTCCACAATCGTCACCCGAGCTCGCGGGCGGCGAGGTCGACTCCGCCCGGACCGAGAATCGGATCGTCACCTTCGCGTCGGCGCAGAGCGCGTACGCACAGCGGAAGTACGCCGATGCCGAGCAGTCGTTCGGCGCCTACGTCGAGCGTCACCCGACGAATGCCTTCGGCTTCTACATGCTCGGCCTGTCGGCGTGGAAGAACGGCGATCTGGATCGAGCCCGTGAAGCGCTGGAGCAGTCACTCGCGCTCGATTCGTCCAATGTTAAGACTTTGCTCAATCTGAGCCGGGTCCTGCTCGACAAGGGCCAGCCGAAGGATGCGCTCGTCCGGATCGAGAGCGCCGTTGCCCTCGACTCTGGTTCGGCCGAGGTGCATCGCGTCATGGCACGCGTCGAGAGCGCGCTCGGCCAGCGCGATTCGGCGGAGAGCTCGTACCGTCACGCCCTCTCGATCGACCCGAACGACAGCTGGTCGATGAACAATCTCGGGTTGCTGCTCATCGACGCGGGGAGGTATGAGGAAGCACTGCCTCCGCTCGCGCGGGCCGTCGAGCTTCGCCCTGACGCGCCGGCGTTCGCGAACAACCTCGGCGTCGCGCTGGAGCGAACCGGTCATCCGGGTTCGGCATCGGTCGCGTACCAATCAGCACTGGACGCCGATAGTAGCTACGCGAAGGCACAGACGAGTCTCGCCCGAGTGTACGGAATGCCTGACGAGATGCCGATCGATGTCGCGCAGCTGGCGGCACAGTTCAAGGCCAGCCTCGAGTCCTCGTCACAGCTCCGGCTGTCCGCGAAGCCGACGGTTGTGAAGCCAGAGCCATAAGTCCGCGGCTGTCAGAAGGAGGTGCTTGCGAGCGTCCGGTCCCCCGAGGGATCGGACGCTCGGCGCATCGTGAGCGGGCCGCACGATCTCTTGAAATCCTTACGGGCCGTCACAAACCGAGGCTTCTCTCCTTGACATCGCTACGCCCCCATTCGATTCTGCCCTCCTCCACTCTGTCCCTCGAATAGACCCCCTCGCATCGGGAGGATTCTTGCGCCCACGCCTCTCGCGCCTCGCCGTCGCCGGAGCAGTGTTGTTCGTGCTGCTCCCGACAGCGGTTCGCGCTCAAACCCGAATCATCACTGGCACCGTCACCATCGCGGGCACGTCCGAGCCGCTCCCCGGTGCGACCGTCTCTGTCCCAGGCACCGCGGCAACGTCACGCGCCGGCGCGAATGGTCAGTTCCGCCTCGCGGCACCCAACGGCAACATCACCCTCCTCGCCCGCGCGCTCGGTTTCAAGCGCGTCTCACGGCCCATCGATGCCAGCCAGACCACGGCCGACTTCGCCCTGGAGAAGGATCCCCTCCTGCTCGAGAGCGTTGTTGTCACGGGCCAGGCCACGACCGTGGACGTCAGGAGCGCGACAACTGCCGTCGCGCGCGTCTCTGGTGAGGAGCTTACCCAGGTTGCGGCTCCCACGATCGAGAACGCACTCGTTGGCAAGATCAGCGGTGTGAACCTGCAGTCCAACTCCGGTGCACCGGGTGGCGGCATCCAGATGCAGATCCGCGGCAACAACACCATCCTCGGCGCGTACGATCCGCTGTACGTGGTTGACGGCGTGATCTACTCCAACGCGACCGTCGCCAGCGGCCGCGGCGATATCTCGGCGTCCGCGTACGCGACTGCCGAGGACGACGCCGTGAACCGCGTCGCCGACATCAACCCCAACGACATCGAGAACATCGAGATCCTCAAGGGGGCGGCGGCTTCCTCGATTTATGGCTCGAAGGCCGCAAACGGCGTCGTCATCATCACGACACGCCGCGGGCAGGCCGGCCAGAGCAGCGTTCGGCTGCAGCAGCGGCTTGGCCAGTTCAGGCCTTCGAGGACCCTCGAGAGCCGGCGCTTTACCGAGGCTGACGCGGTTGCCAAGTACGGCCCGGGCGTGGCGCACTGGTTCGACAGCAACCCGAACCCGTACTTCAACCACTACGATCAGGCCTACACGCCCAGCGCGCTCTCCTACGAGACCGTCGCGGACGTCACCGGCGGCTCGGACCGAACGCGGTACTTCATCGGGCTCACGAACAAGCACGACGGTGGTATCGAGCGCAACACCGGCTTCGATCGCCAGGGACTTCGCGCCAACATCGACCAGGACCTCAGCGCGAAAGCCGCCGTGCACGTGTCGAGCGTCTTCAATCGCTCGGCCAACGATCGGGGCTGGAACAACAACTGTAACAACTTCGCTTGCGGCGGCTACGCGTTCGCGTACACGCCCAGCTTTGTCGACCTGCAGCAGCGTGACGCCACCGGCAACTACGTCACGCCCGACTGGGGGATCCAGGCCAATCAGCTGCAGACGGACGATCTCGCGAAGAACCACGAAGTCACGAACCGGTTTACCGGTGGCGTGACGATGGATTACAACGCACTCAACACGACGTCGCAGTCTCTGCGTTTCGTTGGCTCTGGTGGACTCGACATCTTCCATCAGAACAACCAGCTCTGGGCGCCTAACGAGCTGTTCTTCGAGCAGCCCTCGACGCTGCCGGGCGCCGCCATCGATAACGACGGCGATAGCAAGTACTACAACTGGAACGCCAACGCCGTGCACATCTTCCACGGCGGCGGTTGGTCGCTGAATACCTCGGCTGGTCTGCAGTACGAGGATCGCCAGCTTGCGACGAGCCGCATCGAGACGACGAACCTGATTCCGGGCCAGCGCTTCGTTGGGCAGGGGACCAACACCACCGGCACGCAGAATCTGACGCAGGAGCGCACCTTCGCCTTCTATGGGCAGGAGGAGATTCGTCTGCTCAACGAGCTGCTTCTCGTGCAGACCGGTCTGCGAGCCGAGCGAAGCAGCGTGGACGGCGACGTCGCGAAGTACAACATCTTTCCGAAGATCTCCGCCTCGTATCGCCTGCTCGGCCTGCTCGGACCAGGAAGTGAGCTCAAGCCGCGCATCGCATATGGTGAGACCGGCAATCTTCCCATCTTCGGGCAGAAGTTCACCCAGCTCGGAACGCCCCAGCTCGGGAGCATCGCCGGATTCACCGTCGCCACGGCGGCGGGCTTCTCCGGCGTCGAGCCGGAGCGCGTGAAGGAGCTGGAAGTCGGCATCGACGGCATCGCCGCGCATAGCCGGCTCACCTGGGAACTCACCGGATTCGACCGCAACACGACGAACCTACTGCTGCAGCGCGTGCCGGCTCCGTCTACCGGTTTCACCAGTCAGGTGTTCAACGGGGGACGGATCCAGAATAAGGGAATCGAGGCGTCGATCGGCATCACGCCGTTGCAGCGCTCGAACACCGTGTGGCTCGTCCGCACGACGTACACGCGGTATACGAGTGAGGTGAAGGACCTCGCCGGTCTTCCGCCGTTCCGTCCGCCGCTCTCCGGATTCGGCGGTCTGGGTGTGACATTCATTCAGGAGGGGAAGCCGCTCACCCAGATCGTGGGTCGTGCGTTCGACGCGAACGGCAACCGTACCGCCACCGACGTGCAGATCGGCAACTCGGCCCCCGACTACCGGATGGGCCTCGTGAACAACCTGTCGTACGGGCCCTTCGATCTCAACGTCGTCCTCGATTACCAGCACGGCGGCGACATCATCAACCTCACCCAGTTCCTCTACGATGATTCCGGGCTCTCGGCCGATTACGGCTCGGCGGCGTGGACGTACCGCATGAAGGGTTACAACGGCGGCGTGATGACGCCGTACATCGAGGATGCCTCGTTCCTCAAGCTTCGCGAGTTGAGCATTCGCACAAGTGTCCCACAACGGTGGGTCAACCGCGTCGGCCTCGGCGCCCGCAACATCAGCGTCGGGGTGAGCGGCCGAAACCTTCTCACCTGGCAGAAATACTCCGGCCTCGATCCCGAGGTAGCGAACGTGGGCTCTGCCGCCATCCGCAACAATCTCGATGTGGCTCCGTATCCGCCGAGCCGCAGCTTCTTCTTCGACTTCTCGGTGGGGTTCTGATGACGACGACTCGACATATTCGCACGGTGATGCCGCGAAGGCGCCGTGTCGTGACATTCCTTGCCGCCGGCGTCCTGATCGCGGCGTGCAACAACTTCGATGTGCAAAATCTCAACGCCCCCACTGCCGAAACATTGACCGCGTCGCCGTCGCGGGACGTGCTCGCTCGTGCCGCGGTGGGAGTGCAAACGCAGGCGTTCAACGACCGCGGCGCCATCATCCAGCAATGGGGGATCTACGGCCGCGAAGGTTGGAACCTCCTCGGCAACGATCCACGCGAAACGGGCGAGGAGATCCGCGGCCCACAGGATCCGGGTGGACGCGCCGGCGGCATCTGGAGCGGACAGTACCAGGCGATCCGCACGATCAACGTGTACCTCGCGGCGCTCGCGAACGCGACCTCGCTCACTCCTCAGGAGAAGAAGGCAGCGCTTGGCTTCGCGGAGACCATCAAAGCGTGGCATCTGCACATCCTCGCCATCCGGAGCGGGCCCACCGGCATCCCGATCGACGTCGATCGACCGATCTCCGATCCTCCCGCGCCCCTGGTGTCGATGACGGATGCGATGGCGGCGGCGTCGGCACTCTTCGATCAGGGCTACGCCGATCTTCAGGCCGGAGGCGGCAGCTTCCCCTTCTCCTTCGTGCCTGGGTATACGGGCTTCACCACCCCGGCGACGTTCGCGCAGTTCAATCGCGCGCTCGCGGCGAAGCTCCTCGTGCATCGCGCGACGTTCGTGAACTGCGCGGCCTGCTGGACGCAAGCGTCGACGGCGATCAACCAGTCCTTCATCACCGAGGCTGGGCTTCCGGCGTCGCTGAAGCTGGGCGTCTACTTTGGCTATACGGGCGCACCTAACGAGCTCTCGAACCCGATATCGGATGTCCTGACGTCCAACACGTACTGGGTGCACCCCTCGATCATCTCCGGCGCACAGCTCCGGCCAAACGGCGAGCCCGATCTTCGCCTCACGACGAAGGTCGCGTTGGCGCCGGCCCCGCGAACGTTGAACAATCTGACGGGGACGTACAAACCGGTCATGTACAATGACCCAGAGACGCTCGCCGCCGATCTTGGAGCCGACATCCCCTGGATCACGAACGAGGAGCTGCTGCTGCTTCGTGCCGAGATCCGATGGAACACGAACGACAAGGCTGGAGCAATCAACGACCTCAACCTGGTGCGAGTGAACGCAGGCGGTCTCGCGCCAACGACGCTGACGGCGGCGAGCTCCGATTCGGCGTTCGTCGACGAGCTGCTCTACAACCGACTTTACTCGCTCATGTGGACGCAGGGTACGCGATGGATCGACGCGCGGCGGTACGGTCGATTGGCATCACTGCCGCTGGATCGCCCCGGCGACGTCGTTCATGCAAACATGCTCATTCCGTCCGCCGAGTGCGATGCACGACGGTTGACGGTGCCCTGCTCGATCGGCAGCTGAGCATCGCGTAGGCAATTTGGAAGATGACCGTGCGGGAGATTACCCTCGCACGGTCATCGTGTTATTTGGGGAGGCAGTGCACGGCTGCCCCTGGCAGCCGGACGAGCAATTGCTACAATCAGCCGCACACCAGGAAACGGAGGACACGTGCGCAGATCGTCATCGGCTCTCGTCGCGGTCTTGTTCGCATCGACCGCGTGGGCGCAGACACCAGCGGCACCAGGCCGACTCTCGGTTCATTGGGAAGAGCTGACAGCAGC
>DATEPP010000153.1:0-14520 GCA_035273165.1 Gemmatimonadaceae bacterium
AGCTATCAGCGGATAAGGAACGAAGCGTTTCGTTGGCGAGAGGACGGGGGAGCGTGCGCGATCAGCGCACGTGACTCCACATAGGATGATCTGCTTCGAGCGCGAGCGAGAAGCAGATCCCTCGCTGCGCTCGGGATGACATGTGTGTGGGGGGGGATCCGTCGCTGCGCTCGGGATGACACTTGTCGTTCCGAGGAGCGAAGCGACGAGGAATCTGCACTTCATGTCATCAACGCTTCGTTCCCTATTCCCCGATAGCTATGGCCTTTTGACTGATAGCTGCTCTCAAGGCGTCCAGATCTTACGTCGCTGTGCCGGCTGTCGTTCGCCGTTGAGGACCAGTGTCGTCTCGGCGACGATGTCCGGCGCGAGTGACGCGGCCACCGTGCAGTACTTCTCGAACGAGAGCTGGATCGCCCGTTCCGCGTGCTCGACGAGAATTCCTTTGCCGTCGATTGCGAACTCCAGGTCCACCCGCTCCACGCGGCGCGGTGCTTCCGTCCGGCGTGTCGCCGTCACGTTCACGACGAGTCGCTCCGCGGGCGTCCGCCGCTTCGTCAGCACGTCGAGCACATCCACCGCGGAGCAGGTCGCGAGCGCGTTGAGCAAAGTCTCAACTGGTCCCGGCGCGGTCTTGGCGTCGGCGTCCACGGGCGCGGTGCGCCCTTCCGGCCCGGCGTCGAAGCGGTGCTCGCCCCGCCACACCGCCCGCGTCTTCGTGATCACCGGCTTCGTTGGAGTTGCCGTCATCGCTCGATCGGGGCGCGCACCGCGTTCCCCCACTCAGTCCACGAGCCGTCGTAGTTACGCACTCGATCGTACCCCAGCAGGTAGGTGAGCACGAACCACGTGTGCGACGAGCGCTCGCCGATCCGACAGTAGGCGATCACGTCGTCGTCCGCGGCAAGTCCCTGTTCCTTCTCGTAAATGCCGCGCAATTCCGCCGCCGACTTGAAGGTTCCATCGCTGTTGGCCGCGCGTGCCCACGGAACATTCCGGGCGCCTGGAATGTGGCCCCCGCGCACCGCGCCTTCCTGCGGGTAGTCCGGCATGTGCAGCTTCTTCCCCGTGTACTCGTCGGGCGAGCGCACGTCCACGAGCTTGCCGTTGGCGTCGATGTGCCGGCGCACGTCACCCATGAACGCGCGAATCGGCTCGTCGCGACGCTCGCGTGCCTCGTAGCTCGTCCGCGGGAAGTGGGGCACGTCCGTCGTCATCGGCCGGCCTTCCTGCTCCCACTTAGCGCGTCCACCGTCCAGCACCCGCGCGTTCGTGAAGCCGAAGAGCTGGAAGACCCAGAACGCATACGTCGCCCACCAGTTGTTCTTGTCGCCGTAGAAGATCACCGTCGTGGAGTCGTCGATCCCCTTCGATCGGAGGAGCTCCTCGAACTGCTCGCGACTGACGTAGTCGCGCACGAGCGGATCATTGAGGTCCGTGTGCCAATCAACCTTCTGAGCATTCGGAATGTGACCCGTGTCGTAGAGCAAAACATCCTCATCGCTCTCGATGATTCGAATGTTCTGATCGTTGAGGTGCTCGGCGAGCCAGCTGGTCGTGACCAGCACCTCGGGATGCATGTAGCCCTTGCGCTGAATCTCGGGATCGAGCGTCGTCTCCTCGCCTGCCGACACCGCCATAAGTTCCTCCGTCTCCATTGAAGAGTCACCGCCCTCGGCGCCGTGCGCACCGACCGACTCCGTCGTTATGCGCCGCGCGCAGCTAGCCGATGCGCGTTCCGTTCGCCACCGGCCGATCGACGGCGAGGAGCACGACTTCGGTCCCGGTCGGCATGGCTCCGAGGACGAGGACCTCACTCGTGAATCCCGCGATCCGCCGCGTCCCGATGTTGACCACCGCGACGACCTGGCGGCCGATCAGCTCCTCGGGCCGGTAGTGCACGGTCAACTGCGCGCTCGATCGACGCACTCCCAGCTCCGCACCGAAATCGATCGCCAGTCGCAGCGACGGCTTGCGCGCTTCAGGGAAATTCGCTGCCTCTATCACGGTACCGACGCGCACGTCGATCGCGAAAAAATCCTCAGCCGACGGCATGCGTCAGAAGCTAGCAGCCCCCGCCGAGCCGAGTAAGCACGCCGGTCAATGCACGACCTCGCGCTCGAGCCATCCCGCGATGAACTCCGCCGCCTCCTGCCAGCCGGGCTCCTGCAGCATCAGATGCCCATGTCCGCGAGCGACGTACAACGGAGCGTGATAGCGCTGGGCAATTCGCTGCGCGATCCGCTGCGGAATGAAGCGATCGTCGTCACTCGTCGCCACGAGCACCTTGCATCCATTGGCGCGAACGCGCTCCGCGTCCACGCGCACCGCGCCGAAGCTCATCTCGCGGCCCGCGCGGCCACTGTCGGGGACGAATCGCGCGAAGACTGCCTCCTGTTCGGCCGCGGGCACGCGATTGAGGACGAGTGCCCGCATGTCTCCGAAGCGCGGCACGATGCGGCGCGACCGGAGCAATGCCGGCAGATACCGCAGCTGTCGCCGAAGGACGCCCGCCGTCATCACACTGATGCCACGCGGGGGCGCCGGCGACAGGAGCACGAGTGCTCGTGCCAGCCCCTCCTCGCCGAGCTTCTGGGCGATCAGTCCACCCATCGAATGCCCGAAGACGATGGGTTGGCCAAAACGCTCCACCAGCCAGCGCGCGACCTCGCGCGCGTCGGCGACGTAGTCGTCGAGCGTGACGCGTCCGAGGTCGCTTCCCGATGGCAGTCCACTGCCGTCCCTTCCACGCAGGTTCACGGCGAAGCCCGCATAACCGCGATCGGCGAAGAAGGAGAGATACGATTCGTAAACCCACGCCGTCGCGAGATAGCCGGGAATGAAGAGAATCGGCGGTCGCGATCCGCGTCCCGCCTTCGCGGCGGGCTGCGCCGAGCGCACGGTCAGGCTTCCAATGGTGATCGTGTCGAGCATTCGGAGAAATTGATACAGGACACGTTCGGCGCGCCATGCTGGTTGCGCGCGCCACCTGTTCCGTGCACCTTGCACGCCCCATGGACGGCATCCTTTACGAGCGCACGCTTGCGCATGGTCCGGCGGTTCGCATCCGGCGAATCACGATCGCCGGGGAGACGCCCGTGAGCGTCGTGCTCGAAGTCGATCGCCGCGCTGGAACTCCTCGCTCCGGCGAGGGCAATCCGCCGCCGCTCATGCAATTCGAGGGCGCCTCCGAGCAGGATGCCGTCGACGCCCTCGAGCCGCACGCGCGGGATGATCGCCGCGTCGTGCAGCTCATGCGCGAGAAAGGTCAGCGTTAGTCTTTCTTTGCGCGGGATTCCAGATCCTCGCGCAACACGCGAAGGATGCGCGGCCACACGTGCACCGCGTAGCGAAAGAAGTTCGCGCGCGCGACCTCCTCGGCGTGCAAAAAGTCACTCAGACGACGATGTCCCTTGAGTGTGTTGCACGCTCTACAGGCCGTCACTAAGTTGCCGTCCGACCGGTCGCCGCCACGCACGCGAGGTTCCACGTGATCCACCGTGAGCTCCTCGGACGGAAACTGCTGACCGCAATACACGCATCGATACGCGTCACGTTCGAAAATTCGCTGTCGCTTCATGGACAATCCCTTGCCTTCACGCCGCAAAATGATGGACGCGGCTCGGCGCTATCTGCTCGAGGGACTCGATGACGACCGCGAACCACTTTCGGACTCGCTGCCCCGTCTGACCCTCAACGCCCTCGAGAAGATCCGCATGTCCCGCTCCCGCGAGCGCATCCTTGGCAATCTGGACGAGATGTACCGCGAGGCGTTCGAGCGTGCTAAAGCCACCGGTGATTCATCCCAGATGGCCGCACTCGATTTCGCCTACCGCCGTGAGCAGCTCTACTTCGAGATTCTGCTCGACATTCGCGAAGCCATGGAGCGCCGGCCCTAGTCCCGCCGCGCGCCCGTCCCGAACATCGATCCCGTCTTCCCCGTGGTGGGTCGCGCGAAGCGCGGGCCTTTCTCGCGTTGCGGCCAGATGAGACTCGCCGCGATCGAGAGCCCGAGCACGCCGAGGATCACGACGAGCGACCACAGGATGTCGATGTGGAACCACTGCTCGCCGAGCATCTTCGCGCCGACAAAGGTGAGGATCGCCGCGATTCCGTACTTGAGCAGGTAAAATCGATCGACCACGGCCGCGAGCAAAAAGTATAAGGATCGCAAGCCGAGGATGGCGAAGATGTTCGACGTGAACACGATAAATGGATCACGTGTCACGCCGAAGATCGCGGGAATGGAATCGATCGCGAAGACGAGGTCCGTCACCTCGACGAGCACGAGCACGAGGAAGAGTGGCGTGAACAGACGCCGGCCGTTCTCGACGACGAAGAAATGCTTGCCGTGAAAGTCCTCACTCAGCGGAAGCACGCGGCGCGCCGCCCGCACCACGGGGTTGCGCTCTCCCTCGAACTCCTCGTCCTGCTTCACCGCCATGCGAATGCCGGTGACGATCAGCATCACCCCGAAGATGTAGATCACCCACTGGAATCGCGCCAGCAGCACCGTGCCCAGGCCGATGAAGAGCCCGCGCATAACGAGTGCCCCGAGGATGCCGTAGAAGAGCACCCGATGCTGGCAGATCGCGGGCACCTTGAAGTACTCGAAGATCAGTACCATCACGAAGATGTTGTCGATGCTCAACGACTCTTCGATGACGTAGCCGGTGAGGAACGTGAGCGCGACGTGATGGCCATAGAAGAAGTACAGGCCCCCGGCAAAGACGAGCGCGAGCGCAACCCAGACCGTCACCCACATCGAGGCTTCCTTCGGATGCACTACGTGCAGCTTCCGATGGAACACGCCGAGGTCGAGCGCCAACATCGCGAGCACGAACGCGATGAAGATCACCCAGAACCAGAGGTTGGTCGCGATTCCGATCATTCTTTCACTTCCGTCACCCCGATAGCATACAAAAAGGCGAGACCACTACGACACCGTGCGCTGTGTCGTAGTGGTCTCGCCCTTGGCGCGCCTGTCGCGCCACTCTGCCGACCGGGAGCGCAGCGCGCTCCGTCTTGACGATCGGCCGATCCGGCAATGACGCGCCGGCGGCTACTCCCCACTCTTTCGAATGGTGCACCGGTACCGGCCCTCCGGTCAAGCGCCGGCTCCTCTTCCCATGTCGCGGCGATGCCGTCAGTCTTGAGCCTCGCACCGCCGCCATCCGACTCTACCGCGTGCCCCGCGCCGACTTGCTCATGCGCCCCTCATCGATCATCCACCTCGCCGCCTTGGCGGCACTCTTTCCCACCAGCGTCATGCACGGCCAACGCACGAATCGCTCCTCTCCTTCGGCGTCCGCAACGCCGACACTCGCCGTCGTCAACGCACGCATCTGGACTGGCGACGCAAAACGTCCCTGGGCCGACGCTCTCGCCGCCGCCGGCGACCGCATAACGCTGGTCGGCACCAGCGCGGCAGTGAAGAAGCTTGCGACAGCTGCCACACGCGTCGTCGATGCACAGGGGATGATGGTCGTCCCCGGCTTCATCGACTCCCACGTCCACTTCATCGCCGGTGGCTTCGGCCTCTCGTCCGTGCAGCTGCGCGACGCAAAGACGCCCGAAGAATTCATCCGTCGCATCAAGGCATACGCTTCGACGCTGCCCCGCGGCGCCTGGATCACCGAGGGCAATTGGGACCACGAGCAGTGGGGCGGGGAGTTGCCGCGCCGCGACTGGATCGATTCGGTGACACCCGACAATCCCGTCTGGATCAATCGGCTCGACGGCCACATGGGTCTGGCGAATAGTGCCGCGTTGCGCGCCGCCGGCGTCGACGCCAACACCCCGGACGTCCCCGGCGGGACCATTGTTCGCGGCGCCGATCGCGCTCCGACCGGCATCCTCAAGGACAATGCGCAATCGCTCATCGACCGCGCCGTCGCCGAACCGTCGGCGGAGGTCACCGATCGCGCGGTCGACGCCGCGATGAGCTACCTCGCCGGCAACGGCGTCACCTCAGTCCACAACATGGGCACCTTCGCCGACCTCGCGGCGTTCCAGCGCGCCGAGCGAGACGGACGGATGAAAACGCGCATCTATGCCGTTGTGCCGCTCGCGTCGTGGCAGCAGCTCCGCGATACCGTCGCGGCGCACGGCCGCGGCAACGCCTGGCTTCACATCGGCGGACTCAAGGGATTCGTCGACGGCTCCCTCGGCTCCCACACCGCGGCGATGCTGCAACCGTTCACGGACGCGCCTAACGACACCGGCCTTTTCGTGAATACGCCGGAGCACCTCTACGAGTGGACGTCGGGAGCGGACAAGGCGGGCCTGCAGGTCATCGTCCACGCTATTGGCGACAAGGCGATCCGCACGCAGCTCGACATCTATCAACGCGTCGAGCGCGAGAACGGCGCGCGGGATCGGCGCTTCCGCATCGAGCATCTCCAGCACATCGCCCCCGCCGACATCCCGCGCGTACCCGCGCTCGGCGTCATCTCCAGCATGCAGCCGTATCACGCCATCGACGACGGCCGCTGGGCGGAGAAGGTCATCGGCCACGAGCGGGCAAAGACGACCTACGCGTTTCGGTCTATCCTCGATGTGCATGGGCGACTCGCCTTCGGCAGCGACTGGTTCGTCGCGCCCGCGACGCCGATCGAGGGGATCTACGCGGCGGTCACGCGCCGGACGCTGGACGACAAGCATCCTGGCGGCTGGATCCCCGAGCAGAAGATCAGCGTCGAGGACGCGCTGCGCGCCTACACATCCGGCGCCGCGTACGCGGAGTTTGCCGAGAAGGAGAAGGGAACTCTGGCTCCCGGCATGCTCGCCGATTTCGTCATCCTCGACCGCGACCTGACGAAGATTCCTCCCGAGACGATCCGCGACACGAAGATCGTAATGACCGTCGTCGGCGGGAAAACCACCTTCGAGCGAGCCGAGCGCCCGTAGCTGACAATTGCAATCAACGTGGCGACACAGGCTGGGTAGGCGGGATGACCCGTCCAATTGGCGGCTGGAGTAGCGCCATCAGTCGCAGCGGCGAATTCTCGAGCTCCATACCCGGTGCGATCACGTCGACGAAGAACGGCCCGGCGGCTCCGGCCGGCGTCACCCACGTGCCGGGCACCGAGATTCCGTCAGCATCTGTCTGCGTGTCGACGACGGTAGCCTTGCCGTCGAACAGGCTCAACTTGTCTGACGCTTGCCATGTCAGCTTCACTCCCGGAATGCCGTTGCCGACCTTGTCGATCACGCGCACGGATGGGAAGAGTGAATCTCCCGCAACGGCGATGAACGACGTGTCCACGATCGACCACGCAATGATCGACGCGGCCGGTCCGGCCGAAAGATCGATCGGGTCGGAGAAGGCGACGGCGAGCGACTGATTCGGGGTGAAGAACTCCAGCTGCCACGGTCCGGCGAACTCGTTCAACGTTAGATCGCTGAACGTCGCGACCCCAGCGGCATCGGTGGTCACGGCCGTTTTTCCCGCGAGTCCGCGCGGGAAGGTATCGCTGATCGATTGGGTGCGAGCGATCGACGTCGGAATCGTCAAACGCGACGTGCGCGGGACGATAACGCCCGCGACGCGCCGCGTTGGCGCGCGAGTCGTTCGCATGCCGGTTTGACTGCTCTCACGGCTCAGCGAAGGCCTCGGCGATTTCCCCGTTGGCGAAGCCATAATCTCGCACCGCGTGCAGGATTCCGCAGCGTCCACCTCGAGCCCAGCCAGCGTGACCGCGTTCCCGAACTGATCCGCTACCTGCACCTTTGGCTGCGTGCCTAACGGGATCGTCGCCTGCGCCGCCTTCGAAGGCTGCTGAATGACGAGGAGCTGCGTCGGATTCGCTGCCTTGAGCGTCTCCGTGAACGACACGGCCGGAAGGGACGTCTGCGGCACCGAGACGGTGACATGCACTGTCCCCGCGACCGTTCCACCGACGAGCGTCACCGACGCCACGCCATCACTGTTCGTCGTCAGCCGGAGTGAGCTGTTGGCGGACGTGCCAGGTGCGGCGATCAACAGTGCATTCTGAGACGTCACCTGGAAATCGACTGCCTGCTGCGTCAGCGGGTTTCCAAACGCGTCCGCGATCTTCACGCTCAATGGTGCACCCAGCGTCGCGGCCACGGAGTCGGTCTGGTTGTCTCCACCGACGATGCCTAACGCGGCGGCTGCCCCGGAGGTTGCGGTCGCTGTCACACGTGTGGTTGCCGTCGGAACGCCCGCCAGGGTTGCCGTGAACGTGTACGTGCCGATCGTCTGCCCGAGCGTCAACTTCGTCGATGCGAGCCCGCCGACATCCGTGGTCACACTGCTCTGCGACACGCTGCCGGTTCCGCTCGCGGCAGTGAAGTTGACCGTCGCCCCCGAGACGAAGTGACCATTGGCCGCGAGCGCCTGTACGGTCATGCTCACGGGAAGCGAGGCACCGACGATCCCGCTCTGGTTCTCGCCGCGGAGCGTTACGAGCTGCGTTGCGGGCTGCACGTCGACGGTGGTCTGCGCCGAGATTCCATTGAGACCGGTCGCGATGAGAGTCGTCGATCCTACTTTGTTCGTTGCGGTGACAACGCCCTCTGCGTTCACCGTCGCGATCGTCGGATCTACCGTACGCCATGTTACCGGCAGGTTGGTCACGATGCGCTGGAATTGATCCAGCGCCTGCGTGTTGAACGTGGCTGAGCCGAGTGGCGCAATCGTGACTGGTTGCGTCGAGATGATCGGATAGATGGTGAGCGACGTCGCGCTCGCGCCCGGTCCGACATAGCTCATCGCGACTGGCTCGGACGACGTGCTCGTATCGCCGACTCTGGCGACGAACGCCTGGGTCCCCTCGAAGTACACCGTTGAGCCCGACTGCAGATCTACTGTTGCGACGACCTGCTGCTCTGTGCCCTTAATTTGGATCTCGAGCACGATCGCGATCTGATTGGCCGTCGCCGGGAACGCGACGAGCGTGTCTTTCAGCACCGGACCGAGCTCGTCTCCCACCGGCGCGCCGCGGACGACGATGTGTACGTTGTCCAGCGTCACCGCGAATGCGGCAAGGCTGCGATAGATCGCTTGGGCTTGTGCCGAGAACTGCGGAGCGAGCGCGAGCGACACCGCGCCATGGTGCACGTTCGTTGGCGACTCCGAGCAGCTGACGACACCAACGGCGACGAGCAGCGTCGTGGCGACGCGTGAGGCGAGACGCATGAGGCGAGACGGCTGAAAATGACGACGCCTCCTGTCGGAGGCGTCTGGAGCTCCGCGGCACGCCAACATTCGACGGCCGCCGACGCAGTGTCAAGCGACGCTCGTAACCGCTACGGCGTCACGAGCGTCCGGGCTAGAACCGCACGAGCTCCGTGATCCCTCGCTTGATGTCCTCGACCTGGGGTAGAATCGCGTCCTCCAGCTGTGGTGCGTAGCCAACGTATGTGTCGGCCGATGCCAGCCGTTTCACTGGTGCGTCGAGCCATGCGAAGCAATCGTCGGCGATGCGCGCCGCGATCTCCGCGCCGTAGCCCCAGGAGAGCGAGTCCTCGTACAGCACCATCACGCGATTCGTCCGCTTCACCGACTCGTACACGCGCTCGTGATCCCATGGCGACAGCGAGCGCAGGTCGATCACCTCGGAGCTGACACCCTCCTCCGCCAATTGATTGGCTGCAACAAAAGCGCGTTGGACCGTCGCGCCGTAAGTCACAATAGTGGCGTCGGTCCCCTCGCGCACGACCTTCGCCTTCCCGAACGGTATCATGAAGTTCGGTCCGGGATACGCGGCCTTGTTGTACGTCTGCCGATAGAGGTGCTTGTGCTCGAGGAACATCACCGGGTCGTCGCACCGGATCGCCGTTCGCAGCAAGCCGTTGGCATCGAGCGCCGTCGCGGGACAGACGACTCGCAGCCCGGGGCAGTGGGCAAAGAGTGATGCGCCAGTCTGCGAATGATAGATCGCGCCGCGTATGTAGCCGCCGTACGTCACCCTAACGACGAGCGGTGAGCTGAACGCCCCGTTCGACCGCCAGCGCATCGTCGACAGCTCGTTTCTGAGCTGCATGTACGCCGGCCAGATGTAATCGAAGAACTGGATCTCCACGATCGGCTTGAATCCCCGAAGTGCGAGTCCGATTCCTCGGCCGACGATGTTCGCTTCGGCGAGCGGCGTATTGAAAACGCGTACGCCGCCGAACTCCTTCTGCAGCCCCCACGTGACCTTGAAGACGCCACCCTTGCCCTTGACCTTCGCCATGTTCTCTTCGCGCGAGACGTCGGCGACGTCCTCACCAAAGACGAGAATCCGCTCGTCGCGGCGCATCTCGTCTTTCATGCACGCGTTGAGCAGGTCGACCATCGTCGTCTCGTTCCCCGAGAACTGCGGGTCGTCCTCGGTATCGAACTGCTCGCTCGTCGGATCCACGTCCGGCGAGTACACGTTCACGTACACCGTCTCGGGTCCAGGCTGCGGTGCCGCGAGCGCCGCGTCGGTCGCCGCCTGAACTTCCTCATCGACTTCCTGCTGGATGCGACGGATGTCCTCTTCCGTCGCATGCCCCTCGGCGACGAGCCACTTCGGGAACGTGTTCAGCGGATCGACATCGGCGTCAGCCTTGCGCTCCTCGGGCGGACGATAGAGCACTTCGTCATCGGACAGCGAATGCGAATAGGGACGGATCACCCTGGCGTGAATGAGCGCCGGACCCTTTCGCTTCCGCGCGTAATCGACCGCCTTGCGGACAGCGTCGTAGCTCGCGATGAGATCGCAGCCGTCGACCTGCTGGATGTTCAGTCCCGGAAATCCCGTTAGCAACTTTGAAATCGAGCCGCCCGCGGTATTGACCTCGACCGGCACCGAGATCGCGTACCCGTTGTCCTCGACGATGTAGACGATCGGGAGCTTCAGGTTGCAGGCGGTGTTGAGGCTCTCCCAGAACTCGCCCTCGCTCGTCGTCCCGTCACCGGTCGTGCAGAGCACGACCTCGTCCTTCTCGAATCCTTCCGTCACGCCAAGCAGCTTCGCGCGGAACGAAGCCTCGGCCGAGCCGACCGCCTGGAGGAACTGCGTGCCTGTCGGCGACGACACGGAAACGATGTTGAGCTCCTTCTTCCCCCAGTGGCTCGGCATCTGCCGCCCGCCGGAATTGGGATCGCTCTCCGCGCCGACCGCCGAGAGCAGCATCTCCGTCGGCGTCTCTCCCAGCTGCAGGCAGAGCGCGCGGTCGCGATAGTAGAGGAAGAACCAGTCGTAGCCAGGCCGCAGCACGAGCCCCGCCGCCGTCATGATTGCCTCGTGACCGGCGCCGGAAATCTGGAAGAAGATCTTGTTCTGGCGCTTGAGTTGGATCTCCTTGTCGTCCAGCCGACGCGAGAGCAGCATCGTCCGATACGCGCCGACCAACTGATCCGTAGTGAGGCCGCCCGCGCTCTTGCGCTCGGCTCGCGTCTGTGTCGCCATAAATCCGACGGATTCTCCGCTCTGGGGCTGAGCCTCTAAGCTAGCACGACGCGAGCCGCTCGGGCGAGGTGACAGCTCTGTCATTCCGAGCGCAGCGAGGAATCTGCACTTCGTCCATTAACGCTTCGTTCCGAACTCCCGGATAGCTATCGACTATGGACGGATCGCTGCGGCTAGCCGGCTCAAATGCCCGCGTCCGCCGCCTGGCATCCAGCCTGCGTTCCAAGCCGCTACTCACTCCGATGACGAGGCCCACGATGCGTACGGCAGACGTGCACTGCACCTTTTGCGACCTGATTCACGGCGCCGGGGAGGTCTCGATCTGTTACGAGGATTCCGACGCGCTCGCGTTCATGGACATTCAACCGGTGAACTCCGGCCACGTCCTTGTGGTGCCGAGGCAACATCACGAGTCCCTCGTCGATACACCTCCCGAGCTCGCGATGCATCTGTTCAAGGTCGCGACGCAACTCGCGAACGTCATTCGCAAGGTCACCAAATGCGATGACATGAACATCGTCGTCAACAGCGGCAAGACAGCGGGCCAGGACGTCTTTCACTACCACGTCCATCTCATCCCCCGTCGCGAAGACGACGGCTTCGACATCCCGCTTCCCTTTGGCGGATCCGAGATGCCGGATCGTACGCTCCTCGACGCGATGGCGGTCCGTATCATCGCCGCCCTTCGCGATCCCGTTCGCGGACGCTGGAATTACGGACGTCACGGCTTCGACGATCAGGAGCAGGAGATTCCCGCTGCCGCGGAATCGGCGGTGGCCTGAGTCACGAACGCTCAACAGCCGCGTGACGCGAGTGACTGGTTGACCGTCAACCTCTTGCGAGGCTGGCACACGCGCTGCAATTGTATGCGAGCGAGCAGTGCCCGGATATCGGCCGCTGCTGCGCGCCATGGAGGCGAATGAGCATCAGGAGTCTGCTGCGAGAGCGACATCCCGATAGACACGAGCGGCCGCCACGGCGGCCTTCGAGCTCGGTCCTCCCCAATCGCATTTCCTCGGTTTACGCGACACCCTGCTGCGGGAACGACTCCCGTTGCGGGGTGTTTCTTTTTCCGCGAGGTGAAATTGTCTCGGCGACACTATCACCACGTTCGTCTCCCCCGACTTCCCCGACCCTCACGCCGCGCCAAGAGAACCGAGCGCGTTCCCTGCGGCCACCAGAAACGCGCGATCAAGCACGCAATGATGCGTGACTGCGGCCGGCGCTGTGTGTACTGCGCCGCCCCGCTCGAGTTCGACCTCGCCACGATCGATCATGTTTTCCCGCTCGCGAAGGGCGGCATTCACGCGCCGGGAAATCTCGTCGCCGCCTGCGGACGCTGTAACCGCTTGAAAGGCGATCTGCTCCCGACGGAATTCTTCGCCCGATATCCCTGGGCTGGACTCAACTTCATCACCTACGCTCGCGCCGTGCACCGAGCGCTCAAACGCTGCGCGCGACGCGCCGTGAGTCTCGCCTACGCGCGCGCCGCATGACGACCGTGACTCGCCAGAATTTTTCCTCGGGCACGCGCTGGGAACCGGTCATCGGCTACTCGCGCGCGGTGCGCGTCGGACCGTGGATCCACGTCTCCGGCACGACTGCCACGGGCCCTGATGGCAAGATCATCGGCATCGGCGACGCCGCCGCCCAGACTCGTCAGGCACTCGCCAACATCGCGACCGCCCTCGGCAACGCCGGCGCCTCGCTTGCCGACGTCGTCCGCACTCGCATGTTCGTCGTGGATATCGCCAATGACTGGGAAGCGGTCGGCCGCGCGCACGGCGAAGTCTTTCGGGACATCCGTCCCGCGACCTCGATGGTCGAAGTCGGCGCCCTTATCGATGACAACATGCTCGTCGAGATCGAGGCCGATGCGTACGTGGCCGACGCCTAACGATTCCTGTCAGGGACCTGCACTTCGAATCGCTCAGACCTCCGACGAGGGCGATTCAGTGAGCCATCAATTGCTGGAAAAACGAAACTGCCGGAAACGGCCTGAAGCGGCCGGAGAACTACAAAGAGCGGTGACGATTTTTTGGAAGATCGTTGCCGCTCTTTGTTGTCCCCGGCCTTTTCCGGGCCGTTTCCGGCAGTTTCGAAGTTGAACCAGTTGACGCCTGCCACACCCATGCGCCAGCGGCCGTCTGAGTGATTCAATTGCCGCTCCCTGGAGTCGACGACGGTCTGAGTGATCCAAGACCAGACGACCATCAGTAATCCACCGGACGCAAATAACTCTCGTTGATGGCCGTAGGGCTCACCATCGCGACGGTGGGCAGGCGGCGCTTCCAGTGCGTGCTCTCGACACGTTTCGCGACGAGTGCCACCTCGTTGCGATCGAAGCCGAGCGCCACCAGATCCGCCGCGCTGTACCCGCTCAGCATCCAGTTCAGTAGCTCGTCAGCGCGCGGATAGCTGATCCCGAAATCACCTTCGTCCGTCTGTCCAACGACGAGGTCCGCCGTCGGCGGCTTGTCGACGATCACCGCCGGGACGCCGAGATGGCGCGCCAGCGCCCAGACCTGCGTCTTGAAGAGATCACCGAGTGGGTTGATCGGAGGCGAGTCGTCGGCGTGCCAGGTGAAATAGCCGAAGAGTCGCTCGGTCTTATTGCCCGTGCCGAGCGGAATCGCGCGGTATTTCGCCGACAGGTCGAAGAGCGTGATCATTCGCATGCGCGCCATCACGTTGCCCCGACGTCCCGCGTCCGCGTCGGGCACATGCTGCAGATAGCCGTCCACCGCGGGCGAGATGTCGATCGTCTCGCCGCGAATGCCTAACGCGTCGATGACCAGCTGCCCGTGCTCCAGGCTGGCCGCGCTCGACGTTCGATAGGGCATCCGCACACCGATCACGTTCTTCGCTCCCAGCGCGCGTGCCGCGAGATACGCCGTCACCGCCGAGTCCACGCCGCCCGACACGCCGATCACTGTCTTCTCGAAGTTCCGTTGGCGCATCTCCTCACGGATGAATTGCGTGAGCCATTCCGCGGTCAGCTCACCGTCGATCTCCAGTGGCGCGGCTGGTTGTTGGCTCCGGGACGGCATCTGCACGATGGCGAACGGCTCGCCATGGGACGCGATCGTGTGCGTCGAGCCGGATCGCGCCGCGG
>DATEPP010000154.1:0-4360 GCA_035273165.1 Gemmatimonadaceae bacterium
CATGATCCAGTGGTGGTGATCGGCTCCATCGTCGTGTTGACGATCGTCGCACTGGCGGCCGGGTTCCTGCCGGCATACCGCGCGTCGACGGTGGATCCGATCAAAGCGCTTCGCTACGAGTAGTTCCTCTCGCCGCGGCCAACAGCGGTGGCGCAGACACACGCGGATATTGAACGGCGACGGACGCGGAGAAGGCTTCTTCTTGCTTTCTCCGTGACGCGGTCGTATGTGTCCGTGTCCGTCCGCGCCAACGCTATTTGGTTGATATGAATGGAGGCACTTCGTGCGCGTTTACTCGATCGTTGTACTAGCGGGGCTGTGCGGAACATCGGCGGCAGCACAGCAATTCCCGCCGAACCCGAAAGTCGACAAGATCTTCGCGGCGTGGGACAAGCCGACGTCACCGGGGTGCGCGTTAGGCGTGCTGCAGAACGGGCGGTTCGTCTACGAACACGGCTATGGGATGGCGAATCTCGATTATGACATTCAAAACTCGCCAAAGCTCGTCTACTATGTGGGCTCGGACTCGAAACAGTTCACGGCGGCGAGCATCGCGCTGCTGGTGCTCGACGGCAAGATCCGGCTCGACGACGACATCCGGAAGTACATCCCGGAGATGCCGGACTACGGTGCGCCGATCACGATCAATCATCTCCTCCATCATACGAGCGGCATCCGCGACATCTACGGACTGATGTCGCTCGGCGGTCTGCGGATCGAGGACGTCTTCTCGGACTCGGAGGCGGTGGCGCTCATCGCCCACCAGAAGGAGCTCAACTTCAAGCCGGGCGACGACTACCTCTACAGCAACTCGGGATATTTTCTGCTCGGCCAGATCGTGAAGCGGGTCACCGGCAAGTCGCTGCGCGAGTTCGCCGACGAGCGAATCTTCCAGCCGCTCGGAATGACGCACACGCACTTCCATGACGATCCCGGGCACGTGATGAAGGGCCGAGCGATGAGCTACGAGGCCGACGGCAAAGGTGGCTACCGGATCTCCTACATCCAGAACTTCGACAAGATTGGCGCCGGCGGTCTGTACACCACGATCGAGGATCTGCAGAAGTGGGATGAGAACTTCTACACCCACAAGGTCGGCGGCGACGCGCTGCAGACGATGATTCACACGCGCGGTGTGCTGAACAAGGGCGACACCATCCCGTACGCGTTCGGCAACAACGTCACCACCTATCGCGGGCTCCGTGTCGACGAGCATGGTGGATCCCTGATGGGGTACAAGGCAGAGATCCTGCGCTTTCCCGATCAGCATTTCAGCGTCCTGGAGACGTGCAATCTCGGCTCGATCAATCCCGGTCCACTCGCGGAGCAGGTTGCGGAGGTCTATCTCGGCCCGAAGATGGGGCCGAAGCCGGAGCGCCAGGTCGCGGATCGCCGCTCGCGCGACGTGGCTCTCGCGGCACAGCTGAATCCGGCCGAGCTGGCCGTCTACACCGGCGACTATTACTCGGACGAGGTGGACGCCACGTATCACCTCGCGGTCGAGAACGGCGCGTTGTTTCTGTCGGGGCGGCACATCGCGGCGCAGAAGCTCGTGTCCGCGGGACCTGATGTATTCCGCACTGGAAACGGTCTCACCCTGCACTTCGAGCGCAGCGGCACGGATCGACCGGCAGCGTTCAGCGTCGAGGCCGGGCGCGTCCGTAATATCCGCTTCGCGAGACGCCCGTGAGCGCTCAGGACAGCTAAGCGAGCTTCGCGGCGAGCTTCCGGACTGTCGTGATGTTTCGCATCGTCATCGACATCGCGATGGTGCGCTCGAGGAGCGCGCCCGACACTGCCGATTCGCTCAACCGCGTGCGGCAGCCCCAGTAGAGCTCTCGTTTGTGCACGTGAAACTCGTCGACGCCCGTACGGAGGGCGGCGACCTTTCGCGCGGTGTCGGCACCCGGCCGTCGAGCAAGGAAGCCGATGTAGAGCGCATGTTGGGCGGGATCGATGACACCGGCCTCGAAGGGCTGATGCCTAACGACCGCCGCGAGCTCGGCCGGCGTGCGAAGGAAGGTTGCGACGGCGTAGCCGAGGCGGTTCTCGAGCTCGGCGGCGATGCGGGCCTCGAGGACCTCCGGCTCGCCCGACTTCGCGTCGAAGATGACATTGCCGCTGGCGATGAACGTCTCGACGTTGGTGAAGCCCATACTCGAGAAGTGCTTCCGCAGGGCGTCCATCTTCACGGTATGGCCACCGACGTTGATGGCGCGGAGCAGGGCGACGTAACGGGTCATCGGGAGCGAGCGTGCTGATGTAAGGGAGTCGTCCGGGAACATGTGGGTACCGGCGGTACTGCGTCAATTCGGCGACGGGAATAAACGGCACCCGACCGGAGTTCTACATCACGTGGCCAACAGCCTTCTCGACCGATTCGAGCAGCGCGTCGTTCCACTCCTGGACGACGCGTACACGCTTGCCCGGCACATCGTGCGCGACGAGCACGAGGCGCAGGACATCGTGCAGGAGGCCTATTTGCGCGCGTGGCGCTATTTCGCGGGGTTTCGCGGCGGCGACGAACGGGCGTGGCTTCTGACCATCGTTCGCAATTGCTGCTACAGCTGGCGTCGAGGTAGGCGCGGCACGGAGGACGTCCCTTTCGACGAAGAGATGCACAGTCAGGAGACTTCGAGTCGTTACACGGCGGACGCGCGCGCGATCGGGGAGTCGGAGCGCGGCAACCTCGCGTCCGCGCTCGAGACGCTTCCCGCCGAGTTCCGCGAGGCCCTGGTGCTTCGCGAGATCGAGGACTTCTCGTATCGCGAGATCGCCCGCATCACCGGTGTTCCGATCGGCACCGTGATGTCGCGACTCGCGCGGGCCCGCGAGCGATTACGCCGCGTCCTCAAACAGACAGCCTAACGTGACTCACACCAGCGAACGGTGTCAGCCGACTCGCGCCAGCCTGGGCGCGTACGTCGACGGAGAACTGCCGCCGGAGGATTTCGCGGCGATCGCCGATCACCTGGCGACGTGTGCCCATTGTTCAGCGGAGTATCGATCCGTGCTCGACACCATCGCGCTCACGCGCTCCCAGCTCGAGCGGTTCGCCGCACCGGACGTCCTGCGCGCGAGAATCCGCGCCGCGATCGCGACGACGCCCACGGAGCACGAGGCCAGTCGTCCCGAAATCGCGTCTCGGCGAGGTCGGCAGGGTTGGTCCCGGTGGGCGCGGCCGGCGTCGATTGCCGCGGGACTGCTCATCGCGGCGGCGTTAGGCAGCAGCACCACTCTCCTTGTTCGCCATCAGGCCGCAGCATCGTCAATCGCCTCGCAGGTGCTGTCGAGCCATCTGCGGTCGCTGATGCCGAACCACCTCACGGACGTGGCGTCCAACGATCAGCACAACGTCAAGCCGTGGTTCAATGGACGCCTCGACTATTCACCGACGGTGCCCCGCTTCGACGATCAGGGTTATCCGCTTCTCGGCGGGCGAATCGATTACGTCGGTGGCCGTCCGGTTGCGGTGGTGGTTTACGGCCGGCGGCAACACCTGATCAACGTCTTTTCATGGCCGGCGGCGGACGCGGACGAAGCCCTCACCGCCACGGCATCGAACGGCTACACGATGTATCACTGGCGTAACGGTGGGATCGAGCACTGGGTGGTCTCGGACGTGAATGCGGCCGAGCTCAAGACCTTCGCGACGATGGTTCAACGCGGGTCACCTTGAACTCCCTGTCATCCCGAGGAGCGAAGCGACGAGGGATCTGCACTTCCGCCTTCGGCGAGATCCCTGCGGCGCAGCCTCTGAACGGAACGCTGATGACGCTGACACGTCGCAGATGACGCTGACGAAAAGAGCGGCAACGCCTTTTTAAGAAAAACGTTTCCGCTCTCTTTCTGTATCTGCGAAATCTGCGCAATCTGCGTCCAGTTCACTCCCTTCCTCAGGGATGC
This sequence comes from Gemmatimonadaceae bacterium, assembly GCA_035273165.1. Classification (GTDB taxonomy): domain Bacteria; phylum Gemmatimonadota; class Gemmatimonadetes; order Gemmatimonadales; family Gemmatimonadaceae; genus AG2. The sequence continues at coordinate 3,907 of DATEPP010000154.1, forward strand.
ATCAAGGTCGGAACAAAGCAGCTCCCTCGTCGCTTCGCTCCTCGGGATGACAGGAGACGACGATTAGCGGACTCCTGCCAATGCAGCCACGAGGAGGGCGGCCCATTGCGGCCCCAGGTACCCGCTCGGGCCATCGTCGTAGGTTTCACCTAACGAGTGAGCACCGGTGCCGCTGCCGCCACCGTCGATGGTGATCGCGGGGACGCCGAGGCTCATCGGGACGTTCGCGTCTGTGCTCGACGCGCCCGTCTTCGGCGTGAAGCCGAGCGCGCGGCCGGCCGCGATCGCCGTGGCCACGATCGGCGACGCATCTGTCTGCGTGCTATTCGCGGGCCGGAGGCCGATCGTATCGATCGTCATCGACAGCTTCGCCCGCTCGGCGCGCGCCCCAGTCTGTCGGATCCACCGGTCGTTCTCGGCGTCGAGCGCCATGCGGAGGATCTTGAGGATCTGC
>DATEPP010000155.1:0-6093 GCA_035273165.1 Gemmatimonadaceae bacterium
CAGGGTGAGCGCGCCCATCGTCTGGATCATGCTGCGCCCAGTCTTCGGATCGCTGCGAATGATGCGCTTGGCGAGCTCGGGATGGAGTGCGCGCTGCATTCGATCGGCGTTCCCTTCGTACCATCCCTGGATGTAATCCATCGCGGCTTCGCGAATGCCGTTGCTGTCTGCCGCAGTCGCGACATGCTCGGCAGAAGTCCCTTGAGGAGTCGCCGTGGTCTGAGCGCGCGCGGCGAACGGAAGAAAGCTGAACACGGCAAAGCCAAGCACAGCGGATCGAAACGAGATAGGCATGGGGACCTGGGCGGTGGGCGGTGGGCGGTTGACGGTGGACGGGTGGCTGGTGACTGGTGATTGGTGGCTGGTAGCTGTCAGTCACCAGTCACCAGTCACCAGTCACCATCCACAAACCACCAGCCACCGTCCACGGAAATCACCAACCCTCACCGACCACCAGCGTCCAGTGACGATCCCGCCGTACGGCGGGACGGAGTTGCCTCAGCGCTCGAGCAGCGCGCGCAAGCCCGCGCTATGCGCGCGGCTCGAGGTGAGCCGCGTCCCGTCGCGCATCGTGACGACGTACTCGCCATGCACGTACGGCTCGATCTGCGCGATCCGGTCGATGTTGACGATCGCCGAGCGGTGGATGCGAACGAAGCGGCGCGGATCGAGTCGTGATTCGATTGCCTTCATCGTATCGCGGTGGAGGTGCGCCCGGCCGTTGGCGTGAAGCCGCACGTAGTTGCCGGCCGCATCCGCCCAGTCGATGTCGCTTGCGAGCACGAAGTACATCCGGTGCCCGCTCCTGATGAGAAAACGCTCCTCGCGTCGCTCTTCGGTGCGGAGCATCGCGAGGAGCTCCCGCAGTGCCGGTGCTGCTCCGCCCGTGGCCCGGCGAGCGGCTGCACTCTCGAGCGCCCGATCGAGTCGAGGGCGATCGAAGGGCTTGAGCAGGTAGTCGAGCGCGCGTACCTCGAATGCCTTGACCGCGAACTCGCCAAAGGCGGTGACGAAGACGATGGCGGGCGAGACGCTCGACGTCGCCGCCTCCGCGTCCGCCTGGTGCATCTCGTCGAGGGCGGCGATGACCTCGAAGCCGTCGAGCTCTGGCATCTTCACATCGAGAAAGACGACGTCCGGTCGTTCGCGAAGGATCATGTCGACGGCTTCCGCGCCGTCACGAGCTTCACCGGCGATCGCGACATCGCGACGATCCTCGAGGAGCGAGCGGATGCGCTGGCGCGCGAGTGGCTCGTCGTCGGCGATGACGATCCGGATCATGACTCAGTCGTCGCCCGTCATCGCGAGCACTGGAGCGCGTGATGGCTCTGCCGTGACGCCCTTCCGGAGCGGAATCGCGATGGTGACGAGCGTTCCACCTCCTTCGGCGCGGTCGATCGTGAAGGAGTGCGCCTCTCCATAGAGCTGATGGAGTCGGCGACGGGTGTTGCCCAGGCCGACGCCTTCGTCTGGGGATAGGCTTCCGTCCGCCGCTGGTGCCATGCCGCGGCCGTCGTCGCCGATGCGCAGCACGAGCTGACCACCGGCGTCCGTTGCCTCGATCATGATCCGGCCAGATCCCGCACGTCGCCCGATGCCGTGCTCGATGGCGTTCTCGACGAGCGGTTGAAGGATGAAATGCGGCACCAGCGCGGCACGAGCACGTGGAGTTGCGCTAATGCTCACCGTGAGACGATCCTCGTGCCTGACGCGCATGATGTCGACGTAGCGCTCGAGGAGCGCGAGCTCGTCGGCCAGAGGGATCTCGTGCCGGCCCGATGTCTGGAGCGACGCGCGGAGAAGGTCGGCGAGCTGCACCACCATGCGGTCGGCGGAGGCGGGGTCGCTGTGAACGAGCGTCGAGATGCTGTTGAGGGTATTGAAGAGAAAGTGTGGACGGAGTTGCCCCTTGAGGACCTCGAGTTGCGCCTCCGAGAGCCGGCTGCGCAGCTCGATGGCGAGCTGCTCGCGCTCCTGCCACCGCCGGTAGAACAGGATGCCGTGGATGATCGCGATCACGGCCCAGATGATCATCGATTCGATGATGAAGTTGGACTCGAGGACGCGCGCGTAGGTCAGCCGCGGATCCGGACGCGTGTGCTGCCAGAGCCAGTAGAGAAAGGCATACTTGATGAAAACGGCGACCGTGCTGCCCGCGAGCTGCACGAAGATGTTGATACGCCAGCGGCGTCGATCGACGGGAAAGTGAGCCGCGAGCCAGAAGAAGAACGGCGTGAAGATCGCGCAGGTGTACCAGTCGAGCATTCGCGCCGTGAACATTCCCCACGTCAGATGCTGACCGGCCTGGGCGAGGAAGAGCGCGCCCTGCGCGCACGCGAGGAGCCCCAGCGTCGTCCAGACGGCGAAGATGATGAGGGCGTTGATTGCGGTGCGCCGTGCGGGAGACAAGAGGCCGACCTTGTTCGGAACGGAGTGAATGTACGGCTCAACGCGTGGCTTGCGTCGCCGTGGTGGGATGAGTCGACCGTGCCGAGGGACAACAGTGCCTAGGCCCGTTATCGTTCGGCTATCGCGCGCCGCACACGAGCAGTCGATCGGTGGGTACGGCTTGCACGAAGGCTACTATGCGCCATTCACGAGCAGTCGATCGGGGGTGCACGGCGGCTTCATGCCAAATTTGGCCTGTGCGCATCGTAGCTAGCGGCGGGCATCCTTGTGTGCAGGCCAAATTTGGCATGGTGCCGCCTAGCACCCCCGATCGACTGCTCTTCGGTCGAGATACTTACCTTCAGTCCCCTGCACCCCCGATCGACTGCGCTTCGTCGACATCTCCAAGTAATGAGGTAACGCATCGTGAATCTGTTCGATCCCGCACATGAACGTTGGACCAGTCTCGTACTGTCCATCCTGCGCGTCGTTGCCGCGCTGATATTGATGCAGCACGGCAGCCAGAAGCTCTTTCACTATCCGCCGAGTGGAGCGCCGGGGCCGGTAACTCCACTCGTGCTCGTGTCGCAAACCGGGCTCGCTGGAGTCCTCGAGTTCTTCGGCGGGATGTTGCTTCTGCTCGGATTGTTCACTCGGCCGGTCGCGTTCATTCTCTCGGGCGAGATGGCGGTGGCGTACTTCCAGGTGCACGCGCCGCGCGCTTTCCTTCCGATCGTCAACCGCGGCGAGCTCCCGGTGATCCTCTGTTTCGTGTTTCTGTATCTGGCTTTCGCCGGGGCCGGTAGCTGGAGCGTCGACGCTGTGATGCGGCGTTCGCGATCCCGACCGTGACGATGCGCCCGTTCATTCTTTCGGAGACGACGTGGAAGAGCGTCGACCCGACGCATTACGCGCTCGCCATCCTGCCCTGGGGCGCGACGGAGGCGCACAACTATCATCTGCCGTACGCCACCGACAACATCCTCACGGAGCGCATCGCCGCCATGGCCGCGGAGCGCGCCTGGTCGGCGGGCGCGCGCGTGCTCGTGCTGCCGTGCATCCCGTTCGGAGTTCAGACGACCCAACTCGATATCAAGGGATGCGTCAATCTGAACCCGAGCACGCAGGCGGCGCTGCTCGCCGACGTCGCGGCCTCACTCGAGCGCCAGGGAATTCACAAGCTCTGCATCGTGAACGGGCACGGCGCGAACGACTTCCGGCAGATCATCCGCGAGCTGCTGCCGAAGACGCGCGTCTTTCTCAGCACGGTGAACTGGTACAAGATCGTCGATCCGAAGAATCACTTCGTCGATCAGGGCGATCACGCCGGTGAGCTGGAGACGAGCGCGATGATGCATCTCGCACCGGACGCCATGCTACCGCTCAGCGAAGCCGGCGACGGGCGTGAGCGTCGCTTCCGCATCACTGCCTTACGAGAGGGCTGGGCCTGGACGCCCCGCGACTGGAAGCAGATCACGGCCGATACGGGCGTCGGCAACCCGAAGCAGTCGTCGGCCGAGAAGGGACGCGTCTATCTCGAGCTCGTAGTCGAGAAGCTCTCGGCGTATTTCATCGAGCTGGCGAAGGCGGATCTGGGGAAGCTTTACGAGTGACGAGTGGCGAGTGGCGAGTGGAGCGCCCACGCATCACGCATCACGCGCCACGCGCGTCATTCGCCACTCGGAAACGTCTCCGGCACCTCCCCGACCTTCACCGGCATGTGCAGCGGCGAGAGGGCGTGCGTCTCGTCGATGTACAGGAACGCATCGTACCGGCGGGGGATGAGCGTCGGCACGTAATTGCCCCAGCGCTCGGCGCCGGGGTCGTAGACAACGCCGATGGCGCGGTGGGCGATCGGTTCGTCGAGCTCGGCGATGCCGCCGTCGTCCGCGTCGGCGAAGACCAGGAGAGCGTTGCCGTTAGGCATCGCGCCGCTGCCGACGGCGGCGTGCATCACGTCCTCCCAGCTGCCCTCCCGGGCGTTCGGAACCTTCATTCGTCGCATCGGCGCGCCCCACTCATCGCCGGCGATCACCGAGCCGTGGTGTGAGCCGAAGCCCACGAGAACGACGCCAACGTCTTCGTGCGCCTGCCTGACGAGTTGGCCGACGTTGACCATTCCCGCGTTCGCCATGTTCGTGAAGCGCGCGTCGCCAATATGCGTGTTGTGCTCCCAGACAATCGCCTTTGCGCCCGGATTGGACCGCTCGTGGTGCGCCATCAGGCGATCGAGCGTGTCGACCATGTGATGGTCGCGGACGTTCCACGACTGTGAGCCGCCGCGTACCATCGTGCGGTAGTACAGCTCGGCGTTACGGGCCACGAAGGCATTCTGCTCCGCGTTGAAGTACGCCTCCTCGCCGTCCTGGGCATACTCGGGCGCGCGCTGGCGCAGCGAACGCAGCACCGAGACGGCCTCGTCCTCGCAAGATGTCGGTACCAGGTAGGTCGCGCGTGCGTACTCCTGCTCGTCCTCGCCGTACGGCTCGAAGCATCGATAGGCGCGACGCGCGCCCGCGGCGAGCTCTGGATCGAGCCGCTCCAGATAGTCCACAACGCCTCGCATCGAGTCCCAGAGCGAGTAGACGTCGAGTCCGTAGAAGCCGACCTTGCGATGGTCGGGCACGCGGCGCTGATCGTTGTAGCGCCGAAGCCATTCTACGAGCTCGACGATCTCCCGGTTCGCCCACATCCACGTCGGCCAGCGTTCGAACGCGTGCAGAACGTCCGTCGCGTTGTGACCCGAATCCGTGTAGCCCTTGATGAAGCGATTGACGCGGTAGCAGTCGGGCCAGTCGCCTTCGACCGCGATGAACGAGAAGCCCTTCTCGCGAATCAACCGCTTCGAGAGCTCGGCGCGCCAGGTGTAATACTCGGACGTGCCATGTGAGGCCTCGCCGAGGAGGACATAGCGTGCGTCGCCGATGCGATCGAGGAGTGGATCGAGGTCGCGCGGCGTTGCGAGCGGCCGTGCCTGCCGACGCAGCTCAGCCGCGAGCGCCAGCGTCTTGCCGCTCTCGCCAGAAGATCGTTCGCGTGAACCGAACATCGTCGTCTCGTCCCGAAGAATTCCGTTCGTCACGATGCAAATTGGAGGCGCATCGCACTGGACGAGCACGGTTTTCCCGGCCATCCTCTGGTGTTCCCTACCCGACACTCCGCGCGACCGGCGCGGCTGCCTAACGAACGTCCCTCGCCAATCGACTCATGCGCATCGGCACATCCCTGCTCGCTCTCGCCACCCTCGTCGGCTGCTCGATGCGCCCGGAGCCGCTCGCCCGGCAGCAGGGCTCCGCTCAGCAATACGACATCGTCATCAGCAACGGCAAAATCGTCGACGGCACCGGCAACGCTTGGTTCTACGGTGACGTCGCGATCACGGGCGACAAAATCGTGAGCATCACGCCCGCCGGTATGCTACGCGACGCGGCGACGAAAGAGCGCATCGACGCGCGCGGGCTCGTCGTCGCCCCCGGCGTCATCGACATTCAAGCGCAGTCATATCCCGAGCTGTTGAACGGCGATAGCCGGGTCGTCAGCATGATCACGCAGGGCGTGACGACGATGATCCTTGGCGAGGGCGACACGCCGGCGCCGGCGAACGACAAGCTCTTTCAATCGGCCGCCGCCATCGCAACCGACACGTCGCTCCAGCGTCTGATGCGCACCTTCACGGGACCACGCGGGTTCGACAATTGGCTGCGC
>DATEPP010000156.1:0-1695 GCA_035273165.1 Gemmatimonadaceae bacterium
GTCCATGGCCGGGACGTAGGGCAGGTCGAACGCGGTCGCCGGCGGCAGGAACAGCTGGCCCGCCACGATGATGATCGGGACGGCCAGCGCCGCGCGCCAGCGCGCCACGATGATCAAGGAAACCAGAGGGCACAGGGCGAGCGCGAGATACGCGAACGCGTTCGGGCTCCCCTCCACGCTTCATTAATAGCGCAGATCGGGCCTCGGGCCTCAGACCTGACGATCCTACACATCTTGCGGGCGGATCTCGGGTGTGATCTACAAGGGGTATGGCCCTCGACAAGGCACCGATTGGCTCCGCGATTGATGAGTTGGCAGGGATGGACCTCGGCGATGCGCGCCTAGAGGCTCGCCTACGGCGGATCACAGCAGCGCTCGAGAAGAACCCTGCCGCAGCATTCCCGGCGTCGGTGAAGACAGTAGCCGAACGAGAAGCCGTGTACCGTTTGCTCAGAAATGAGCGCGTCGGGATGAAAGCGCTGCTGTCGCCGCATGCGGCACAAACGGTGGTCAGGGCCAGGGCACTGGGGGAACGGCCCGTGGTCGCGATCGACAAGACATCATTCGTGTTTCCAGGCGAGGCGGACCGCGAAGGGCTGGACCGTCTTGGCAAGAATCGGCACGGTTTGGATGCGTTCTGTGCGCTGGCGATCTCGCGGGCGCGACAGCCATTGGGTGTGCTCGCGCTCGAGCCTCTCGACAAGGCGCAGGGACGCTCGGGCGCCGACGACTGGGACGTTGCAATCGGGGCCGCGGCATCTCACATCGAGGAGCTCCGCCCGATCTACGTGATGGATCGCGAGGCGGATGCATTCGCGCTGTTCGCGTCTCTGATCGCAAAAGGCCGCGACTTCGTCGTGCGGGTCGCGTCCGATCGCTGGGTTAACGAATACGACGGCGCAGCTCCGGAGATGTTGCGCACCATCGCAGCGCGCGCCCCGATCGCTCTGACACGCGAGGTGAAACTGTCGCGACGCACGGGCGTTGGCAAGGCGCTCGGTGCGCGTCGACGGCACCCACCGCGTGAGGGGCGCGATGCACAGCTCTGCATTCGGGCGTGCTCGATCGTGATGCCGCGACCGCGAAAGCTGCACGACTCGCTGCCCGCAGCGCTGTCGATCCAGCTGGTCCAAGTAGTTGAGGAGAACCCGCCCGCAGGGACCGAGGCCGTCGAGTGGCTGCTGTTCACGACCCTGCCCGTCCGCAGCGCCGAACAGGTGGCTGCGGTCATCGACACATATCGCGCGCGCTGGACCATCGAGGAGTACTTCAAGGCTCTCAAGTCCGGCTGTAACTACGAGAAGCGGCAGCTCGAGAGCCGGCACACGCTGCTCAACGCGCTCGGGATCCTGGCGCCGCTCGCGTGGCGCCTACTGGCTCTTCGCTCCGTCGCCGACGACTCGACGACTCCGGCGTCCGCCGTCCTGGATGCCGATGAAATCCACGTACTTCGCAAGCTCTCGCACGACGTCAAGCTCGGTGACCGCCCGACCGCTGCGCAGGCCCTCTATGCCATCGCTGGTCTAGGCGGCCACTTCCCCCAAAATGGCCGCCCAGGGTGGAAGATCCTCTGGACGGGCTTTCAGAAGCTACTCGACCGCGTCGAGGGCTACCGCCTCGCCCGGGACGAGATGTGATCAATCGTCAGGCCTGAGGCCCCCTAGTACCTGACGTCGACCAGCGTCTTCTTCCGCA
>DATEPP010000157.1:0-8083 GCA_035273165.1 Gemmatimonadaceae bacterium
CTTCGCCACCGTAGCCGGTCGCGTCAGTCGTTAGGCGGAGAGACCATCGGTTATCGCTGGCATCGGGCAGAGCGAGCTCCCGCGGCTCGCCGGTGCAGTTGAACACCGCGAGTAGCTCTCCGCTTCCATCCCCCCGCGTCCCCCGTCCCACGGCCCGCCTCAAAATCGTTATGCATCCGTCGGACTCCGTGACCTCGACGCTCGCGCCGTCGGGACGGAGCATCGGCTCCTCGTCGCGCAGCGCCAGCAGGTCGCGATACAACTGATAGACGGCGGCATGCTCCGGCCGCGACGCCCGATCGCGATCCAGCACCGACCGGCGGAGCGTCTCCTCGGACTGCGGGTCGGGCACATCGTCGCCCCAGCCAAACGACTCGAACTCCTTTCGCCGGCCCTCGCGTACCGCCTTCACCAGCTCCGGGTCGCCGTGGCTGACGAAATACTGAAATGGATTGGTCTCGCCATACTCCTGACCCATGAAGATCAACGGCACGTACGGCGAGAGAAGCAATAGCGCGGCAGCAAGCCTCAACTGGTCGGGCGCAAGAAGAGTCGATAGTCGGTCGCCGCTCGCTCGATTCCCGATCTGATCGTGATTCTGAATCGCGACGACGAACTTCTCGCGCGGCAGACCAGCCGATTTTCCACCATGGCGGCGCCGGCGATGTGGAGAAAACGACCCTGCGTACACGAACGGCTCGCGCAACGACGCGGCGACCTGGTCAATGCCGCCGAAGTCAGCGTAGTAGCCTAGTGTCTCCTCGGTGAGCGCCGCGTGCACCGCGTGATGGAAGTCGTCGCTCCATTGGCCATCGAGTCCGTAGCCGTATTCCTCGATCGGGCGAATGAGCTTCGGATCGTTCAGATCGCTCTCACCGATCACGACCACCTGCCGTCCGAGCTGCTCGCCCTGCGCGTGGACCGCCTCGACGATCTCCTGCAGCAGATGCTTGGCGCTGAAATCGAAGATGCCGTGCACGGCGTCGAGCCGCAGCCCGTCGATGTGATACTCCGTCACCCAGTAGAGCGCGTTGTCGACCACATAACGACGCACTTCGTCGCTGTCGGCGTCGTCGTAGTTGAGCGCGGGCCCCCACGGTGTCTTGTACTTCTCCGTGAAGTACGGTCCGTAGAGCGGCAGGTAGTTGCCTTCCGGACCGACGTGGTTGTAAACCGCGTCGATGATCACGGCGAGTCCCACGGCGTGCGCCGCATCGACGAGCTGCTTCAATCCCTCAGGGCCGCCGTAGCTATTCTGCACCGCGTACAACTCGACGCCATCGTAGCCCCAGTTGCGTGCACCAGGAAACTGCGCGACGGGCATGATCTCGATCGCCGTGACGCCCAGCTCGTGACGCAGACCGCGCAGATAGGGAATGATCGCGGCGAACGTACCTTCGGGCGTGAACGTGCCGACGTGCAGCTCGTAGATAACGAGGTCGCGCATCCCGAGCCCGCGCCATCCGTCGTCGCTCCACGCGAACGCATTCGGATCGACGACGCTTGACGGGCCGTGCACACCATGTGGTTGGAATCGGCTAACGGGATCGGGAACGAGCTTGTCGTTGTCATCGAGTACGAAACCGTACTCTGTTCCCGCGGTCACGCCACTCACGGTCGTCTCATAGACACCGTTCTCGCGGCGCGCGAGCTCGTACTCGCCTTCTCCCTCACTCGTGAGGCGCACGCGCACGCGTTGAGCGCGCGGGGCCCACACCGAGAATCGAACACCCGCCCCGGGAATCACCGAAGCGCCACGCTGCAGTTGCCACAGATTCGACATTGGAATTGTGACGTAAGCAACAAGCGGACCTTCAAGACGAGGAACGAAGCGTTGATTGGATGACACGTGTCATTCCGAGCGCAGCGATGAATCTGCACTTCAGTCCCATCAACGCTTCGTTCCGAGCTTCCGGATAGCTATGGACAGATAACTATTGGCTGCTCTTGGCAATTCCACGCATTGGAATCCACGTCCACTCCGGGCGATTGTTCAACTCGTACATGAGCTCATAGAACGCCTTCTCCGTTTCGAAGAGACGAAGCAGCGCGCGTGTATGCGCGCTGTCGGACGGAAGGATGCCGCTCGCGCCGCGCCCGCTGGCAGGCTCGCCGAGATAGCCGCGCAGGAACGCCTCACGCGTGTCGCGCTCCCATCGGCCAATCCGCAGCTCGCGCGTCGACATGTCCAGCCCCTTTGCTTCCATGCCGAGCGTTGCGGCAGCGTACGCAAACGAACGCAGCATCCCCGCGACGTCGCGCAACGGGCTCGCCTTCTCGCGACGCTCGGCGAGCGGACGCGCGGGCTCACCCTCGAAGTCGATTACCATGAAATCGTCGGCCGCTGTCCGCAGTACCTGGCCGAGGTGATAGTCGCCATGGATGCGGATGGCGAGGCCAGCATCGCCGCGAACATTGTTTACGATCTCATCAACAAGGCCGCTGTAGTGGTCGACGCGGCGCACAAGCGCTTCGGCTTCCGGCGCTCGTTCCTTGGGAAGCGCACGCACCCGTAGCTGCTTCTCGAGCAGCGCGAAGCCATCGCGGATCCAGTCCTTGGCGCGCGCCGCCCACCGCTGCACGGTGGCCTGGTCCACAGGCTCCGGAGCGAGCGCGTCGGCGCGCCCTGTCGCGAGCGCTTCGTGCATCGCTCGCGTCACGACCCCGAGATGTTCGGCGTCCGCTACGAATTCATTGGACGGATTCCCCTCACGCGCCGCCTGGAAGTACGACCGGCCCTTCGCAAGCGCGTACGCCCAGGCGTCACGCGATCCTGGGAGAAACTCCTGGAGCATACCCGCGACGGTAACACGGCCACCGTCCTCGAACCGGGAGACGCCGAGCAGAGCAGGTGTATGCGGGAATTGTGCATCGAGCGTCAGAAAGCGCGTCAGCTCGACGTCAGGGTGCTCTCCCTGTTCGAGCTTGCGAAACAACTTCAGAATCGCCTGGTCACCGATCACGAGTGACGTGTTGCTCTGCTCTGCCGATCCGACACGGAGCTCCGCCGAGGGAGGGATGACGAGCGGAGTAGCACCGAGCGGCTCGGTCACCCAGCGCGACTCCGCGGATCCGAACGAGCCGCCGTGCCGGAACGAGTCCGCGAGCGCGCGGAGGAACGCGCCGTCCTCGACCGCGTCGAAGAGGAGGCCTTCCCCGTCGCCGGCGACGACTCGCGCCAGTGTGCTTCGCGGTGGCGCGTCGCCGATCTCGTCGACGCTGCGCACGGAGAGCGGCAGTTGATAGAGCCTGGGCTGGGCGGCGCTTCCCGTCCTGACCTCGAGCCGCGCAATAGCGAAGCGGCCACCCTCCCAGGGCAAGGGGATGACGTCGCGGACGCGCGCGAGTGATGGTGCGCCCGCCTTCGCGCCGAACCAGCGTCGCGGCGCCAGGAACCGCACGAGCTCGTCCGTTCCCAGCTTCGCCAGCTCGTTAGGCGCGAGCGCGTCGGCGAGCCGGGGCACCTGAAGCGCCGGCATCATCTCGCTCGCTTGCGCTTCCGGCGCGCCGCGTCTCCGCTCCTCCACGTCACGGTCCTCCCTGCGCGGTTCGGTCACGTCAACTCCGTTTTGCGACATACTGCTTCGCCTGATCCGGCGGCATCAGACGGAACCAGAGAAAATTGTGCGGCCCCATCGTCAGCAGATACGGCAGCTCGCCGATCGGTGGAAAGTTGTTCTTGCTGTAGAGCTCCACGGGCACCATCCCCTGGAACTCGCGGAGATCCAGCTCCACGTATTGAGCAAACCGCGAAAGATTGTTCACGCAGAGAATGAGCTCGTCCTTGTATCGGCGCAGGAAAACCAGCACGCGGCGGTTGTCGGGGTGGAGCGGTTCCCACGTGCCGCGGCCGAATGCCTTGAACTCGCGGCGCACCGCGATGAGACGGCGCATCCATCGGAGCAGCGATGTCGACGTCCGCTCCTGCGCGGTCACGTTGATGCCCTGAAATCCGTATGGCGGGTCGACGATCACGGGGCTGTACAGCGCCGCGCTGTCCGCATCCGAGAAGCCCGCATTGCGATCTGTCGACCACTGCATCGGCGTCCGCACACCATTGCGATCGCCGAGGTAGACGTTGTCGCCCATGCCAATCTCGTCGCCGTAGTAGATGATCGGCGTACCCGGGAGCGACATCAGCAGGGCATTCATGATCTCGATCTGACGGCGGCCGTTGTCCATCAGTGGCGCCAATCGCCGGCGGATCCCGACGTTGATGCGATGGCGCATATCGCGCGCGTACTCCTTGTACATGTAGTCACGCTCTTCGTCCGTCACCATCTCGAGCGTCAGCTCGTCGTGATTGCGGAGGAAGATCGCCCACTGACAATCGTTAGGTATCTCCGGCGTCTGACGCATGATCTCGACGATCGGCGTCCGATCTTCCTTGCGGAGCGCCATGTACATGCGCGGCATCACGGGGAAGTGGAACGCCATGTGGCACTCGTCGGAGTTGCCAAAGTACGGACGCACGTCCGGCGGCCACTGATTCGCCTCAGCGAGAAAGATCCGGTGCTGAAACTCCTCGTCGAGCGCGCGGCGCAGATCCTTCAGCACTTCATGCGTCTCCGGCAGATTCTCGCAATTCGTTCCGTCGCGCTCGATCAGATAGGGAATCGCGTCCAGTCGCAGTCCGTCGACTCCCATCTTGAGCCAGAAGCGCATCACGTTCTTCACCGCTTCCAGCACCTCCGGATTGTCGAAGTTGAGATCGGGCTGGTGGCTGAAGAAGCGATGCCAGAAGAACTGCTGCGCCACCGGATCCCAGGTCCAGTTCGACGTCTCGGTGTCGGTGAAGATGATGCGCGTCCCCTGGTACTTGTTGGGATCGTCGCTCCACACGTACCACGCGCGCTCCTTTGCATCCTTCGCCGCGCGCCGCGCGCGCTGGAACCACGGATGCTGATCGGACGTGTGGTTGATCACGAGCTCGGTGATGACTTTGAGCCCGCGTTCGTGCGCCGCGTCGAGAAAGCTCTGAAAGTCCTCGATGGTGCCGTACGTGGGATTGATCGACTCGTACGACGAGATGTCATACCCGTCGTCGCGCAGCGGCGACGGATAGAACGGCAGCAGCCAGACGCACGTCGCTCCGAGCTGCTGGATGTAATCGAGCCCCTCGATCAGCCCGCGAAAATCCCCGTAACCGTCTGCGTTCGAGTCCTTGAACGACTTGACGTGCGTCTGATAGATGATCGCGTCTTTGTACCAGAGGGGATCGGAGTTCATCGGAGGTGCTGGAAGCCTGGTTTCTAGGTGCTAGGTGCTAGGTGCTAGGTGCTAGGTGCGAGGTGCGAGGCGTTCGGTGGTGTGCAGTTCTAGCACCTATCACCTAGCACCTAACACCTCCACCCGAAACACATGCCCGATCTGTCCCGACATCGGATCGAGGCGAACGTAGTTGCGCGCGCCGCGCCAGGTGTACCGTGCGCCGCTGAGGAGATCGTGCACGATGTAGCTCGCGTCTTCGGCGAGGCCGAGATCGGCGAGGGGAACGTGCACCATCGTCTCCTGTACCGCGCGCGGATCGAGCGTCACGGCGACGAGCAGATCGGCGTCGTCGCTCATCGCGCTCCGCGCATCGGCGGCGGGCACCGTGTAGTACGACGCGCGCCCTCCCGTCCACTCGCGCGGGCGCACACGGCCCGCCTTTCGATAGAAGAGCACGTGCGGGTTCTCGCTCGTGTGGAAGGAGAGATTCTCGTACTGCTGCAGTGCGCCGTTCTCGCGACGAATACGGTTCAGCAGTTCGATCATCGGGTTGAGATTGCCCTCCGCCTCCCAATCCCGCGGCTTGATCTGATACTTCTCCGAGTCGAGATACTCCTCGCTGCCGGGCCGGAGTGGCACGTTCTCGTATAGCTCGTAACCGCTGTACAGCCCGTACAACGGCAGCAGGGTCGCGGCGAGCAATAAGCGTATGCGAAACGCGGCCGGGCCGCCGTGGACGAGATACTCGTTGAGAATGTCCGGCGTGTTCGCGAAGAGATTCCCGCGGAAGTACTCCACCATCGGCGAGTCCGTCAGCTCCTCGAGATAGTCACGGAGCTCCCACGCCGTGTTCTTCCACGTGAAGTACGTGTACGACATCGTGAAACCGAGCTTCCCCAGGCTCTTCATCCGCTTCGGTCGCGTGAACGCTTCGGCGAAGAAGAGCACGTCCGGGTGCTCGCGCTGCACTTCGGCGATCACCCACTCCCAGAATGCGAGCGGCTTCGTGTGCGGATTGTCGACGCGAAAGGTCTTTACCCCGCGCGCGATCCAGTAGAGCAAGATGTCGCGGCAGGCGTTCCAGAGATTCTGCCGATCCTCGCACCAGAAGTTGATCGGATAGATGTCCTGATACTTCTTCGGCGGATTCTCCGCGTACTTGATCGTCCCGTCGGGACGAATGTGGAACCAGTCCGGGTGCTCCTTCACCCAGGGATGGTCTGGCGAGCATTGGAGCGCGTAGTCGAGCGCGATCTCCATGCCGTGCTCATTCGTCGTGCGTACCAGCCGCTCGAAGTCTTCCACTGTGCCGAGGGCCGGCTCGATCGCGCTATGACCCCCGTTCTCGTTTCCGATCGCCCACGGGCTGCCGACGTCGTCCGGCTCGGGCGTGAGACTGTTGTTCTTTCCCTTGCGGAAGGTGCGCCCGATAGGATGGATCGGCGGCAGATAGATCACGTCGTAGCCCAGCTCCGCGAGACGCGGCACTCGCCTGGCCGTATCGTCGAAGGTGCCGTGGCGGCCGTCGGGCGCCTGCGATCGCGGAAAGAGCTCGTACCACGAGGCGAATCGCGCCCGCGGTCGGTCGACGTAGATCGCAAGCTCGCGCGGATAGCAGGTGAGATCCCGCGGCGGACAGAGCTCGTTCATCGCGATGAGAAGTTCCTCATCGAAGGCGCGCTCCGTCCGCGCTGCCGGCGACGTCGATTCCCGATCCTCGAACATCCGCGCCGTCTGCAGAAGCGACGCGCGGATCGCCGGCGACTTCGTGCGCCGCGCCGCGGACCGGACGAGCAGCGCTCCCTCGAGGAGTTCGACGTGCACGTCCTGATTCGCGTCGACCTTCTTGCGCAGCTCGGCCCGCCAGGTGCCGAACGCGTCGGTCCATCCTTCTACCGTGAACGTCCACAAGCCAATCCGGTCGACGACGAACGCGCCATACCAACGGTCGCTGTCGAAATCGAAGCGCAGTGGCGCCGCGGACCAACCCGTATCACCCGGACCTTTGTACACTGCGCGCGCCGCCAGCAGGTCGTGCCCTTCCTTGAAAATGTCCGCACCAACCCAGACCGTGTCACCGACGACGCGCTTCACCGCGTAGCGTCCGGCGTCGAGCTCGGGTGTCACGCACTCGATTGTCAAATGGTCGAGACCGCGACCCGACGTGCGCCGATCTCGTTTATTGAGAGCAGGGTTTGGTGCCAAGGGATAGGGGTGCGGGAACTGTGATCGTTTGGTTGTCGACGAGGTGCCGGCGCTTCCGTCCATCGTGCTCGCTTCAGGTGAGAGGCGACTGATTTGGGCGTCGATTGTCAAGCAATAACGATGCGATGATGGGTGGAGAGCAGCGCTCTTCCACCCATCGAATCCGCGCTCAGCGATAGCTATCGACCGATAGCCGATAGCCGCTCTTAAGGTACCACAGCCGGGCCCGGGACCTTCGCACTGCCGATCGCATTCTGGTCCGAGCCGAACCAGAGTTGTCTCGTCTTTCGGTCGAAGACCATGTGCCGCACGGTGTTCGGGGCGCGTTCTCCCACGGGGACCGATGCGACCCACCGCCGCGTCTTCGCGTCGAAGGCGACGAGCGCGTTCGGTTGGATGCCGGTCTCCGCTACCCAGATCCGATCCTGATCGTCCGTCGCCATCGCATACGGAAGCGACGCCGCGCCCGATGGCATCGCAAACTCCTCCACCTTGCCCGTCGCCGGCTCGAGACGGCCGAGGTAGCCACGGGTGTAGTCACCGTACCAGATCACACCGTCTGAGGTCATCGCTATCCGGCGCGGCCGCGTCCGCTCGTTAGGTAACGTGAACTCCTTCAGCGCGCCCGTCGCGGGGTCGATCGTGCCGATCTTGTTCGTGCCGAATT
>DATEPP010000158.1:0-20220 GCA_035273165.1 Gemmatimonadaceae bacterium
CCGGAGTAGGTGAAGCGCTGCAGCTCGGACGCGACGAAGATGTGGGCTCGATCCCGGATGATCGGACCGCCGAACGAGAGCCCGTACTGCAACCGCTCGAACACTGCGCCGGAGTCGGCCGGGAGGTGTCGTGAGAGGTGGTCGTCTCGCCAGTATGCGAAAGTCGCGGCGTGAAAGGTGTTGGTTCCCGATCTGGTTATAGCGTTGACCAGCGCCCCCACAAAGTCGCCATAGCGGACATCGTAGGGCGACAGCATCACCTGATATTCCTGCACCGCGGCCAGCGGTAGCGATCTGTTTCCGGCAAATGCCGGTGAGACGCCGCCGCTCAGGCTCCGCTCCGAAGCGCCGTTGATGAGAAAGTTATTATAACGAAAGCCTTCACCTGCTCCGGAGAGACCTCCGTTCGCAAGGCTGATGTTCGTCGAGATCTCCGGAACGAGCCGCATAAAATCGAACAAGTCGCGGTTCGGGGAGGCCATACCGTCAAGCAGTTGCGCAGAGATCGACGTGCCGACACCGGCGCCAGTGCCACGCTGGCTGAGATGGCCCGACACGACAAGCGTGTCCAGCGGCGCGGGAAGGACACGCAGCACGAATGAGATCTCCTGCAACTGGCCGAGCTCCAGATACACCGACGTGACACGTTGCGGCGTGAATCCCAGTGCTCGCGCGGTGATTGTGTAAGGGCCGCCGGGTTCGACTCCTTGAATGAGGAAGTGTCCCTGAGAGGCGCGCACATCGAGTGCGAAGCCGGTGGCATTCTGTTGGAGCTGAATCGTGGCATCGATTCGCTGGCCGAATTCCCCCAGCACAGTCCCACGGATGCCCGCGCTGCTCACTCCCTGAGCGCGCCCGAGGACGGATGCAAAAAGCATCGCCGCAACGAGAGGCAAGACACTCCGTCCCAGCGAACGAGGGACGCGGCGTCGACAGGACTGAACCTGCAGCCTGGTGAGGAGTCTCATTCGGTAGGCATCGTCCAACACCGCATGGGGAAATACACCCGCAGCTGCCACGGAAAGTCGGGACGGCCGGCGAAGTATCGGTCCCGATTGGCGTGGCGTCCAGTCAGTCACGATGCGCTGGCTATAGGAGCATGGTATGGCGACTTCGGCTCGCGGCTGCCTAACAAGCTACGGGTCGCCGCATTCCCCCCGGGGCAACTGTCGCGCTCACACAATCCGTCGCCCGGGCCCGCGGCGACTTCGCGGCGCGCCGATTGCACCTCTCCCGCTCCGTGCCGTACATGAGAGGCGTTATGTCGGAAGTCCTGGTTCGATTCACCGAGCGTATCGCGGCCGATGACGGCACGTCGTACTTACCTCAAGCCTGCGGTCGTGTCGCCGGCGATGGACTCTGGGAAGGATGGATCGAGTTCGTCTCGCCAACTCGGACCCTCCGTTCTCCGCGCGAGACCGAACAGCCAAATCGCGCCGACCTCGTCTACTGGGCGGAAGGGCTGACATTCGCGTATCTCGAGGGAGCGCTCGACCGCGCCCTCGCTGCGCGACCCGTCACGGCTCCAGCCCCGGAACCTGCGTCGAGCATCGTCTCACGTCCCGCCGCGGCGCCGCGGCGCACCAGCGGCTCGACGCCACGTGCGGTGCTCGACCCCTTCACCGCCTACGCGGAAGGCGAGGAGCTGCTACGCGGCCAGTTGCGCGCGCTGTCTCGCGACCACGTCGTCAACATCATCAAGGCCTACGAGCTGCCCGTGGACACCAGTCAATCGATCTCCCACGCCGCGCTCGTTGACGGGGTCGTCGCGGCGGTCGGGCGTTGACCTGGGACTCCTTTTCGTCTCACTCCGCACGCAACGCAATCATCGCGTCGGTGCCGGCTGCTCGGCGGGCTGGAATCCAGCTCGCCGCGATGGCGATTGTGAACAGGACGAGCGCCACGGCCAACAATGTCATAGGATCCGCCGCCTTCACTCCGTAGAGGAGACGATCCAGCAGTCGTCCGGAGAGGACCGTCACACCGATACCGAGCACGAGGCCGAGCAGCACGAGCAAGACAGGCTCACGCACAACCACCGCAATCATTGTCTTGCGATCGGCGCCGAGGGCGAGACGAATGCCAAACTCGCGCGTGCGCCGCGCCACCGACGCCGCCGTCACACCGTAGACGCCAAGCGCCGCGAGCAGCAGCGCCCCCGCCGCGAATGCGCCGACGAGCAAGAGGACGAGACGGCGCTGGGCGAGCGATGCGCTGACCGCGTCGTTCATGGTCGCGATGTTGGCGATTGCCTGGCGGGAATCGACGCCATGAATGCGCTGACGCACCGCGGCGGCGAGCGCGAGTGGGTCTCCGTGTGTTCGAAGCACCACGGTCATGCCGCGATACGGCCGATACCGGTGCGGCACCCACGCCTGCCCGCGCCCTGGATCCTGCAGGTCGTACATGCGTACGTGCCTCACGACGCCGACGATGCGGATCGTGTCGCCGTCGAACCATAATGGCTGACCAACCGCATTACCCTTCGGGAAGGCGCGCCCTGCCAGCTGATCATCGATCACGGCGACGCGAGCGCCAGCGCTGTCACGCACAGCCGTGGTGAAGTCGGTCCCCTGCACCACCGGAATGCCCATCGCCGCGAAGTAGCCCGGCGTCACCGGCGCGGCATCGATCAACATGTAATCGTGGTCGCGCGCGCCCGTGTTCGTGGGGCTCGTCGGAAAGAACGCACCGCTCTGGTCTGCACCCGCCGACAATGGCGTGGCGCCAGTTGCGCCGGCGGCGATTACGCCCGGGACTGAACGGAGCGCGCTGACCTGCGCTTCGATCGCGGAGACTACCGGCAGCCCCGATGCGAACTCCGCACGACTCGCCATGAGGTCGACCGTCAGAACGCCGCGCGGATCGAAACCGGTATCGACTCGCGTGAGACTGACGAAACTCTCGAGCAGTAATGCTGTCCCCGACAGGAGGACGACGGAAAGCGCGAGCTGCGCCAGCACCAACACTCGACGCGATCGGCTGGCGCCACGTGTCCCACTGCGTTCGCGCAATACCGTCGCGATGTCGCGTCGCATGGCGTGAACGGCGGGCAGAATACCCATGATGAGACCAACGAGACACGCAACCCCAACGGTGACCGCAACCACGCGCGCATCGATCGAGATCTCGTCGCGTCGCGGCAGCGTCGCCGGAGCGATGGCGAGCAGCCCTCGAAGCGTCCACACGCCGAGCAGCAGTCCAAGCAGCGAGCCGACGGCCGCGAGCAGCATGTTCTCGGTGAGGAGTTGACGGATGACACGCGACTGACCGGCTCCAATCGCTCGTCGCACGGTGACCTCGTGATCGCGGCGCCCCGCGCGCACGAGCGAGAGGACGGCGAGGTTCATGCTCATGATGAGAATGAGCAACCCGACAGCGCCGAGGAGTGCGTATAGCGCCGGACGCACCTGTCGCGTCACGCGCTCCTGAAGCACGTTGTCCACGAAGTGAAAGCCACGACGGTCGTATTGTTCCGCATCGAGGTCGCGCGAGAGGACGCGCAACTCGGCGCGCGCGGCAGCGACGCTCACGTCGGATCGCACCCGTGCCAGCACACCGATCGAGTGGGGTCCCTTGGGCATCCGGTCGAGGGTGTCCACGAGCGGCAGATACATCTCGGCATCGGGTGATGCGTTCGAGACGCTTCCCTGCGCTGAATAATGGAAACCCGCCGGCAGCACTCCGATGATCGTCGTCGGTGTACCGTCGACCATGACCACCTTGCCGACGATGCTCCGATCACCGCCGAAGCGTTGCGTGAACAGCCGCCGGCTGATGATCGCCGTGCGCGGCGCGCCGGGCTTATCGTCACCGCTCGCGAACGAGCGGCCGATGTCCGGGCCCTGGCCAAGCAGCTGGAAGAAATTCGCGGACACCGCGTTCTCGCCGAGCTGCTCCGGCTCGGCAGCCGCGTCGCCGGCGAGCGTGACGTTGCCGATGCGTATGGCCGCCACTCCCTCGAACGAGCGCACGCGTTCGCGCAGCCTAACGACCTCAGGACCGGTGAGCCATGCCTCGGGCACGCCGATCCAGTCGAGACCGTCCCAGAGCACCATCAGCCGCGACGGATCGCGATACGGCAGCTGACGGAAGACGACGCTGTTCGCGACACTGAAGATCGCCGTGTTCGCCGCGATCCCGAGCGCGAGGGTGAGTACGACAACGACGGCGTATCCCGGCGTTCGGCGCAGTGATCGAGCGGCATAGTGTACGTCGCGTCGCAGGTCGTCGAGCCACAGCATCCGCATCTCGCGTCCCTCCTCGGTGTATCGGCGCACGCCGCCGAAGCGGGCGAGCGCGCGACGGCGCGCCTCCGCCGGCGTTAGGCCCATGCGTTCGAGCTCGGCGGCTTCCATGTCGATGTGGAAGCGCATCTCCTCGCTCATCTCATCGTCGCCGCGAGGTCTGAGACGGCGCAGCCAGGACCACATCGTTGCCGTCAGGTCCCGCGCAGCACCGCTTCCACGGCGCCGGTAAATGCCCGCCAATTCGCGCGCTCCTCGGCGAGCGCGGCGCGGCCTTTCTCCGTCAGATGATAGAACTTCGCCTTGCGACCTTCGTCCGAGATGCCCCACGTGGCCGCGATGAGGCCACGGTCCTCCAGCCGATACAAGGCCGGGTAAAGGGAGCCCTGTTGGATCTGGAGCACGTCGTTCGAGAGTGTACGCACGCGCTTGGAGATTCCCCACCCGTGCAGCTCGCCGAGGCGTAGGACTCTGAGGATGAGGAGATCGAGCGTGCCCTGGAGGAGATCCGTGCGATTTGGCATGATACCTTGTCTGTCTACAACAAGATTGAGGTCTTGTTGTAGAATGTCAAGGTATGAACCGGCCCGCCGCTCAGAACGGAACGTTGACCGCCACTGTACCTGGCGCCGACTTGTTGCCGTTCGCGTCGACGGCGACAACGGTGATGAGATTGTCGCCGGCCACGCCGTAGACGCTGGTCCGAGTGACACCGACGGAAGAGTTCTCCAGTACGCCGTTGACGAACACCTGATACAGAATGGCCAGTTGCGGCGTCACGTTGTCCGCCGATGCACTCCACGTCACCTGCAACTCTCGGCTTCCATCATTGTACGAATCCGCTAACACGTTCCCCGGCTGCGTGGGTGGCGTTGCATCGTTGGGATCATTGGGCGCGGGGGGCGGCGGGAGCTTGACAGAGAGAAAGTTGCTGCTCACCGACGTATTGCCGGCGGCGTCCAGCGCGTAGACCCAGAAGGTATAGGTCTCGAGTGGCTGGAGCCCGGTCCAATTGGCACTCGCTTGCGATCCAGCTACGGCAACCTCACCACCGAAATTATTGCGGATCAGATACGACGCGACGCCGACATTGTCACTGGAGGCATTCCACGTCAACGAGACGCTGAACGCCGTCACTTCCGTGGAGCGAAGATTCGTCGGGTTCGTCGGTGGCGTACGGTCCTTTGACCGTTCGAAGGCGGTGGAGGTCGGCGGCGCCGTCGGAACTGCTTGAGGCAGGGTGGCGTCCTGGCAAGCGCTGAACAGCACGAATACGAACGTACCCAGCAGACGCGGGGAGAATTGCCGTCCAGCAGACATGGTGTGTCTCCTGATCGAGGAGTCGGGACGCGGCCGCTCAGTGAATCGGTGCGACCGCATCGAAGTTCCTAACGACGCACTGCCGGGTTGATTCCCACGGTAGAATGCTGCGATCCTTCGAGCGGCAACCGAACGCGCTGCCTTCAACGAACATTGAATCCCATGGCTGATCACCGAAGCATTTCGTCCCTCGTTTTGCTCCTGAGCGCGGCGATTGCGGCCTGCTCGCCCGCAAATTCTGCCGCCAAAGACACTACCAGGGCCTCACCAGTCCTCGAGCGCCTTGCCCTCGATCTCGACGGTGATTCCGTTCCCGACTCGATCCTCGTCTTCCGCGGCGACAGCTCCGCACACGGCGCGGCGAGCAAGATCGAGCTGCGCCTCTCGCGAGCGGGGACGCGGCTGCTACAGGACTCGAGCCGCTACGATCCCGCGCCGGAGGAGTTCAACGGATTCGGCAATCTCGTCAAATCCCATCTCGTGTACGCCGCCGATTTCTATCGCGCCGGCCGACTCCTCTTTCTCTTCGGCGGCAAGACCGGTTGCTGTCAGCAGAGCCTAACGATCTACCGCGCGAGCCCGAAGGGCCTGGAGAACTACTTCTACGACCGCGAGCTCTTCATCGATCGCTCGCCAGTGCCCCAGCCGAACAAGATCGCCTCGCTCGCCGGCCGGAAGTTGAGCCAGGGGCTCGCACCGCCGTCGAGTGAATACGTCTCGGCCGTCACCTACGCGCCGGTGATCGTCTACCGCCTCGAGGACGCGCCGCGAATCGACAGCGCCGCGACGCGTGCGCTGACGCGCGAGGAGCTCGGCGGCTTTGCTGGCTTCGCCTATCGCACGGACGTCGCCGCGCTCCGGCGGGCCAATGGCTCCAAGCTGCTCTGGAGTCTGAAGGAGCACCGGCCCCTGCCTTGAGCCGCTTGTGACATACTGTCACCTCTCGCGGCGTGCCCTAATCGGAGCGCAGCGCCACGACGGGATCGACCCGCGTCGCGCGCCATGCGGGCGAGAACGCGGCGACCACGGCAACGGCGACGAGCGTTATCGTGACCGTCGCGAAGGTGATCGGATCGCCAGGCTCGACACCAAAGAGCTGGCTCCGCAGCAAGCGCGCGCTCGGAATCGCCACGACGATGCCGAGCGCCGCTCCCAGCAACGCGAGCATCAACGCTTCCCTCAGCACCTGCCCCATCACGAGCGCGGCGCGCGCCCCGAGCGCCATACGAATGCCAATCTCCCGAGTGCGGCGCGCGACGACGTATGTCATCGAGCCATACAGACCGATCGCCGCGAGCAGGAGCGCGAGGGCCCCGTAAGAGGCGACGAGGATCGCCGCCGTGCGCTGCATGCTCACGGATCCGGCCAGTCGATCGCCAAGCGTCTGGATGCGGTAGACCGGCAATTCCCTGTCCAGCGATTGCACGAGCTGCCGCACGGCGGGAATGAGCGCTCGCGGGTCGCCGGCGGTGGCGACGTGCAGCGTCATCGGCGTCTGATAGACCTGTGCGAAAGGCCGATAGAAGAAGGGACGCGATGATTCGAGGAGAGTTCGATACTTCGCCGTTTGCACGACGCCGATCACGGTCAACACTTCACCCTCGCGGCCCAGCCGGAAGCGCCGCCCGATCGGATCCTGATTCGGCCAGAGCTGTCGCGCGATCACCTCGTTGACGATAGCAACGGATGGCGCACCGGCCCGATCAGTATTCGCAAAACCGCGCCCCTGCACCACCGGCATGTGGATGGCGCTGAAGTAGCTTGCGCTTACCGAGTTGACGTCGGTCTTGAGTCCAGGATCATCCTTCGCCGGCGTGATCTCCGCGGGATAGATGCGCGTGTCCCAGCCGCCACCGCCTAACGGGATCATATAGCCGAGCCCAGCGCCCGTAACACCAGGAAGCGCGGCAGCGCGCCGCTCCAACTCATCGTAGAAGCGTCGTCCGCGCGGCTCATCATAACCCTGCAGCGCGACGTCGACGGTCGCGATCAACACGTGGTTCGTGTCGAAGCCGGGTGGGGTCGCGTACAATGCGCCAAGCGTTCGCAGGAACAAACCAGCCGCGACGAGCAGCACGATCGAGAGTCCGAGCTGCCCGACAAGCAGCGCGTTGCGGAAGAGCGATCGGCGCAAGCCGCCGCCGGGCGTTCCCGTCTTCAACGACGACAGCAGCTCGACGCGCGACGCGCGAAAGGCGGACGGCACACCGAAGATCAACGCGCTCAGGATCGCCACGACTGCGGTAAAGAAGAGCACCCGTCCGTCTGGCGCGAAATCGATTGACGTCAGTGAGCTCGTAAAGAAAGGAAGTCTCACGATAAGGCGCGCGGTGACCACACCGAGCCCAAACCCCAGCACGCCACCGACGAGCGACAGAAGCAGGCCCTCGGCGATCAACTGCCTGACCAGTCTCGCACGGCTGGCTCCCAGCGAAGCCCGAACGGCAAACTCATGCCGGCGCGCGGCTCCGCGGGCGAGCAACAGATTCGCCACGTTCGCGCACGCGATCAGCAAGACGAGCGCGACGACGCCGAGCAGAATGCCCGCGAAGCTCTCCACCGCGCGTCGCGAACTGGGATCGAAGCCGATGCCGCCCACCACCGCCACGCCTCGCTCTGCGTTCGACTCCGGGTACGCTTTCGCAAGTCGGCTGGCTATTCCCTGCAGCTCGGATTCGACGCCGACCGCTGCCCTTCCCGTCGCAAGGCGGCCGAAGAGCTGCAGCCAGACCGCGTCGCGCGCGCCGAGCGCCCGATCGAACCCAGGGCGAAGCGTACCGATCATCGCGAGGGGAATGAAGACGTCATCGCTCGAGTATCGCTCGAGCCCCGTGAATCCCTCGGCGGCGACACCGATGACGGTGTAGGCGTGCGCGTCGATCGTGACGCGGCTACCGACGACGGACGTGTCGGAGCCGAAGCGGCGTTGCCAGAGTCCGTAGCTCAGCACGACGACGGGATTCGCGTTAGGCGCTCCGTCATCCTCGGCGAGGAACATGCGCCCCGCCGTCGCGTGGACGCCGAGCACACGGAAGTAGTTGCCGGACACGACACCGGCGCGAACCCGCTCGCTCGCTCCGCCGGTGCTGAGGTGAGCGGGCACACTGAAGTAGGCGGCGACGCTGAGGCGCGTCGCTTGCTCACGGTAGTCCAGAAAATCGGGATACGAAAAGGTGTCGAAGCCTTGGCCGCCCTGTGTACGCCCGATGAGCACCAGCTCGTCAGGACGCGATATCCCTGGCATTGGACGAAGCAGCAGCGCGTTCACGACGGTGAAGATGGTCGTGTTGGCACCGATCCCCAGGGCGAGCGTGAGCGCGGCGATCGTCGTGAACCCGGGCGTCCGTTTGAGCAGACGCGCCCCGATCCGCAGATCACCCCACAACCCACCGAGGCCCTCACCCCAGGCGACGGCGCGCGGTCGCGTCGTGACCCTAACGACGGAGAGCTGCGCGCGGAGCTCGTCGTCGCCCAGCTCGTCCAGAGCAGTACGCCGCGCGGCGGCGTCACTCTGGCCGGCGGCGCGAAGCTCCGCGTAGCGGTCGTCGACATGCTGCTGGAGCTCCTCGGTGATGGCTGCCTCGTCGGCCGGTGCCAGCCGCGCACCGCGCAGCCGGCGGGCGATCTCCTCGCGCCAATCAGGCATATTCAACTCCCGCGAGCTGCGCGACGGCGCGCGCGAAGTCCAGCCATTCTCGGCGTTGAGCGCGGAGCACTCGTTTCCCCGCACTCGTTATGCGATAATAGCGACGCCGCCGCTGACCGGCCTTCTCCACCCACTGGCCCTCGATCAGCCCTTCCTGCTCGAGCCGATAGAGCAGTGGATACAGCGACGCAGCGTGCACACGAACCACGCCCTTGCTCCGTTGCTCGAGCAGTTTGCTCAGCTCGTAGCCGTGGCGCCGCTCCGCCTCGAGCACGGCAAGAATCAGGAATGCGGTCGTTCCCTTCTTCAGCTCATCGGTCAGCATATGACGCCCGATATGTGGCACTGCAATATATGGAGCCGCCCGCGTCGCCCGTCAATCCCGTGCGCCGAGCGAGGCCGGTGGCGTCGTGGGTAGTCCGGCGTTATGCTGAGCGCCGTCTCGCCCCCCAAATCCACATCGGCCATGCAACGTCGCCTTCTCGTCACGTGCATCACGCTCATCGCCTGCGCGACTGGGCCGCGCACCGTCTCGTCATCCAGTGCGGGCGGCGCGGCGCGGACGACGCTTCGCGTCATGACGTACAACGTCCACGCCGGCCACGGTGACATCGAGCGCACCGCGGCGACGATCCGCGCCCTGTCGCCGGACATCGTCGGCCTCGAGGAGGTGGATGTCCACTGGGCGGAGCGGAGTGGCTTCGCCAACCAGGCCAGCCGGCTCGGCGAGTCGTTAGGCATGGCCGTCCGCTTCGCGCCCATCTACGAGCTGCCCGGCGCCAGCGAGAGTGTTCCGAAGCGCGAGTTCGGTGTCGCGCTCCTGAGTCGCTATCCGATCGTGGCCTGGGCGAACGACACGATCACCCGGCTCTCCACACAGGCAGAGAATCCGGTTCCATCACGCATGCCAGGCTTGCTCGCGGCAACGATCGACGTCCACGGCATGCGCGTCCGTGTCTTCGTCACGCACCTCGACTATCGCAAGGATCCATCCGTCCGCCGAACGCAGGTCGCGGAGATGCTCGCGCAGATCGGCGCGGTCGACACGCCGACGCTTCTGCTGGGCGACATGAACGCAGCGCCCGATGCGCCCGAGCTCCAGCCGCTCTTCTCTCGGCTCCGCGATGCGTGGCCGGCGGCGGCGGGATCGGGTTTCACCTACCCCGCTGACAATCCCGCGGACCGAATCGACTATGTGCTCATGTCGCCTAACGGCATGGTCGACACGGCATTTGTCCCAGTCGTCCCTGCTGCGTCCGATCATCTCCCCGTCGTCGTGAATCTGTCGTTCGGCAAGACCGCGCGAGCCCCGTGACAACATCGGGCCCTCGTGCTACCTTCGCGATCGTCCAGCTCAGGAGCCCCCATGTACCGTTCCCTTCTCCTTCTCGCGTGCGCAGCGCCACTCGCGGCTCAGACGCAGCAGGCCGCAGATCCCTCACGCCCCGCCGTCGCGGCAGCACGAGCGAGCTGGATGACCGCTCACACGTACATCGTTCGCTCGGCGGAGCAGATGAGCGAAGCCGATTTCGCGTTCAAGCCAGTGGCCACCGTGCGCAGCTTTGCCCAGATCGTCGCGCACGTGGCCGACGACGAGATGGGCTGGTGCGCGCAGATCCTCGGCGAGCCGGTGAAGCAGACGCAATTCGAGAAGACGCTCACCGCGAAGGCACAGGTCGTCAAAGCGATCCGCGATGCCGGCACCTACTGCGAGAAGGCGTACAGCCTCACCGACAGCGAGGCCGCCAGTGTTACGACGATCTGGGGCGGGCAGCAGCCGAAGATCAAGGGTCTCATCGACAACGCGGCGCACGACTGGGAGCACTACGGCAACATCGTTACCTACCTGAGGATCAAGGGGCTCGTGCCGCCCTCGTCTCAGAGATAACGGCCTTCTCTCACAGTCAGGGACGGCCGTAGTCCCTGTGACAGCCGCAGTCACATTCGCTGAGTTGAATCCGTCAAATATTTGACGGAATTCAACGAGAGACTGTGACCGATGAATGAACGCGAGCTTTTGGCCCGGCACTTCGAGCAACAGCGAGCCCACCTTCACAAGGTTGCGTACCGGATGCTCGGCTCCGCCGTCGAGGCGGAGGACGCGGTGCAGGAAGCCTGGGTGCGTGTAAGCAGTGCGGGCGATGATGACGTGGACAATCTGCGCGCCTGGATGACGACCATCGTCGCGCGTGTCTGTCTGGACATGCTCCGCACACGCCACTCGCGCCGCGAGGAGGCAATCGACGCGCTGCAGCCGGAACCCAGCGCGGGGCGGCCTAACGAGCGAAGCATCGAGGAGGATATCGAGCTCGCCGACTCCGTGGAGCTGGCCCTCCTCGTCGTGCTCGAGACGCTTCAGCCGGCCGAACGGGTCGCCTTCGTGCTGCACGACATGTTCGATCTTCCCTTCGACGAGATCGCGCCGATCGTCGGCCGGTCATCCGCGGCTACACGGCAGCTGGCCAGCCGCGCGCGACGACGCGTCCAGGGCGCGTCGGTGTCGGACGTCGACCGAAGTCGGAAGCGGGAGGTGGTCGAGGCATTTCTCACCGCCGCGCGCGCCGGCGACTTCGAAGCGCTTGTCGCCGTGCTCGATCCCGCCGTCGTCTTGCGGGCCGATGCCGAGGCGGTGCGCATGGGCGGTCCGGCTGAGCTGCGTGGCGCGGCGGCCGTGGCTGAGTTCTTCAAGGGGAGGGCTTCGGCGGCGGTTCCCGGTCTCATCGAGGGTGAAGTGGGCATTCTCGTACCACGAGATGGGCGAATGCTCGTCGCGCTCCAAATCACCTTCTCGGGCGCCCGGATCGCGGGCATTCACGGCGTGGCCGACCCGGAGACCCTCCGTGCGCTGGAGATGAGCACCAGCATTTCCGCCTGATCACAACACCTCCTTGTCAGGTAATTAGTACATACTCATCAGAGGATTTTCGGATGTCGTCCTTGCTCGATACAGTGCCCCGCTCGCTGGAAACCCTCGACGGCGCCTCCGGGCGCGTCGTGACACCGGACGATCTGACGTACGATGACTCGCGTGCCGTGTTCTACGGCGACATCGACAAGCATCCGGCCGCGCTCGTACGCGTCGCCAACGTCGACGACGTTCGCCGAACCATCGCGGCTGCGCGGGCGGAAGGGCTCGAGCTCGCCGTTCGCAGCGGTGGCCACAGCATGGCCGGTCACAGCTCGACAGAGGGCGGACTCGTGATCGATCTGCGCGACATGAGGAGAGTCGACATCGATCCAGTCGCTCGGACGGCGTGGGTCGAGACGGGCGCGACAACGCGTCAGGTTACCGAGGCCTTGTCGAAGCATCATCTCGTCATCGGCTTCGGCGATGCGGGAGGCGTCGGTGTCGGTGGCATCACCCTCGGCGGCGGAATCGGATTCCTCGTGAGGAAGTATGGCATGACAATCGATTCCGTCCTCGCTGCGGAGTTGGTGACAGCGGACGGCAGGCATCGACACGTGGATGCGGATCACGAGCCCAATCTCTTCTGGGCTATTCGCGGCGGTGGCGGCAACTTCGGCGTCGTTACCCGGATCAAGTTCTCTCTCAACCCGCTTCAGCAATTCACGGGTGGTCTCCTCATTCTCCCGGCGACGCCCGAGACCATTGCCGGCTTCGCCGCGGCCTCGTTGGCTGCGCCTGACGAGCTTTCGACGATCGGCAACGTGATGCCCGCGCCGCCGCTGCCATTTCTTCCGCCAGATGCGCACGGACGTCTCGTGATCCTGGCGTCCATGGCGTTCGCGGGCGGCGATGCGGCGGCCACACGAGCGCTCGCTCCCTTCCGATCACTCGCGACGCCACTCGCCGACACGGTGAAGGCTGGACCCTATCTGGCGATGTTTCCGCAGGAGGACTCGAGAGCTCGACCGACTGCCGTGTCGCGCACGATGTTCATGGACTCGATCGACGCCGATGCGGCGAAGACGATGCTCGATTCTCTGTCGGCATCGGACGCGCCCATGCGGGCCGTGCAGATACGTGGGCTTGGCGGCGCGATGGCGCGCGTCCCCGCCGACGCGACCGCCTTCGCGCATCGCTCGAGGCCGTTCCTGGTGAACATCGCCGCGTTCTATCAGGATCATTCCACACGAGATGTGCATCGTGCCTGGGTCGCGGCGTTCTCGCGGACGCTTCAGCACGATGACGCCGCCGGCTATGTGGGATTCCTCACCGCTGACGATACCGGGCGCATCCGGGCCTCGTATCCCGGCGCGACCTGGGACCGTTTGACCAGAATCAAGGCGGCGTATGATCCGGCGAACGTGTTCCGCCTGAACTTCAACGTGCCACCGGGCGCTGCTCGCTAGCTTTCCTCCGTGTTGTCTTCGCATTAAACTCTGCGATATGACCTCTCTCCCGGTACGCGTGCGCATGGCTTGGTGGTGGCCCTCGTTTCGAGCGGCCCACTAGCGCGCGCCCATCACAACCGGCGCCTGGATCCGGGGTCGCTCGCTACCGAGCGACCCCATTGCGTTTCCGCGATGTGCCCGCTCGGTGTCGATCTCACTTCACACCTGCACACGAGGAAGCCTTCATGTTCTTTCCATCAGGAGATACAGCGAGCTCGCCGCGTGGGCGTGCACTGCAGGCAGCGCCGCGCGACATGGTTCGTCCCGATGACGTTGTCCTCACCGGGGATCGTCCGACGGGCGTGCTCCACCTCGGCCACTATGCCGGCTCGCTCGCGAATCGGGTCGGGTTGCAGGGCCGATGCACGCAGACGCTCCTCATCGCCGACCTCCAGGCGCTCACCGACGCGAGCGGCCACGCTGCCCACGTCGCTGCGCACGTCGAGGAGGTCGCGCTCGACTATCTCGCCGTGGGCATCGATCCGGCGGTGACGACGATTGCCGTCCAGTCGCGACTTCCGGCGCTGGCCGAGCTTACGATGCTCTACCTGAACCTGGTGACGGTCGCGCGTCTCGAGCGAAACCCCACCGTGAGAGCGGAGATCGAGCTGCGGGGATTCGCGCGCGACATTCCAGCGGGGTTTCTCTGCTACCCGGTGAGCCAGGCCGCGGACATCACTGGATTCCTCGCCACGCTCGTGCCTGTTGGTGAGGATCAGCTGCCGATGATCGAACAGACGAACGAGATCGTGCGCCGTGTGAACAGGCTTGCGGGCGTGCCTGACGGCGCCCCCGTGCTGGCGGAGTGTCGCGCGCTGCTCTCGTCGACGCCGCGGCTTCCGGGCGTCGACGGCCGGAAGGCGAGCAAGTCGTTAGGCAATGCCATTCCACTCAGCGCGAGCGCGGAGGATATCCGGCGCCTCGTGCACGCGATGTACACGGACCCGGGCCACGTGCGGGCGAGCGATCCTGGACGCGTGGAGGGGAATGTCGTGTTCGCCTATCTCGAGGCGTTCGATCCGGATTCAGCCGCGGTCGAGGAGCTCGAGGCGCGGTATCGACGAGGCGGTCTCGGTGACGCCGCGGTCAAACGACGGCTGGTGGACGTCCTCGAGCAGCTGGTCGCCCCGATGCGCGCTCGTCGCGCCGCCCTCGCGGATGACCGGGCCTATGTGCGCGACGTCTTGCGAGAGGGCACGGCCCGCGCCGACGAGGTGACGCGACGCGTACTCCTTTCCGTCCGGCGAGCCTTCGCTCTGGACGAGTGAGCGGATGGCGTCTTGCCCGTTAGGCGACGGGCATCGCGCGCCGGCGACGTCCTACTGCCGCTCAGACTTGCGTCGCTCCATTTCCATCTCGCCGCGGAGGATGGAGCACCAGTCCTTGTGCTCGGCCACGGGCATGCCGCATTCCACGCAGATACGAACGCGTTGCATTGGCGCGGGGCGATTCGACGAGAAGAGCCGCTTCAGAAAGGACATTCCGGGTCTCCAGGGTACAGTGACGGGATGTTTTCCGTACGCAACGAACCGTGCCCGGGTTACAGCCATCCCTAGGACGGCTCGCCCGGAAGCACTGGTTAGATCCCCGGAATCGGCAAAGGGTTGGGACCGAGCCGCGCCCGCCTGCCCGGTACTGCCTGACCCGCCGTACGGCCGCCCTCGCTACTTGTGCCGAAAGGTGATCCGCCCGCGGGTGAGATCGTAGGGCGACACCTCCACCGTCACGCGGTCGCCGGCGAGGATGCGAATACGAAACCGTCTCATCTTTCCCGCGGTCGTTGCCAGCACCTGATAGCCGTTCTCGAGGTGGACTCGAAACATGGCGCTAGGGAGCACGTCCGAGACGGTGCCCTCGACCTCAATGGTTCCTTCCTTCATCGTTCGCGAGCTCCCGATCAGAGAATGCGCAACGCTCGCGCGGCGCAGGAAAAGAAAAAGGGCCCGCTCGAGTTGGCAGGCCCAGAATGTCTCGGACTTGTCCACGCGCGTCGCGCGTGTATCGCACACTCAATCTACCGCCGATTCGCCTGGCGGCCAGTCGCGAAGAGATCGAATCACGGCTCTCGCGGGACGATCCCAGCCATGACGATCTCATAATGAAGACCCTTGATCGCCAGGTTGAACGCCTTTACGAGGTAAGCACCCGGGAAACGATGGAGCCGCCGCTGCCGCACGAAGAACTCGCGCGCGGCGCCATAGAGCGTCCGGAGATCATCCGGGCTCGGTGCGCCGGCATCGATCCGTTCTTTCACGCTGGCCACCCACGAGACGATCTCCTCCGGCGCACGATCGGGCGCGCCGCGCAAGAGCGCTTCACGTGCGGGATCGAGCAGGAGCGAGGCGCGCTCGAGTTCCGCCGACGGGCTGGGCGGGCCAGCGAGCAGTTGCCGCAGCTGGGACTCGACCATCGCCCTCGCTCGCTTTGCCTCCGCGGCGCGCGCGCGGTCGTGCCGCCATCCATTCCACAACAGCTTGAAGTACGCGCGACGTGGCGCCCGGACCACGCCCTGGTACCACAGGGAGCGAGCCCCCGCGCGAACGTCTCTCCAGCGCGTCGTCCCACTCTGGAAGATGTGCGGCTGCAGCCGGTCGAGCAGCGCTCGCGACCGCGTGAACATCGCCCCCGGTGAAAAGAGCTGCTTTAGCATCTCATAATATCCGCGCTGCATCTCCTCGACGTTCATGAGACGCGGTACGAATTGGACTTCGTCGTCGGTGTTGTTTCCGGAGTATTCGGCTTCGCGGAGGCGGCCCTCGGCGCGCAGACGCTCCGCCAGTGGGGTGTGCGGAATCGGCGTGAGCATCCCGGCCATTGCGGTGGGAATCGCGACCTCGCTCGCAAACGACGCGATCGCGGTCCCGGTATCGCGCGTGTCCTCATCACAACCGAAGATGAAGCCGGCCATGACCTCGATGCCCGCGCGCTGGATGGTCGCGACGGTGGCGCCGATGTCGACCTTCATGTTCTGCTTCTTGTTCATGCGGCTGAGCGCCACGG
This sequence comes from Gemmatimonadaceae bacterium, assembly GCA_035273165.1. GTDB lineage: Bacteria > Gemmatimonadota > Gemmatimonadetes > Gemmatimonadales > Gemmatimonadaceae > AG2. Next base: position 16,570 of record DATEPP010000158.1, read on the forward strand.
GATCTGGGTTCTCGATGCCGAGAAAGACCTCGGAGAATCCCGCCGCCTTCATGAGCGGAAGCAGGTGCGCGAGCTTGGCCGAGCCGAGATCGAGACTTGCCTGCGTGTAGAAGGAGAACGGGTAGTCGTGCGTTCGCTGGAAGTCGATCATGACGCGGAGAATCGATTCGATCGCCTCCGGATTGCCGACGAAGTTGTCGTCGACGGTGAAGATTCCACCACGATACCCCAGCGCCAGGAGCGCCTCGAGCTCGCCGCGAACGGACGCGACGGTTTTCGGTCGCGTGAACCCGCCATTGAACTGGATGATGTCGCAGAAGTCGCATCGGAAGCGACATCCCACCGTCGTCTGCAGCATCATCGCGCGATAGTCGTTGATGTCGATGAGATCCCACCGTGGTGGCGGAACGTCACCGAGCGGCTTGAAGATCGTGCGATCGTTGAGCGCCTTGCGCGAGCCGGGCTCCTGCGCCGCGATTGCCGCGGGAATGAGCAGTTCCGGTCGGTCGTCGGAGTGACGAGGCCGTTCCTCGCGGAGCAGTCGATCGATCGCCTCCACCCACTGTCCGCCTTCGCCCCAGACGAGCACGTCGAGCCCGCGATGGAGAATCTCGTCGGACGCCGTTCGCGGCTCGAGGATGTGATCGCGAAAGCTCGAGGGATACGGACCGCCAAGCACCCACGGCGTCGTTAGGCCTCGCGCGGGCCCATCGAGGAGCGACACCAGCGACCGCTTCTGCACCGACATCGCGCTGACGAACACGGCGTCACTCGACGAGATACGCGCGCGCAGCTGCTCATCGCTCGGCTGCTCGACATTGAGGTCGAGGAGCTCGAATGACCACTCCGGCGGCATCAGCGACGCGAACGTGAGGAGTCCGAGCGGCGGAAACGCCGCCTTGGCGCCAACCATCGGCATGATGTGCCGGTAGCTCCAGAAGGAGCTCGCGGGAAATTCCGGGTAGAGCAGCAGACCGTGCATAGCGTCCTCCGAGTGGGTAGGAGTTCGGCGACGCGAGCGCCGCGGCTATTGCGGTTCTGCTGAGTCTAGCGAACAAGAGCGCAGCCCGACAGGTGGTCGAGGAACTTCTCCGTCCACCGTCCGCGTATTGGCCATTTGGTCAATACCAGCTAGTTTCATACTGACCACCTGGTCAATACGCAGCGTCCGCGACCGTCCGTCGAGAATCGCATGCCGGGACAGAAGGCGCCGGAAGAACATCGTCGCCACGACATACTCCGTGCCGCCTACGACGTCGCCGCGAAAAGTGGAGTCGAGGCTCTCACCGTGCGTGCCGTTGCCGAGCGTGCCGGCGTGAGCCACGGCACCGTGCTCTTTCACTTCAACCGCCGCGATGCGCTGGTCCTGTCGCTCCTCGACCGCGTGCTCGAAGCGACAACGGTGCTGCACGTGGCCCCAGCAGTCGAGCACCTCACGGCGCCCGCGGAGCGCTTCCCCGCGCTCCTGCGCGCCGAAATGGAGCGGCTCTCCGGCGATCCGCGCCCATTTCGCCTCTTTCTGGAGTATTGGGCGCTGGGTGTCAGAAACGCGGTCATTCGGCGACGGGTGAGCGCGGCGCTGGATCGCTATCGGGCCTCGTTCCGTGTCATCGGCGACACGATCCCCCGGCAGCGTCGTGCACGTTCGGCGGCGGACGGCCTTGCCGCGACCGCGGTGAGCGTGATCCATGGCTGCGCGCTCCAGGCGGTGATCGACCCCGGCGCGTTCAGCGTGCGGCAGCACGTCGATGCCGCTGCACGGCTGTTCGATGGTCTTCTCTCATGACGGATCACTGCGGTCCGACTGTTCCTTCCCTGAGGAGGTTTCATGTATTCCAGCACGATCTTGCTCGTACAGCCAGAGAGTGAGTCCGCTCTCTTTCGTAGTCGTCTCGAGGGCATGGGGTTCACGGTAGTCGAAGCAGCCGACACGGCCGCGGCGATGACGATCGCCAACCGATCCGAGATCGGTCTGATCGTGACCGAGCTCTATCTCCCGTTTGGCGCGTCGCGATGTCTCGCACGAGAGATCGGCAAGTCGCCGACCTTACGCCGTACGAAGCTGTTGGCGTATACGCGGCACGGTAAGGCGAGAGATCGCGCGTGGGCGCGTCGCGTCGGCGCGGATGGTTATGTGATTACTCGCTCCGGCGATCAGCGCTTTCTCGACGTCGTCGATCACCTGATGGGAACGCCCTCCGTGCCCCGTCGGACGCGCGGCGCTCCGCGACGCGACGGCTGATCCTGCTACCGGCAGATGCGCGGCGCGCTCGTTAGGCGCCACGCATCCGTCACGGCTCGCCGGCGTGCGTCCAGGTGAGCGGCTCCCAACGACCATCACTCCGCCGTGACAGGTTTGCCGTCAGGCGATCGCGCCAGTCGGCAAAGGCCGTCTCGTTTGGGAGCGCGGTGGTTGTCTTCGGAAAGGGTGCGGGCTCGTTCGCCGTCGCCTCAGGCGTGGCGAGCGGCCCATGAAGCCCCGGCCGCGGCCCCTCGTCGCGGCTCGTCATCGGTTGGACGAGCGCCGGCCGCGCGGTACCGCGGGCTCGTCTGCGGTCCGTTGGTCGCCGAGGTGTACGCCCTCGCCGCCCAGATGTCCGAAGTACGCTTCGACGCACCAGAGAATGACCTGCCGCATCAGGGCCTGCTGCACCAGCGGTGCGCGCGGCGTCGATCCCTCGACGAGCGCCGTCAGCGCGACAATGACAGCGCCCGGCGACGTTCCGAGATGGTGCTCTGCTCTCACGTACGTCCAGACGCCACGACGGAGGGATTCGGTCTCGAGGGGTGTTGCCGCGAGCGCCGCGGCGATGACGGCGCGCAGATCGTGCTGGTCCTCGAGCTCCTCGAGCGTGAACGATCTCGGGGGAGCAGGCTGGTCCCGGTACATGGCGTCTCCTCTGACGGCGGGCGGGCTGGCCGGCACGGTCAGCTGTTAAAACAATCTAAACGCCAGACTCCCGTCCCGCTTGGCCTCGCGACGGTTTGTTGACCAGTTGGTCAGTACGCGTGCCCCTCCCCGCCGGCTGGCGCAGTGACAATCCTGTCATTTCGAGAGTGCGGCGGGCCGAGGAGCTCTCGAAGCCGCTCGCCGCTAAAGCCGAAAATCCGCGCCACCTGCCGCCGCACCAGCACTGCGCATACGTGCCGCGCAAGTGCACGTCGACGAACACGTCGGGTTGCCAGGTGGAGATGAGGGTTGACGCTCATGAACCGGCCTGCTCGAGCGCGCGACTCCCTTCGATCTGCGTCTCCCGCACGTCGTCCGCCTCCTCATACATCTCCCGCAACTCGACCTGGCCCTGCCACTTCGGCCAATGCGCGTGATGCAGGGCCATGAATCGTTGAACTTCGTCGAGCGCTTCCTCCTTCGTCGCGAAGTTGTAGATCGAGAAGCCGCCGATCACTTCCTTCGACTCGGTAAATGGCCCATCCGTCGTGACGAGCTTTCCATTCGCGATGCGCACGCGCGCCCCGGCCGATGTGGGCTTGAGGCCGCCGAAGGAAACCAGCTTGCCCTGTCGCATCGCCTCTTCGATGAGCGTCCCTACGGCTTCATGGAGCTCGGCCGGCGGCGGTCCTGACTCGGCGAAGCTCTCGGAACCACTCACAATGAACATGTAGCGCATTGGTGATTTCTCCTCGGGGGTG
>DATEPP010000159.1:0-5786 GCA_035273165.1 Gemmatimonadaceae bacterium
TAAGTACGACCCGACGGCAGTCGATCGCGGCTGTCGGGACACTACGGTGCGCCGCTCACGAGCAGTCGATCGGGTGTGCTAGGCGGCACACACCCGATCAACTGCTCTTCGGTCGAGATCTGTACCTTCGAACGCCTTGCACCCCGATCGACTGCTCTAGTACTTCCACCAGGGCGTCGTGGTACCGGCCGGCATGTGGCGCAGGCCGAACTCGGCCATCTCCTTCATCCGTTCGGCCGACGTTACCGGGCCCGTCCAGCAGTGCGGCTTCTGGTCGCCGTAGACGAAGTAGCCCTCGTAGTGCGGGTTCTGCGTCGTCTTCATCCACGCCTCGAGCTCGCGCGTCGCGCGGTCGAGGAAGAAGCTGTCCATGTTGCCGACGTAGACATGCAGCTTGTCGACGAGCTTCGGGCCGACCGTGCTCCAGTTGCGCTGGAGATAGTTGAGCAGATCGTAATTGTCGCGCCAGTAGTCCGTGACGGAGTGATCGATCACACCGGTGCGTGAATCGACCGCGGGCTTGAAGTACCCATCCGCGCCGATCGGTCCCCACACCGCTTGCCAGATGTCCTGCTGGCCCGTCCCCGAGCGGCCGTGCGTCCCGTTCACCAGCTCCATCCAGTAGCGCTGCTGTGCCGTCTGACGGATCTCCCCATTCACTTCGCGCGAGTTCACCGTCGGCGTCAGCTGCCACTGGCTGTAGTTCTTGTAGAAGGCGTTCGCATCCTTGTACATGTTCACGCCCTCGACGTCCGTGAACGTCACCGGATCTGGGCAGTACGCCCACGTGCCGCCGAAGAAGTCCGGATGGAAGATCTGGAGCGCGAGCGCCTCCCAGCCGCCCGTCGATCCGCCAGAGAGCCAGCGCGCCCACGGCTCCCGGATCGCGCGATACCGCTTCTCGACTTCGGGAATGAGCTCGTTCATGATTGCGTCGCCGTACGGGCCGACATTGACGCTGTTCACCGCGTACGAGTCATCGAAGTACGGCGTCGGATGCTGGAACGTCACCGCGATGACGCGCGGAAAGTCGTCGGCCATCCACGCCTCGTGAAACGATCTGCCTGACGAGCCGCGCGCGCCCTCGGGCGGAGCATCGAACCCATACGGCGCCGCAAGGCTGAAGTGCCCCTGGATGTAGTTCACCGGATAGCTGATCGTCGACGTCCGGTAGTCGCGCGGGAGCAGCACCGTGGCGCCAAGATAGATGGGCCGTCCCCAGAACTTCGTGAGCGACGGACTCTGAAACTTGAACCGCTGCACGAACTCGTTGTCGGCGGCGATGGCGATGGGCGGAATGACCTTGTCGGCGACGAGCCTAACAACGCCGGCTGTCTTTGGATCGAAGTGAACTCGCTGCGGCGCCCCGTAGATGTTCCCCGGAGACCGTGACCAGTTCTGCCCCTCCCACTGATCGTCGTGCATCCACACGACGTGCCCGTCCGCGCGCTTGAACTCCGAGTAGACGTTCACGAACGGCTGCACCCAGTAATCGCCGGCGGGAATATCGGCCATGTCGAACACCGGCGTGCCTAGAGTCGTGCCGTCGATGACCGCTGGCGCATCCGGCGCCAGTCGTTCGACATCACGGCCAAACAACGGCGCGCCAACTCGGCCCACGAGAAGCCGCGGCTCGCGCGCGCTGTCGGTGCCGATGATGACGTACACCCGTCCCGTGAGCGGCTCGCTCCGAACAGAGCGCGGCACGCGGATCTCGAACCGCGTCTTCGCGCGGCCCGACGGGCCAGGCAGAATCATCGACGTCTGCGCCGCTGCCGCCTGCGTCGCGACAATGGATGTGATGGTGGCGAGCGAGATGATCGCCGAGCGGAAGGTCGTCACGGAGTCACGGATTAATGTCAGAAGTCGCCGCACAGGGTAGCTGAGATCTCGGCCGACGAGTCAGAAATAGATCGTACCCGTGAGCTGCACCGCGTCCACCCCCACGTGATAATCGGTCGCGTTCGATGTGGTGAGGAACCCTTGTGGGCTCAAGAGCGAGGTGTTCGTCTCGGCGCGCGCGGCGGTTAGTGTCCCGCGCCAGCCGAACCCCAGGTAGCGCGTGAGCATGTATTGCATCCCGGCCTCACCGTACGCCCCGAGAGAGGACATGCTGGAGTGGCCCGATATCCCCGCATAGTCAGCGCGCGAGTAGCCGGCTAACGCACCGAGGCCGAGGAAGCGGGTTACGTGTCCGCTCATGGCATGATACCACCGGGGGCCGAACTGGCCGCTCAGGTTCCAGCCGCGCACCGTCTGATCACCTAACCCGGTGGAGCTCGATTGCGACGACCGGTCGAATGACGCGGATCCGTCGAGCACCCACGCCTGCGTCGGTGTGCTGAAGCGAAGCACACCAGCCTCGGTCACGCTGTTTCGTACGACGAAACCGACGCCCCATTCTCCCGGGCGGAACGAAGCTGTCGTATCTGAGCCCTGCGCGTGGAGCACGTGACCGGAGGCAAAAGAAATGCAGGCGCCCGCGAGCATGAAAGAAAGTTGATGACGCATATCGACTCCGGGGACGAGGCCGTGAGTACGGCGTGGCAGTGAGACCGCGACAGCGAGCTTACCCCGGCGGCACATGTACGTGCCAGTCCCTTCCTGTTCGCCCGTCACCGTCCGACGAGGCTCGTCACCAGTTGCCGCCGAAGCGACGGCACTCACCCCTCCGCCCCTCGACCGCACGAGTGGTCACACCGAGCGAGTCGAGACGCGGTCATCTCCCGCAGCAGCGCGAGCATGTTGTCATCGAGGCCGGGGTCGAAGATCGGCGCCTGATCAGCCCCGCGCTGATAGCGCCGCTGCGCCAGGTTGCGCCCGTCGAGCTGCACGCGGTCAGCACCAGCACGCCGATGATGCCAACCACGCCACGGTCAACGCCGGCCGTAGACATACTCCACGAGTGGGCCGATGGGACAAAGGAGGCAGCCGGGCGGCAGGTGATCGCTTCTCACCAGCCCGTACGGCCGGAGCCGCAGCGTGTCGCTGTACTGCGCGTCTGTCGGCACGGTGATGTACCCCCACGCGACAGCGACTTTCGACGCGCCCTGCCGGAAGTAGCCGCCGAGTGAGCCGCTGTAGTCCCACTCGTCCGCCGGCGAGCCAGCCGATTCCTCTCGATAACGATACGTCCTGCTGAAGCTCAGCTGCCCGTCGGGCAGGAACTGAATGGTATCCGCCAGCAGCCATTTCATACTTCGCAAACCGTCGTCATCAGTGAAGTCGCGCAGCAAATACGGCACGGGTGATCCATTCACCGTGCTGAGCACATATCGCGCGCCCGCGACGGCTGTCGGCTCGTCAGGCGCTTCGATCTTGCCCTCGGTTGCGAGGAAAGTGCCCGCGACCTCGATCGGGATGAGTGCGTCCTCACTACCGATGCGTGCGCATAACGCGGTCATCGCGAAGGTCCCGCGCAGGAGCTTCGTCGAGACCGCCGAGATGTGCAGCGTACCCGAGGTCGCACCGCAGAAGAGTGGGTCATCGCCATCACCGTCCAGCACGACTCCGGCGGTGAAATTCGTTTCTGCCTCGGACTCGGAGGCCACCGTGTATTCGCCCGGCTCGGGCGCGCCGGTGATCCTGCGCCGGAACATCACCGCATGCCGGACGGCATTCTCTCCGGAAAGCCCGCTCCCATGAACCAGCGATAATCCGAATCCTGGTACGTCGCGGTCGAAGGTCGCCGTTCCCGCCAGCTGCCGCTCCGTGCTTCCCGAAACGGTAGCCACGAAGGTCGCCCGCGGTTCATCCCTCGGCGCGATGGCGTCGCTGCAACTCGACACCGCCGTCACTACCACTCCGATTGCCAGCAGCCGCGAGACCAGAAATCTGCTGTTCCTCTCGAGTGCCATGCGAGCGTCGGACATGCGCCCCTCCTGTGTCGAACGTGTTGAAAGTGGCAACCCGTACGGCACAGGATCGCGGCGAGGGACGCCGCGCACATCGGACATTTGTCCGACTGGCTATCGCTGCTGGGGAATCCGCTGAATGGCGGGGAGGACCGCGGCTCGCGCCGATACGCCGAGCTTCGCGAAGACCCGCTCCGTGTGGGCGCGCACGGTGTGCTCGCTGATGCCGAGCGCGGTGGCAATCTCCTTTCGCGTCGCACCCCGCGCGAGCTGCAGCGCGACCTCGGCCTCGCGTCGCGTTAGGCGGAAGGTGTTCTCGAGCGCTTCCGATGGTGGCAGCGCCGCCGCACTCCGCGGTCTGACGAGAATCGCCACCGACGGCCCCGAACCGAACGCACCGTCCGGCATCATCGTCGCACGGAGATCGTATTCGTCAGCCGGCGTCTTCACCGCGTCGGTCACGACCACGGGCGGCTCGTGCGAGAAGGGTGCCCGCACGAACCTGCTGCTGGCGCGGAGCGAAAGCTGCCTCGCGGCGGCGACAAGCACCGCGCCGCCTGGGTCCTGCTCGATGAGAGCAGCGAATGCGGCGCTCCGATGCAACTCGCGACCCGTGGTATCGAAGACCAATAGCGGCGCGGCGGCGGCATCGAACGCCGCGCGGGCTGAGTCGAGCCGGTAAATCGCGGACAACCCCGCTTGAAATGCAGGCGCCAGAACACCAAGGATATCGGCAGCGCTCTCACCAAAGCGTGTCGCATCCCGACGCTGGTGCGACACCCACAGGATCGCGTCGGCATTGCCGCTCCCCACCGCGTACACACCCTGCCAGTACTGCATGCGATTCGGGAAGAGCGCCTCGTTCACGAACGGCGATTGGATAACTCGTCCGGCGATCGCCTTGTCGATGATGTCGCGCGTGTAGACCTGAAGGCCCAGCTGACGCCGCCGGCTATTCCAATCATTCACGACCGGATCCTTCATGTTCAGCCGGCCCTCCGGCGTGAAGCCACTGAACCACGTGCGCACTGAACCGAGCGTGCTGTCGTCCAGCTCATGCGACACCACGAGTTCGCCGAACGCGGGGAGAATCGTCATCGCCTGGTCAGCGTGGAAGAGGCTTCGCATCGCGACGTGGACCGCCGTCCGCCACTCGTGCGCCGATGCATGCAACATCGGTGACACGAGCACGCGCACCACGTTTGCCAGCGCGTGGATCGATTCGGCGGTGAGTGCGTGGAGACTCACGGCGCAGGAGGCGCGATGAGACTGTTCTGCGCCGCGACATTCTCCCATCGGCCGGTCACCTGCTCGTTGCGCGCGACCAGTGTCGTCCATCGCACGACGCCGCGACGCGTCTCCTCGACGTTCTGCTCCTTCGTTCGACGCACGCCGTTTGCGCCGACGTCGACGAAGTCATTCGCGAGTACCCGCGCCAGCCGCTCCGGATCATGCGCCAGATGCGCCGCCCGCCGCTCCGCCTCGAGCCGAAGGACGATCTCCGCAATCGAATCTGGGGGCGTTGACCGCTGTCTCGAAGGGGCCGCGAGCAGCAGGGTGAGCGCGAGTGTCGTGATCATCATCGAACGAGCCGAATGCGGTTGGTGAGCTGCGTGAATCTCAGCCGGAGACCCCAGAGTTTACTGGACGCGAATGACGCGAACCAGGGCGCGAATCGCACCGGGCGCCGAGCGAGGTCCTCGCTCAACGAGCCCGGACGACCAGTCTGTGGAACGACCTCGGGAGGCACCACGTGCTCGAAACTCGATGGGTGTGCAGGTCACAAAGACTTCTCGGCTCGTTGCGCATGGACCTGTCACGGCCGAGGAGCGATTCGCAAAAATTCGCGTCATTCGCGTCCAAAGAGCGCTGGCCTCTCCATGCGAGACCATTCCACCCTACACTCCCGAAATTCCCGAAGAACCCAAATTT
>DATEPP010000160.1:0-12075 GCA_035273165.1 Gemmatimonadaceae bacterium
ATCGCCGTCGCGACGAGGAACACGGTGGACAGCGACTCCATGAACGCCTGCTCGTAGTAGGCGCGCATCGCGGCCGGCATCCGCGCCAGCGACTGCGGGTTCATGCCCCCCGAGCCCACCGACGCCGCGACGCTCGCCGGCACCAGCCGCTCGACGTTGACGGCGAGCCGCGCCGCGAAGATCGCGCCGAGCACCGCCGTCCCCACCGCGCCGCCGATCAGCCGGAAGAGCAGGGAGCCCGACGTCGCGACGCCGAGGTCCGCGTAGTCCACCGCGTTCTGGACGGCGATCACGAGCACCTGCATCACCATCCCGAGCCCGAGCCCGAGGACGAGCATCGTGAGCGACGCGCCGAGCGTCGTCGTCGCCTCGTTCATGCGCGAGAGGAGATAGAGTCCGCCCGCCATTACCAGCGTCCCGACGATCGGAAAGAACTTGTAGCGGCCGGTGCGGCTGATGAGCTGCCCCGACGCGATCGACGTGAGCAGCATGCCGCCCATCATCGGAAGCATCTGCATCCCCGAAGCGGTGGGGCTCTCGCCTTTCACCACCTGCAGAAAGAGCGGGAGGTACGTCACCGATCCGAAGAGCGCGAAGCCGACGATGAGACCAACGGCGGAGGTCAGCGAAAAGGTGCGGTTGGCGAAGAGCCGCAGCGGAAGGACTGGCTCACGCGCGCGCCGCTCGACGTAGACGAAGGCGACGAGGCTGATCACCGCGACGGCGAGGATGGCCAGCATCGATGGCGACGTGATCGGGCGGCTGGTGCCGGACACGTCGGAGTAGAGCACGATGGCGCTCAGGGCGATCGCGAGGAGCGTCGTGCCGGCATAGTCGATCGCGGGATGCCGCCGCTCCGCCGTTGACGGAAGCGTCGCCGCGATGACGACGAGCGCCACGACGCCTAACGGGAGATTGACGTAGAAGATCCAGCGCCAGCTGAGGTGCGTGGTGAAATAGCCGCCGAGGAGTGGCCCGGCGATGCTCGCGAGGCCGAAGACGGCGCCGAAGATTCCCTGATAGCGTCCCCGCTCGCGCGGCGGCACAATGTCGCCGACGACAGCCTGCGTCGTGACCGTGAGGCCGCCGCCCCCGAGTCCCTGAATGGCGCGAAAGACAATGAGTTGCGTCATGTTCCGGCTCAGGCCACAGAGCGCGGACCCGACGAGAAAGAGCACGATCGCGCTCTGGAGGATCCCCTTGCGGCCGTACAGGTCTCCGAGCTTGCCGTACAACGGTGTGACGACGGTCTGCGCGAGCAGATAGGCCGTGACGACCCAGGAGAGCCGCGCCAGTCCGCCGAGCTCGCCGACGATGGTTGGCAGCGCGGTGGAGACGATGGTCGAGTCGAGCGCGGCGAGGAGCATGCCGAGCACGAGACCCGAGAAGATGACGAGAATCTGTTTATGGGAAAGCCGTGCAGCCGCCATCGGCGGCGCCAGTTGCGCTGGAGCGGTCACCGTAGATCCTGGGGCTATTCCGGTTCGAGTCTCGAGCGAATCTAGCGACTACCCAGCAGGTCTTAACACGACACCCCGACCTTCATGCCGGCTCGAGCCTGAAGTTCACAGATTACCCAGATGTCACAGATTCCACAGTTGGTCCTTGGTAGGACCTTTTCTCGTGGACAGCGGCGCGGGCGAGCTAGCGCCGACCAGTGGCGGCGTTCACGGTGGTGTCGACGGCCGCGAGAAGCCTCGTGAGTATCTGTGGATTCCGATCGAGGGTCTGGACGACGCGGTCGACGAGGCGCGCGACATTATCGAGGTCGACGTACAGATACGCTTCCGCGTACACGCCGGAGATCGCGAGCTGGACCTGCTTGATCCCGACGTCGACGCCAGCGGTGAGCTGCACGAAGTTCATCGCGTTCGCATCGAGTGAGACGTGCGCACGGACGTTGTTCACCGTGAGCCCGATCGAGTCCACGGACAGCTCCGGGATCTCGAGGATCACGTCCCGGTTTGTCGTGAGGCTCGTCGACCCGGCATTGAAGCGTTGCCGCGTGGTGGGCTGTTGCGCGTTCGCGATGACAAGGGGAAACGCGAGCAGTACGAGACTACTGAACAGGCGGCCACGCATGTGGATCATCTCCTGATCTGGTTCTGGCGGAGTGAATCGAGCGTCGCGCCGGGAAGGCGCGTCAGCGGAGTGAGATCGACCTTGAGATGCATCTGGCCACGGACGCCGCGCATCAGCAGCGTCGGTTGTTGCATGCCGAGGGTAATGCCGGCGCAGGCGTGCCATCCGGCGCGGGGATCGCCAGCACCCGCCATCGCACGCGTACGGCCGGAGACCCCAGCGGCGACATATGCCGTCATGGACGAGCGCGACCAGCTTCGTTCGGCGACGTCGAAGGTGAACGTCGTATCGATCGTCGATCCGCCAACCCGGAAGCGCCCCGTGCGATTCGTGTCGCGGCGCGTGCCGGCGGCGGCACCCGTCGAGTCGCCCCAGTCCGCGCCGATACGGATGCCGTTGAGCACGAGGCAGGTCATCGACGTGGAGTCGGTCGCCGCTATCCTCGTCTGCGCACCGAGCGGCGCGGCGAGCATCGTTAGGCACATCCAGACAGAGGCCGGCCTCATTCCGGCCTCCGGGGAGCGGCGCGCGCACCCGCACTGTCGCGGATGCCGAGCGCCGCGCAGGGCCCGGACGCGGCCGGAGCCGCGCGACCGCCGGTGAGGCCGTTCGCGATGCAGCTCCCCGTGAGGTGCCCGAGGATTTCGACCGCGACGTAGACGTCATGATAGGTCGTGCCGGCGACGACGGGCGTCGGCAGATTGCGACGCTCGACGACGCGGATCGAATCCAGCGTCCCACCACACAGTCGTATGGACACCTGTGGCTGCGTTCGGAACGTCAGCTCCCGCGCACTCACCGAAGCGCGGAGAATGATGTCCGGTGCGGTGCCGAGCTGCTGGCCGGAGCGTGCGCCCGCTGCACTGTCATTCGACGGCCGCGCGCGTGCAACCGAGTCGCCGCCGAGCGGTAGCTCGGTCGCAGGTCCGGCCGCGGGACACGCCGGCGCGGCCGAGCCAACGCCCTGCGCGGAGAGCAGCGCGGGAAGCGCGACCATTACAATGAAGAGGACTCGCATCGTCGGTACCATCGTCGCGCGTTGCTTCAACTAGTGTGCCCCGCTCTGTTCGCGTTCGCGAAACCCTAACGCGGCTCGCCGTGGCGAAGAACATGGGAGCACCATGTTTCGATGCGGTGCGGCAATCGAGAGCTGCGGACGGGTTCGGCCCCGCTCTTGCGCACGCTGCCGCGGAACGCCAGGGCGGGAATGCTCCACGGCGACGACAGGCACGGCGAGGACACTCATCCTATGAGCACGATTCGATTGGGTATTGCGGCCTCCATCGCGGTACTTCTCCTTCCGATGACGCTGGCCTCACAGGTGAATGCGCCGGGCCAGCAGCAGCGGCGCGTCGGACGGATGCAGCGCGAGAACTGCGCGAGCACCGACTCCACCCGTGGTTTCCGCCGCGGCGTCGGCGCCGACTCGGCGATCACCACGGGCGGCGCGTCGCCGATCACCGGCGGCACACAGCGCTCGCACGAGTATCCCGAGTACGACGTCGTGCTCGACATCCCGAATGTTTGCGTCGAGAAGATCTATCTCAAGGTGGATAGCGTCACCGCACGCATCTCGCTGAACGCGCAGGTCGCGAACCTGCTCCGCGTCAACGCGGGCGCCGATGTCCTCATCGGCAACGTGGATCTCACGATTCAGGGAGTGCGGGCGCAGGCGCTCCTTCTCGTCGATCTCGACGACGTCGTGCATGCCGTCGATCAGACACTCACCTTCATCGACAACCATCCGGAAGTGGTGAACCAGCTCACGAGCACCGTCAGCAACGTCGGTGGCGCAGTCGGTGGTCTGGTGAACTCTCTCCTGCTCGGCACCGTGCGGAACGCCGCCGGCCAGCTGGTGCAGCGCGTCGTCGATCAGGCGACGGGATCGATCGTCGAACGGACGTTGTCGGCCGCCGGGCAGGCCATCTCACAGCGGACGATCGGCAGCATAACGAGTCTGCCGCAGGTCAGTCAGCTCACGAATGCGGCCGGCCAGCTCGTGCGACGCGTGCGCGACCAATCCGGCACGCTCATCGAATACGTCCAGGACGCGGCTGGGAAGCTCTCGAACATCCGCATCGTGCAGTAGCGCGCTGCTTGCGCGGCGCGCCCCCGCCCTCTATCTCGTGGATCGTACCACGAGGAGGCGGGATGATCGACGGTATCAGGGAGATCGAGATCGCGCGGAGCGGCGCCGGCGCGTATGACATTGCCCGCGACCTGCTCGCGGTCGAAGAGCCGCTCGAGATACGCGTCGAGTGGAACGAAGGCGCCGAGCGGCGCGTCGCAACGGTCGCGGTCACGATGCGGACGCCCGGCAACGATCTCGAGCTCGCCGCGGGATTCCTCTTCACCGAAGGGATCGTGCGCGCGCGCGAGCAGATCGTCTCGATGCGCTCCTGTCGCGCCGGCTCGGTTCGCGTGGTGCTCGGGCCTGAGGTGGCGATCGATCTCGGCCGACTCGAGCGGCATTCGTTCACGAGCTCGAGCTGCGGGATGTGCGGCAAGACATCGGCGTCGGCGCTTCGCACGAAGTCGCACTTCACACTGCGGCCCGCCGAGCCGGTCGTCGCCGGGGCGCTCCTCCGTTCGCTACCGGAGCGTCTCCGCCGCGCGCAGCCGGCGTTCGACGCAACAGGCGGATTGCATGCGTCGGCGCTCTTCGATCTCGACGGCAGGCTGACAACGCTGCGCGAGGACGTCGGCCGCCATAATGCGCTCGACAAGGTCGTCGGCGCCGAGCTGTTGGCAGGACACCTTCCCGCCGATGAGCGCATACTCATCGTCAGCGGGCGCGTGAGCTTCGAGCTGGTACAGAAGGCAGTGATGGCGGGCATCCCGATCGTCGCCGCCATCGGCGCTCCATCGAGCCTCGCCGTCGATCTCGCGCGCGATGCCGGCCTGACTCTGCTCGGCTTCCTGCGCTCCGATCGGTTCAACGTCTATTCGGGCGGTGAACGGCTCGTGTGTCATCCTGAGGAGCGCAGCGACGAAGGATCTGCTTTTTTCATGCGCGAGGAACGGGAGCGAGCGCATCGCGCTCCCGGTGCGTCAGCCAACTCGGACTGGTTGGAATCATGACGCTGCCGGCTTGGAACACGGGGGGACGCGAATTTACGCGAATTGCGGGCGAAGCCAACCGCGGGCATTCACGCTGCCTTCCGCCATCCACACAGCCGTCTTGTTGGACTCGGCCGCGGAGATCCCATCGAAGCGCGGCTCGATCGCATTCGCTCGAGATTCGCGTGATTCGCGTCCAGAAGCTCTGGGCCATATGAGGCGCCGAGTGCCTCTGAAGGTGATCGCTCTTCGCTCAGGATGACAGTGAGACTGTCAGAATGACGACCGGAAATCCGCTACCGCCTGAAGAAGATCTCTCGAAGATCGAGATCTCCGATCCCGCGAGTGCTGCCGCCGGGATGGGCGGTGTCATCGCGAGCTTCAAACACGCGTACGACGAGATGGGTGTCCGACGTTCGCTCCGAACGCTGACGTCGATCAACCAGAAGGACGGCTACGATTGCCAGTCCTGTGCGTGGCCCGATCCGGACGGCGACCGGCATATCGCCGAATTCTGTGAGAATGGCGCGAAGGCGACGGCGTGGGAGGCGACGACACGGCGCGCCACCCCCGAGCTCTTCGCCCGACAAAGCGTCGCCGAGCTCTCCGCGCTCAGTGATCACGCGCTTGGCGAGCTCGGTCGCCTAACGACGCCGTTGATCCTCCGCCGCGGCGCGTCGCGTTACGAGCCGATCGGTTGGGACGACGCCTTCGCGCTCATCGCGACCGAGCTCAATGCGCTCGCCTCCCCCGACGAGGCCGTGTTCTACACCTCAGGACGAACGTCCAACGAGGCCGCCTTTCTCTATCAGCTCTTCGTGCGGCAGTTTGGCACGAACAATCTCCCCGACTGCTCGAACATGTGCCACGAGTCGAGCGGCACGGCATTGATGGAGACGATCGGCGTCGGCAAGGGGACCGTCACGCTCGAGGATTTCGATCGCGCGCAGGCGATCTTCATCGCCGGCCAGAATCCGGGGACGAATCACCCGCGGATGCTCTCGACGCTCCAGCGCGCGAAGCGGAATGGCGCGACGATCGTCGGCATCAACCCACTTGCCGAGGTGGGCCTCAGACGCTTCAAGCAGCCGCAGGAAATCCTCGGCTTGTTAGGCAGAGGGACGGAGATCGCCGACTTCCTCCTCCGCGTGCGTGTCGGCGGCGACGTTGCACTCTTTCAGGGGATTGCCAAGGCGTTGCTCGAGCGCGACGCGCGCGGCGATCACGTGCTCGACTGTGAGTTCATCGCGCAGGACACGGACGGCTTCGACGCCTTTGCGCGCGCGTTGACGCGCCAGCCGTGGGAGCGGATCGTCGCCGCCAGCGGAGTACCGCAGGAAGAGATTCTCCGCGCCGCCGACGTGTTCGCGAAGTCCGAGCGCACCATCACCTGCTGGGGAATGGGCCTCACCCAGCATGTCAACGCAGTCGCCAACATTCAGGAGATCGTCAACCTCCATCTGCTTCGTGGGCAGATCGGAAAGCCGGGCGCCGGCCTCTGTCCCGTGCGAGGGCACAGCAACGTTCAGGGTGACCGCACGGTTGGCATCTGGGAACGACCACGGCCGGAGTTTCTCGACCGGCTCGGCGCCGAGTTCGGCTTCACGCCGCCGCGGCATCACGGACTCGACACCGTGGCTGCGATCCGGGCGATGCACGCTGGCACGGCGAAGGTCTTCTTTGCGTTAGGTGGCAACTTCCTCCAGGCGACGCCCGACACCGAGTACGTCGCTCGGGCACTGAGAAACTGCCGGCTCACCGTGCACGTCTCGATCAAGCCGAACCGGGCCCACCTCGTGACCGGTGAGCAGGCGCTGATCCTGCCCTGCCTCGGCCGGTCCGAGCTCGACCTGCAAAGCGGCCGTGCGCAGTTCGTGACGACCGAGAACTCGATGGCGGTTGTGCAGGCGTCGCGCGGCGTTCTCGAGCCGCCGTCCCCTGAGCTCCTGAGCGAGACGCGCATCGTCGCCCGGCTCGCCCGCGAGACGTTAGGCAGCCGGAGCAGCGTGCCATGGGAGGAGCTCGCCGGAGACTATGATGCGATCCGGGACGCTGTCGAGCGGGTGATCCCGATCTTCGAGCGGTACAATGAGCGGGTACGCGTCCCCGGCGGCTTCCATCTGCCGAACCCGGCGCGCGAGCGGCGTTTCCTCACCGCGACGGGGAAGGCGCGTTTCACGGTCCACGCGCTCCCGGCAATCGCGCTCGAGCCCGGTCAGCTCATCCTCACGACCGTCCGCGCGCACGACCAGTTCAACACGACCGTCTACGCGCCTAACGATCGCTACCGCGGTGTTCGGCATGGCCGGCGCATCGTCTTCATGCACCCCGACGACATGCGCGAGCGGGGACTCTCCGCCGAGATGGCCGTGGACATCACGAGTCATCATGCAGGTGAGGAGCGCTACGCGCGCCGGTTCCGGATCGTCCCGTACGACGTGCCCCGAGGCTGCGCCGCGGCATACTTTCCGGAAGCGAACGTGCTCGTGCCGCACGATCACGTCGCGGCGGGGAGCAACACGCCGGCCTCGAAGGCGATCGTCGTGACGGTTGCGCCTTCTGCCGAGCGAGAGGCTGTGTAAACGGTTATCCTTATGGAGCGGACGCGCGCATCTTTAGAGGACCGCTCTGGTCGGTGCCGACTTCGAGCTCGAGAGCGTGCGGATCCGACACCCTTTCCTGGTGGCATCTCCGTCGTCCTCGGCATTCGTCACTGACGGCCGTCGCGCCTAACGATACGCGACGCGTTTGACGACCCATCTCGAGCTGATGCGCCTCCATATCGAGGCGCTCTTCACGCATGACGCCAATGGCGACATGCTGCGCGTCAACGAGCCGAATGGCCCTGTCGCGCCACGACTCTTCCTCGGCCGCACGGCGGAAGGGGTGGTGCTTCACTTTCGTCATGACGTCGACCGCGCGAGCCGACGCGAGATCGAGGCGGCGTGCGAGAGACAGCTCGCCCAGCCGCGGCCGCTCGACATGCCGACCGACCCGCTGCCGTACCAACAGATTCTCGATCGCGCCGGACCCGTCGAGAAGACCTGGCTCGGCTCCGCCTTCTGGATTCCGCCGACGATTCAACCGACGGCGGCCACGGTCACAGTCACGAGCGAGAACGCCGAGCTTCTCCGGCCGCTTCTGGAAGTCTGGCTGCCTGACGTGGAGTCCTCTCAGCCGCTCGTCGCGCGCATCATCGAGGAACGCGCCGTGAGTCTCTGTTGCAGCGGGCGCCGCACGAAGGCAGCGCACGAGGCAGCGGTAGAGACGGCGATCGCGTATCGCAATCGCGGCTATGGCTCAGAGGTGGTGCGGGCATGGGCGCGCGCGGTCTACGCCGCGGGCGCCCTCCCGCTCTACAGCATCGCGTGGGAAAACTCGGCGTCGCGGGCGGTCATGCGAAAGCTCGAGGTGTCGTCATTCGGGACGGACTTACACATAACCTAGCTTCAACTTCAAGTTCAGCATTTATCAACCGCGGAGCCTGACGATCAGGACTTGAGCCACTCCGCGACGCCGCCGTGGCGCGAGCAGGCGCCGCGATGCGTGGCGGCGTGCGAGTAGGTGCCGTCCTTGCACTTCGCCGTCGCGTTCGTCGGATCCGTGTTCGCGGCCGTCGCGTTAGCGACCTTGTTCGTCTGCCGCACGTCGGAGGTCACGGCCCGGCTGGTTGCTTTCTCGGCCGGCCTGGTTTCCCTGGCGGCAGCCTTGGTCTCCTGCTTGGCCTCCTTCGTGTCGGCCTTGACCTCGGCTTTGGTGTCGGCCTTCGCCGTCTTCGCGCTCCGCTTCGCCGACTTCGCCGCCGCCTTGTCGACGCCGCCGTGACCCGAGCACGCGCCGCGGCCCGTCGCCGCGGACGTCGTGCCGTCTTTGCACGTGACGGCGGCCGTCGCCTGAGCGTTCACCGCGAGCGGCGCCAACGCGATTGCCGTCGCTACCAACAACGATCGATAGGAGAGAATTCGGTGCATGCTGACCTCGATGCGAGGGTGGGTGGGGATCCGGTCGTTCTTCACCGCGACAGGACAATAGACCAGACCGAATCATCCCCTCGGCGGTCACTAAGAGACGCTCGGGAGGAGGATGCTGAGACAGGTCGGTCCTCCTTCCGCCTTCCGGATCTCGGTGAGCTCGACCTCGTGCACCGTGAGGCCGGCGTCGCCCAGCATTTGCGCGGTGCGGGCGAATCCTGTGGGCATTACGACGTGACCGTTCGTGTGGAGGACGCTCGCCCCCCATCCTTCCGCTCGGTCGACCGGCAGCAGGTCGAAGCCCGCGAACGGTGATTCATCGACCCACTCCGTGTTGGCGAGAATCATCCGCTCGCCGATGACGGAGCACGCCGACTTGAGGTGGAGAGCGCCCTTCACCTCAACGGGAATGACCTCGTACTCGTAAGGCGCGAGGAGCTCCTGGAGCTGGCCGATGGCCGCGGCGTTGGTGCGTCGCGACCGGCCGACGAAGACGCGGCGACCTGCGCGCATGACGTCGCCACCGTCGAGCGTCGCGGGCGAGGTGAGACGCGCGACCGGGAGATACCGCGCCAGCGCTGCTTCCACCGTCCGCGACTCACCCACCCGACTCGATGCGCCCATGGGCGCGACGACGGCCAGCTCGTCGAGTGCAATCGCCGCGTCCTCGACGAATACCGCGTCGGGATGCTCGTCGAGCGCAGGCAGACGGACGATGTTGAAGCCCAGCGATTGTAGGACCACCTCGTATGCAGCGTGCTGCTGCCGAGCCCGATCGATGTCGATAGGCAGTCGTTCGAGGTAGGTGAGCTCACAGCGCGCGAAATTGGCGCTGATCGGGCGTGTCAGGGCGATAGGCACGGCTGGACGGTGGACGGTGGACGGTGAACGTTAGTATGTGACTTGCTTTACCGACCACCGATTACCGTCCACCGTTAACCGATAACCGTCCACCCGACCACCATGCCGCGCTCTCACGATCGCTTCATGCAGGCGATCGCTGTCTTCAAGTTCGTCAAGGCACTTCTGTTCGTGCTCGCCGCGATGGGCGCGTTCGGGCTCATGCAGCATGGCGTTGCCGAGCACGCGCGAGAGTGGGGATCAGCGCTCGCGTTCACCTCGGGTCAGCATCTCGTCCGGAAGGTGATCACTTTCCTCACGGGGCTGAGCCGGGCAAAGATTGGCGCGCTTGGCTTTGTCGCGCTCTTCTACGCCGCGCTCTTCGCGACCGAAGGCGTCGGCTTGTGGCGGGAGCGGCGTTGGGCGGAATACCTCACCGTGATCGCGACCGGGTCGCTGATCCCATTCGAGATCTGGGAGATCGTGCATCAGCCGACGGCGATCCGTTTCGCAACCTTCGCCATCAACGTTGCCGTCGTCATCTACCTCATCGTGAGACTGCGACGGCCGCGCACGGATCCCGCGCAGGAAGCGGCGATGCCTAACGCTGTGACGGCGCCGGCACCGGGGCAGTCGAGAGCTGGATGATGTCGTAGTAGGTCTGGACCTTGCCGTCGTCTACCGCCTTGAGGAGATCGAGAATTGGCGACAGCATGGTCGTCGACCGCGGGCCCGGCGCACCCGAGACAGGATCGCGGAAGCCCATGTAATTGAAGACGGCGCGAATGAACGTGCTCCGCGCATCCAGCGGCAGCGTCGCGACGTTGGCGAAGAAGTGCTTCCAGTCGTCCGCCTGCTGGAAGAGGTACTGCTCGACGTTCGACGTGTAGAACGCCGTCACGGTCGCGTTGTGCTGTTTGAGGTAGGCAGCGACGGCGCGAAGCGCCTTCTCGCCGGCGAAATCACCCACGATCGGGACGATGAGATTGTTCGTTTCGAGATCGCGGAGCACGCGATAATTCTGCTCGGTCGCCAGGTAGCTGCGATGTGTGCCTAACGCGTCCGTCTCACCCATCAGCTCGGCGTAGCTCGGCATCCGTCGGCCGAAGGAGTAGCCTCCGCGCCCCTGCCGGCCGACCGAGAAGGAGTACGTGAGCTCCGGTCCGCCCTCGAAGAACGCCTCGTAGACATAGGTCAGCGACGACAGGTCGTCATTGCTCAGCGCGAAATGATGATGTCCGACGAGCTGCTCCTTGATGGCGGCGAGGTTCTTCCGGTAGGCGATGCTGTCCGCCGGCGCGGCGGCATATGCCAGAAGGAGGGCGGGCACGCCCGTTGTATCGGCAATTCTCGCCGGCAGCGTCCGTGAGAAAAGGAGAGCAAGGAAATCCCCACGCGTCGGTGCCAGCTCGATCACCGCCTTGTACATCAGGTGCTCGATCATGTTCTGCCGGCGGATATCCGTGACGATCGACAGCCGCGGCTTGAGCGCGACGATGTACGTGAAGTTCTGATCGGGCCCGACGCCGAGATAGACGCCGCCCGCAGGATGAGACTTTACTAATTCAGGAATGACGTGCTGGAAGGTGGTCTCGTTGGAAACGAAGTTGTCGGAGCGGAAGTAGCCGCCGGGCTCGGATAGATCGTTCACGAGACGCCAGAACTCGTCGTCGGAGAGACGACTCGGCAGTGATTGCGCGCGCGCCATCGTGGCCGCGCACACCAGCGCGAGCGCCGTGGCGGCGGCGATCCTTCTGACGATTCTCATGTCCCTAGTATGCATTCGGAGACCGGCGTCGGGACAGTCCCGTGACGTGCGTCACTCGAATTCCGTGGTGTGTCCTCGCCCGTCGGCAATGCGCCGCAAAGGCGGACAGCCGGTACGACTCTTGACCATCGCTTCGCCTCGGATTTGTGGCGCGCGGTCGCGTCGCACCAGGCGGACCCAACATCCGCGTGATCGAGCGTCAGCTCACCGCTGACGCAACAACAACTGTTCGTGAGGTCGCAAATGGCGTATCGCGTCAGCTCTTCGGCCGGCGCCGCCATGGTGTCTGTCGCCGCTGCCCTGGTCCTGGTAGTGTCGTCCTCTTTGTCTGCGCAACGCTGGCGATTCGGGATC
>DATEPP010000161.1:0-15883 GCA_035273165.1 Gemmatimonadaceae bacterium
CGGATCAGGAGCTTCGCGCCGCGATCGATTCGCTGCGCGGACGCGGCATGCGCGCGCTCGTGTTCGATCTGCGGAGTGATCCCGGTGGTCTGCTCGACCAGGGTGTCGGAGTCGCCGATCTCTTTCTCGACCCCGGGCAGAGGATCGTGAGCATGCGCGGCCGGACGAAGGACTCTGACCGCGACTATGTGGACCGTCGGCCGCAGCCGTGGCCGCAGCTCCCCCTGGTTGTGCTCGTGGACAGCAACAGCGCGAGCGCGTCCGAGATCGTCGCCGGTGCACTCCAGGACCATGACCGCGCGCTGATCGTCGGGACGACGTCGTACGGGAAGGGGAGTGCGCAGAGCCTCTTTCCGGTGACGGACAGCAGTGCGCTCAAGCTGACGACGGCGCTCTGGTACACGCCTTCCGGCCGCAGCATCAACAAGGCACATCCGAACGCGGACGATGACGATCAGGATGCTCTACGTCCGCTGGGAGCGGAGTCGGCGCGTCCGCGCTTCAAGACGGACGCTGGCCGAACGGTGCTGGGTGGGGGCGGCATCACGCCCGACGTCATCGTCGCCGATTCCGACGCCGATGCCAAGGCCGCCAATCTCCAGGCGGCACTGGGAAAACACGTCGCCGATTTTCGCGACGTTCTCACGGATTACGCGCTCGAGCTCAAAGGACAGAAGCGCATCACGTCGACGAACTTCACCGTCACGCCAGCGATGCGGTCCGAGCTGTACGAGCACCTCCGTCGGCGCGGGGTGAGCATTCCGCGGACGCTCTTCGATGCCGACAGCTCGGTTGTGAACCAGCTGGTCGCCGACCAGATCACGCGCTACGTGTTCGGCCCCGACGCGGAGTACGAGCGGCTCCTGCACCGCGACCCCGACGTCTCTACTGCGTTAGGCTTACTCGCGCGGGCACGCACCCAGGAAGAGCTTTTGCGGGCGGCGAAGCGTTAGGCAGCTATCGCTCGACGACGCGCGTTCCCGGTGGCGGCGTGAAGGTGAAGGCGCTCCGATCCACCGGGACGTTCAGCTCGAGCGTGGTGATGCGCACCCGGCGTGTCACGCCAGACGACTCGACGACCTCGAACTGCCGGACCAGGCCATCATCGTCATCGACCCAGATCGTCGCTTTGTCGAAGAGCTGCTGATCCTTGCTCTTCGGCACGAGCGTCAGGGCGTGGGCCGCATGGCCGGACACCGTAGCGGTACCCGCCGAAGTGACGTCGTAGCGCGAGCGCGGATCGGTGAGGAACTCACCCGCGATGTCAAAGGGGAGGCTCGCGTCCGACGCCGAACGCTTGACCACCTGACCCGGCGCGCTGCTCGGTAGATACACCCAGATGGACGAGCCGTCAGCGACGATACGATCGCCGGCGGGATCCGTGAAGCGAATGGAGAGTCGCTTTGGCCGCTGCTGCTGGAACTCACCACGCGCGGTCGCGCTCGTACCTGTGAGCGAATTCGAAACTGTCTGCTCGAACGTCGCCCGCGCGGTCTTCACTCTGGCCCAGGCCGCGATGGCGTGATCGAGAACCTGGTCGCTCGATTGGGCGCGAAGCCCGAGCGGGACGGCGGCGAGCATGAGGAGGGACAGACCGGTGCGGCGCAACGACATGAAGGCGTCTCGGAGATGGATTGACACCGGTCTCTACCCCACCGCAGCGGGCGCCGTTCCCGCGCCCCGTGAGGAAGAAAGCGTGGCCACGGAGCGGCCGATGGCATTGGCGATCGCGCGCAGCTCCTCGACGAGACTCTTGAACTGCTCCGGGTAGAGCGACTGTGCGCCATCGGAGAGCGCGCGGTCGGGATTGGGATGGACTTCGACGATGATACCATCGGCGCCGGCGGCCACGGCGGCGCGCGCCATCGGCGTGACCTTGTCGCGGAGGCCGGTGCCGTGGCTCGGGTCGGCGACCATGGGCAGATGCGAGAGCTTCTGCACGAGCGGGATCGCCGTGAGATCGAACAGGTTTCGCGTCATCGTATCGAAGCTGCGGATGCCGCGCTCACACAGGATGACCTGATCGTTACCCTCGGCGAGAATGTACTCCGCGCTCATGAGCAGATCTGTAATCGTCGCCGCCATGCCGCGCTTCAGCAGAACAGGCTTCCCGGCGCGCCCAGCGGCGCGCAGCAGCGAGTAATTCTGCATGTTGCGCGCGCCGATCTGGATGCAATCCGCGACCTCGGCGACGTGATGGATCCCCTCCTCGTCGAGCGCTTCGGTGACGATCGCAAGGCCGGTCTCGCGACGCGCGACCGCGAGCAGATCGAGGCCGCGCTTTCCAAGCCCCTGGAAGGAATACGGCGAGCTGCGCGGCTTGAACGCACCGCCGCGAAGCGCCGTGGCTCCGGCGGCGCGTACCTGCTTCGCGGCGGTAACGATCTGCTCCTCGGACTCGACCGAGCACGGCCCGGCGATAATTTGAATTTGCTCACCGCCGAAGACGACACCCGGTGCGATACGGACGAGGGTGTTCTCCTGCTTCCACTCGCGCGAGACCTGCTTGTACGGCTTCGAGACGTGAATGACCTCGGCGACACCAGGCAATGCCTCGATGCGCGATCCGTCGACGCGCCCGTCGTTGCCGACGAGGCCAACGGTCGTGCGCTGGCTCCCCGGCATCGGACGCGCCTGATAGCCCATCTCTTCTATGACCTGAACCACGCGATCGATCTGATCGGGCGTGGCGTGGTTGTCCATGACTACGAGCATAGGTGCTAGGTGCTAGGTGCTAGGTGCTAGGTGCTAGGTGCTAGGTTCGGTGTGCAGTTCTAACACCTAGCACCTAACACCTCCTAGAGTTCGATCGACCAGCCGTCTCGCGCGAGCGTGACTGGCCCGGAAAAGTGCGCCGCCACCAGCGCGCGAATGTCGACGCGCTCGACCGGCGGGTAGAAATGCGTCAGCACCACATGCCGCGGATTGGCGCGCGCGGCGAGCGCGCCACACTGCTCCGGCGTGAGATGCTCCTTGATCGCCATCGACGACGGGAGCGAGCACTCGCAGACCAGGAGGTCGCATCCGTGCGCCCAGTCGCCGAGGGCGTCGTCGGGACCGGTGTCGCCAGTGTAGACGACGCGCCGATTCCCACGCTCGATGGAATATGCCACGCTCTCCGCCGTGTGGGGAACCTTCTGCGCCGAGAGGCGCACGGTTCCGCAGAGCTCAAGGGTCTCACCCGGAGCGATTTCGCGAAGCTCGATGGCGAAGCCAGGGTCGCGCAGCCAGTCGCCGTACGCCGCGGCGAGCCGCTCCAGCAGCGCGGCTGTGCCGACCGGACCGATGAGGTGCAGCGGCGCCGACCGGGCCGGTAGCTGCCCGTACTTCCATGCGAAGACGAGCGTCGGCAGATCGCCGTGATGATCGATGTGAAAATGCGTGAGCGCGACGTGCGTGATCGTGGGCCAGGAGGCGCCGAGCTCGACGAGGCGTCGAGTTATCCCGCTGCCGCAATCGAGCAGGAGACGCACCTCGTCCGCCTCATAGAGATATCCGGCGCAGCTTCGCTCGCCGCTCAGCGCGACCGTGCCGGTGCCGAGCGTGGTGAAGCGCGCGCCGGTCACGCGGGAGCGGCAGCAGCGACGGTGTCGGCGCTCTTCCGTGCACTCACCGCGGCCATGCCGTCGATCGTGGCCGGCATGTCGTCGATGATCGCGCCGCGCATGCGCACGCTCACGATCGACGAGACGCCAGGCTCCTGCATCGTCACACCGTACACTGCATCCGCTGCTTCCGTCGTCGTTCGCGGGTTGTGCGTGATGACGATGAACTGCGTACGCGACTTGAATTGATTCAGCATCCGCACGAAGCGGCCGACATTCGCGTCATCGAGGGGCGCGTCCACCTCGTCGAGCAGGCAGAATGGGCTGGGCTTCGTGAGGAAGATGCCGAAGAGGAGCGACAGCGCGACCAGCGCCCGCTCGCCGCTCGAGAGCAGGTGAATGCGCTGCGTGCGCTTGCCGCGCGGCGACGCGTGAATCTCGATGTCGCAGTCGAGCGGCGTCTCGGGATTCTCGAGACGAATGTCGCACTCGCCGCCGCCGAAGAGCGAGAGAAAGATCTGCCGGAAGTTCTCGCGCACCTGCGTGAACGTCGCGAGAAAGAGATCGCGCGCGGTCGCATCGATCTCGCGAATTGCCTGCTGCAGCGAGGTCTTCGCCTCCGCGAGATCGGCGCGCTGCGTCGTGAGGAAGTCGAAACGCTTCGCGGTCTCCTCGTGCTCCTCGATTGCGAGCACGTTGACCGGCCCGAGGGCCTCGAGCTGCTGGCGCAGCATCTCGGTTTCCTCGCGCAGTGCGGTGTCGTCGAGCTCCACCGGCGGCAGCGCGGCGAGCATCTCGTCCAGTGGCCGGCGCCATTCCGCCTCGAGCCGCTCCCGAATTGCCGTCCGACGCCCCGAGAGCTCGGTGAATCGCATCTCGGCGCGATGGAGCTCGTCGCTCATGGCACCCGAGCGCTGGCGGATCTCGTCGAGCGCGTGCTCGGCGACCGTGAGGGCTTCGTCCGCCGCTCGAACTGCTCGCTCGGCCGCGTTCAAGCGCGCCTCGCCGTCAGCGAGCGTCGCCTCACGAGTCTCGAGATCGAGACGCCAGTTCGCCATCTGCTCGGCGAGAACGCTGTCTGCCTGAGACAGATCGGTGAGCTCGGCGCGGAGCGCGCCCAACCGCGCCGACGCAGACTCGAGCTCCTGTGCGAGACGATGCTCGCGGTCGCGCGCTACCTGGAGGCGCGCCAAAACCTGCGCCTCCTCGACCTGCGCGCGCGTTCGCAGCTCGCGCGCGTCCTCCTGCGCATGCTCGGCAGACGCGAGCCTGGCGCGGGCCTCGGTGATGGTGGCGCCGCCGGACTCCAGCAGCTCGCGCAGCGCCGCAGCCTCCGCGTCGAGCGCGCCTAACCGTTCTTCCAATTCGTCGCGACGGGCGCGCAATCGGCCGGCGAGTGCGTCCGCCTCGTTCAGCTCACGCTCCGCTCGATGGAACCGACGCTCGAGCTCCGCATGATGATCCGCCGCGTGACGCATCTCCTGACGCGCACCGGACATCCCTTCGGTGGCCTCGGTCAGTCGCTGCTCGGCGGCCTGCGCGGCGATGCGCATGGCGTCGGCGGCGGCACTGGCCTCCTGGCGCGCGACTTCGCTCGCGGAGAGCTCGGCGCGCAGCGAATAGAGCTCCGCGCGACGACGCAGCGGTCCAGGGCCGCCACCCTGACCCGGCAGCCAGACGGCGCCACGCGCGTCCACGAATGCGCCGCCGTCGGCGATGGTCTCGACGCCGCCGAGCAGCGCGCGTACCCAATCGCGGGCGGCCGGTGCCGCGTCCACGCTGTGCGAGAGTGAGCCTCCGCTATCGTGCTCCGGTGCGGGTGCAGCGTCGAGCGGGAGGAGCAGCAGCGCGCCTGGATTGGTCTCGCTGTGCCACGCGCGGACGGCATCCGCGGCGGCAGTGTCGCGTACGAGGACGGCGTGCAGCGTCGCTCCGAGGAATCGCTCGACGAGCAGCGCCGACGCCTGATCCGCTGTTATGAAGTCACTCAACGGGCCGACGACGGCCCCTTCACCGAAGCGCTCGCGCTCCTTGAGGAGACGCGCCGCCGCGGGTGCGAGCCCGACACGCTCACGCTCGAGACCCTCGAGGGCGCTGACGCGGCCCTGAAGCGCGACGTACGCCTCGTCGGCGCGGAAGAGCTCTGCTCGCGCCGCCCCTTCACGCTCGCGCGCCTCGCGATCGTTCGCGCGTGCTGTCTCGAGGTCCGTGTTGGCGACGGCGAAGCGGGCCACGGCGTCGACAGCGACCGTCGCCGCCTCGTCACGCTCGCGCCTGACGAGTGAGAGGGTGTCGGCGAGCTGCGATCGCTCGGCGTCGAGTGCATCAGCGCGTTGAACGATCTCATCGAGCTCACGACGCGCGCGCTCGCGCTCATGCTCCACGCGATGCAGTCTGTCCTGACCTTCGCGTTGCTGGCGATCGGCGCGCTCCACCGCGTCGCGGGCGTTGGTGACTTCAGCTCGCGCCGCTTCCTCCGTCCTCTGGCACGCCTCGAGGTCACGCCGGGCGTCGGCGAGGGCCTCCTCTTGTCGGTGGCGTTCCGCGGCGGCTTGCTCGCGGTCGTCGGCGATGCGCTGGCCATAGGCGTGTCCCTCGCTCGCCTCGGCCTCGGCGCGCTGACGGCGCGCGACCGCATTGCGCTGCCGCTCTTCAGCCACGGCCATCTCGGAGCGCAGCTGGAGGACCTGCTCGCGCTGCACGGTGACGAGACGGAGCAACTCGGCACGACGGGCTTCTGTCGACGTGCGCTCATCGTGGGCATCGTCGCGCGTCCGCACGGCCTCGGCGACTCCTGTCTCCGCACCGGGTAGCGACGCGCGAAGCGATGCCACGCGTCCCTCGAGCTGCTCGAGCTCCTCATGCCACGCCGCCATTTCCCTCGCGGCGAGGTTCAGCTCCACGGCGAACCGTCTCTGGGTGAGCTCGGCGTGGCGCTCCGCGCGCTTGCGTTGCCGGGCGAGTGATCGCACCTGCGTCTGCACTTCGCCGATCAGATCGTCCAACCGCTGCAGATCGACAGTCGTCTCCTCGAGACGCCGTTCGGTCGTGCGCCGCCGATCGCGATAGAGACCGACGCCAGCCGCCTCCTCGAACAGCTCCCGACGGTCGTCGGGCCTATCCGACAGCAGCGCGTCGATCATCTTCGCCTCGATGACGACTCCCGTGTCCGCTCCGAGGCCCGTGCCGCGCAACATGTCGGCGATGTCGCGCAGCCGAGCCGGCGCGCGGTTTATGAAATACTCACCTTCGCCGCTGCGCGAGAGTCGTCGCGTGATGACGACCTCGCGGAAGGGCACGGGCAGTGACCCGTCCTCATTCTCGAAGTGCAGGGAGACTTCCGCGAGATTCACGGGACGTCGCGCCGACGATCCCTGGAAGATGACCTCCTCCATCTTCGAGCCTCGCAGCAGGCGCGCCCGCTGCTCGCCCAGCACCCAGCGGACGGCGTCGGAAACGTTGGACTTGCCGCAGCCGTTCGGCCCGACGATCGCCGTAACTCCCGGCTCGAAGACGAGGTTCGTGGAATCCGCGAACGACTTGAAGCCGTGGAGCTCGAGCTTGGTGAGCCGCACTAGTAGACTCTCCCGATACGGTAGACGAGTACGGGGCGCAGCCCCGAGGTGCGAATGGCGTCGACGTACAGCGATGCTTGCGCCGGCGACTCGAACGCGCCGGCGTATAGACGCGCCGAACCGTTGGGCTGGCGCAACGCGTAGACTGGCTGCCCGCGGTCGGTGAAATACTTGAGCAGCCCCGGCACCGCATTCGCGCCAACGGAATCGACGAGGAAGGCGAACGGAGCACGCACGATGTTGTTGGAGTCGGCACGCGACAAGCCGAGCGCGCTCAGGGCGGCGAGCAGCGAATCGGCCTCGGCGCGAGTAGCGTAGGAGCCGACGAGCGCAGCGTACCATGTTTCGCCCTGGATCCGGACAGGCACGAAGGTGGGGCTTGGCAATCCCTTCGCCTGGCTCTGGAGCCAGGCCTGCGCGCCGCTCAGCGTGTTGAATCGAGCGATGACGACCGCGTACGGTGCCGCGCCCGCGGAGTCGCTCACGTTGGCGGGGGCGAGGAGATTCGCGCCACGGGCGGCAGCCGAGTCGTTGCCTAACGAATCGAGCGCCGGCACCGTTCCAGCGACGGTGGCACCGTCATGCTGGCGGCGGAGCCAGAGCGGATCGTGTCCCGATCCGAACGGCCGCGTGGCAAACCAGACGCCGAGCGCGATCAGCACGAGTGTGAGACCGATCCCGAGCATCGCCCCGCGCGATGACGCAACGCGCTGCCACCAGTGCGCACGCGGCGGTACTGGCGACTCTGCTTCGGGCTCGGGAATCGGCTCCGGCTCTGGTGGCGATGCCTCTGGCGATGCCTCTGGCGATGCCGCGACACGTGGCGCCGCAATCGGCACATCGGCCGGGCGATCAGGCCCCGCGGCGACGCGCCCAAGCATCTTGCCGCCCTCCACGCCTAACGCTTCCGCGCCGCCCACGAGCACGGCACCGTCGGCGAGGCCAACGACATCGGCGACGTGCGCCGCGCCGGCAGGAGCGGCAACGACGAGGAGGGCGCCCGTCTCCTTGAATCCGGCGGCGAGCCGCTTCCATCGCGCGTTCGTGAAGATCTCCTCGTACGCGGGGACCTCCGAGCCGCTCGGCAACACGTACAGTTCCCCATACTGGGGAACTGCACGTGCGATTTTATTTAAAGAGACGCCGTACACGAAGCTGTCGGCGAGGCCGTGCGGGTCGCCACCGTTTAGCAGTTGCTGAATCGGTTCGGCATCCCCGAGAAGGTCGCCGAGCGCGACGCGCCGATGACGAGCCTGCGCGCGGGCGACGCCGAGCGCGGCGAGGGCCGTGCGGCGGGGTTCGTCACCGAGGACGAGCACCAGGCTGGCCGTGTCGAGCTCGGCGCCGACGCGCATCCCGTCGTCGACGAGCGCGTCGTCCGCCGAGCCGCCGGACGACGAATTCGACGCGTCCATCGGGATCGTCACGGCGCGGCCTCGTACACCCAGTAGTTCTGTTTGGACTCGCGACCGACGCGCTCGGCCTCATCCTTGGTCGGATACGGTCCGAGGACGACGCGATAGATCGTCTGGCCCTCTCGCGGCGTAGCCTGGACGCGTGCCGTCTCGTTATGCACGTGGATCGTCGTTGCGAGCTCGCGCGCCTTCTGCTCGTTGAGCAGTGCGGCGAAAGACACCACCCACCCCTTCGCGATCACCGGTGTCGGCGTCGTCGTATCCTTGGGTGGCGGCGGGGCCGCGGTCGAGGCCGTCGTATCGGCAGCCGCGCGCGCGGCGCTGTCCGCGCTGTCGGCACCAGGAAACCGCACCGGCTGATCCAGCTCGGCGGCGCGCGGACGAAAGCCACTCCACGCGAAGCTGTACCAGTAGTCCGCCGCGCCCTGCGGGATCCGCCGCTTCTCCTGGAGCTTTGCTCCCTCGACGAACGTCACGTCGTTTCCCTGTGCGAGTGCGATCTCGCCGTCGGGAGCGACGAAGGGCAGGTCGTCACGCCACGCCGTTCGCACACTGCCGAGCAGATGATCAGTGCCGACGTCCACTACCCATGCCGAATCGTTCGCGGCCGCGTGAACGAGGAGATAGCGCCCGAGCGGGTCGATGCGGAGATCCTCGGCGAGACCCGGGAGGTCGATGTGTTCGCTCACCTTCTCGCGATAGCGGTCGATGACGTCGACCTGCTTGGAAGAATCGGCGAGCGCGAAGAGCCGATCGCCGCTCGGCGTCGCGACGACGGCGCGCGCGTGGCCATCGAGCTCGATGACGTTTAGCGGTTGTAGATCACGTGTTCGCACGCCGACGAGACTGTTTTCGACCGTGAAGTAGAGTCGGTCACCAGCCTGCGCCCATCCAGCGCGGGCCGCGCCGGGCACCTCGGCCGAATCGAGGATCTTCGTATCGGGCGGGCGCATCCGCCACACCATCGCCGAGCGCTCCTTCGTGCCAATGAGAAGTAGCGAACCGTCCACGAGGGGCAGAGCGGCGCGTGCCGGACGCGGCGGCTTGAACGTCCAGTCGCCGCTCGGTGTGGAGCGAAGCAGCGTTCCGTCCTTCGTCAGACCATAGATCGTCGCGCCGTCGACGGAGCTCACACCCGTTAGGCGCGTGCGCGTCGCGATCGAGACGTTATCGAGGCGGAAATCGATGCGCGCGGGAACGCCCTTCGTGTCGACGAACGACAGCAGTCCCGCTTCCTCGTCGAACGCGAGCACGCGCGCCACGGGAGGCACCGGATCGCTCGCGCTCCAGACGACGGAATCGAGTCGCGGATAGGTGAGCACACGCAACGCTCCCCCAGCGCGAGGAATCCGCATGACCAGGAGATCGGGTCCGCGAGAGGTGGGAGACGTCTGGGACTCGTGCGCGGCGGGAGCGCGGTCGGCCTGACCACATGCAGCGAGCACGAGCGCTAACGCGATAAGCGGGCGCACGGACAGAACTTAGTGGCGCGGGGCGGGACTAGAAAGTGGTGGCCGGTGGCTGGTGATTGGTGGCAGGTGGTTGGTGATGTGGAGCACCAACACCAATCACTAGCGCATTAGCCACCAGTCACTAGCCACTAGGCACCAGCCACTAGAACGACGGCCACAGACTCCAGGTCCAGAAGCCGCCGTGCGATCCCGGCTGATCGAGCGGAACCGCGTAATCCCAGCGCACGATGGCGTAGTTGAACAGGTTCAACCGCAGGCCGAAGCCGTAGCTGCGCAGGGGATAGCGCTGCTTCGCCACGTCGTAGTTCGACGGCCGGCTGAGATAGAGCGACTGGTCCTTCGACCACGCCGCGCCCACGTCGTAGAAGAAGAGACCATCGAGCGGCGGCAGTGCGATCGGAAGCACGCCGAGCTCGAAGCGACGCACGAGAGGGAAACGCAGCTCGGCGTTGGCGACGGCGACGCGGCTACCGAGGAGCTGGACCGCGCTGCAGTTCGACGGATTCGCGCCGTAGATCGGACACGTCAGATAGAACGAGTTGTTGCGATCGTAGCCGCGGACGAAATCCGGCCGGGCGATGTATTTCGGGAACGCCGTCTCGTTCCGGCCGAACGACATGCTCGTGTAGAAGCGCGTCGCGACCGTGAGATAGTTGAAGAGGATCGGATCGTATCGCCGATAGTCGGCCAGGTACTCGATCCAGCGGAACGAGCCGAGCACGGGGCTCACCTGGAAACGATACCGGCGCCCATAGATCGGGCCGGTGTAGCCGAAGAGCGTGTTGTCGGAGACGTACGCGAGCTGTCCGTCGAGGTAGTTGAGCGTCGGATCGCGTCCCGTGCTGTCTGGCTTGAACGGCTTGGCAGCGCGTCCGTCCTCGAGAACGTCGCGGCTGATGAACCAGCGTGTGCGAGCGACGTTGTTGAAGCCGCCGCCGATCTCGATCCGCGTAAAGCGATTCAGCGGATAGGCCGTGACACCGAATGCCTGACGAGCGACGAATGTCGTGATCTCCTGCTTCTCGGACGAGTAGCCGGTCGTCGGGTCGGCCTTGTACAGCGTATCTCCCGAGAGGAAGTAGTAGGGCATCTGGGAGATGCCGCCCGAGTACTGCCAGCGCCGCGACAGATTCGTGTAGCCGACGAACATACGCGCTTCGCTGATGCGCCCATTCAGCTCGCCGGAGAGCGCCAGCCGGTTGTTCCCGAGCATGTCGCTCAGGATCACCGTCGTTCCACCGAAGACGTTCCGCCCATAGTTGTCCGGGACGTAGCCGATGCTCGGGCGCGCGATGTAGTCGGGCTGGAAGCGCACCTTGTACTCGTCGTCGCGGAACTTCGTCGTGTCGGGGAGCGCGAGATCAGCGGAGTCGAGAAGCGCCGTGACGCTCACTGGCGACTTCACGCCGCGATCATCGGTTGCGGGAAAGTCCGGCGTGCTCCGCACGTCGCTCGTTGGGCTTCGATACACCGACGTGCGTCCCGTCACCGGGTCGCCTATCGTGGCGATGATGCTTCCGTCGGTGGCGTTATCGGCGATGACCGGAGGCTTGTCGGCCGGCTTCTCGCGGAATGGCGCCTTCTTGAGTGCCCGCGGATTGTTGACCGACCAGATGGTGTAGTCGCCATCCTCGAAGTAATTGAACGCGAGGCGATCCGCCTTCCGCGCCCAGGAGATGGCAGGGCTGTATTCCGTGATCGCCGAGACGGAGCCGACGACGTTGGTGAGCTGATAGTGCTCGCCGGCATCGAAATCGTAGAGGAAGACGTTCGCGATCCCGGTCCGGTCGGAGACATAAGCGATGGACTTCCCGTCCGGCGCCCACTGCGGATTGATGTTGAGTCCCGCCTGGCCTGGCAGCACCGTCAACGTGCCCTTCTCGAGATCGAGAACGGTGACGCGCCACTTCGGGAAGCGCAGATAGGTGAAGCTCGACGTGTCGCCGCGATCGCTGGCGAACGCGATCATCTTCCCATCCGGCGACCACTGCGGCTGCAGATCACCGTAGCGATCCTTCGTCAGGCGCTCGAGATGCTCCGTCGCGACGTCGACGATGTACAGATCCGTGAGACCGCCCTGACTTCCGCTGAAGACGATTCGCTTGCCGTCGGGCGACCAGCTTGGACCGGTAACGCCCTCGAGCGGCAGATCGAAGCGCTTGACTTCCTTTCGCGACTTTACGTCGAGGAGATACAGGACGTCGCGTCCCTCACGCTGCGCGGTGAAGGCGAGCTGCTGGCCGTCCGGCGAGAAGGAGCTCTGTGAGTAGAGCAGCCGCAGCTCTTCGAAGTTCGGATCGAAGGTGCTCTTCACCAACCTCGTTATGCGCTTGCCGGTTTCGGCGTCGCCGAGCCAGAGGTCGATGAAGACCTCGCCGCGCATGAAGCTGCCGTTCGATAGAAACGCGATGTTCTTGCCGTCAGGAGAGAGCGAGGGGGCGAGGAAGATCTCACCGCCGCTCTTCCGCTCGTTGAGGAGCGGCGCCGCAAACTTCCGCGGCCGCTCGAGATTCCCAACCTGGGGGAGATGCTTCTGCTGCATCTCCTCCTTCCACTCATCGCCGAGGTCCTCGAGCGACAGGCCGAGCTCACGCTTGAACGCGCGCTCGATGCCGACGGTGGGCGCGGCGTTCATGATCTGACCGATCGCCTCGTCGCCCCACTTCTGCCCGATGAACGTCCAGAATGCGTGTCCGTATCGGTACGGGAAGTAGCGATCCGGATAGTCGGTCATCTGCTCGACCGTCGGCAGCTTGCCGTTGAGCGCCGCATCCCGCATCCACGCGTTGGTGAGCGGCGTGCTCGGACCGAGCGAGAGATACTCGGCCATCCCCTCGGCGAACCAGAGCGGCGGATTGACCTGGGCGAGCGTCTGCAGCCCAGCGCCGGCCTTGCCACGCGCGAAGATGTCGTACTGGAATGCATGCACCATCTCATGCGTCAGCACATGCTCGAAGCTCTTGTAGTCACCGGTGAAGTTGAGGAGCATCCGGTGGCGTAACGCCTCGGTCACACCGCCCGTTCCCTCACCGAGGTCGCCGGTGACGTTGTTCTGTCCGAAGTCGTTGCGCGACTCGAACAGCATGATCGGCTTCTTCTCGCGGAACTGATGGTCGAGCAGCCGCGACAAACGCGCATACGAACGCTCGGCCATGCGCGCCGCGTCGGTCGTGGCCTGCGCTTCCTCGGGGTAGTAATAGATGAGGAAATGCTCAGTTTCCTTGACCTGCCAGTGAAACTGATCGTACTGCACCTGATTTTGCCCGAAGTAGCTCTGCGCCCTCACGGACGCGTGTGGCAGCATCGCCGCGACCACTGCAACGGCGACGACCACACATTTGCGCAACGTCACGCACCGGCTCCTTGAGACTCTACCGGAATGAGCGCCGCATCACTCCACAGGCGCTCGAGCTGATAGAAACTCCTCAGCGTTGGATGAAAAAGGTGAACGACGAAATCCACGTAGTCGAGCAATACCCAGCGGCCCTGGGTCAATCCTTCTACGTGATGTGCCACCGCCCCCCCACTATCCCGCTTGAGCTCTTCGAGCACGTGTTCGCCGAGCGCACGCACATGAGTGTCCGATGTGCCGCTGGCGATCACGAAGAAATCAGTCATGTCGGAGACTCCACGGAGATCGAGAATCACGACGTCATTCGCTTTGTGCTCGAGACAGATTTGCGCAGCGCGCTGGGCAAGGACAGACGAGGGAAGCGAAGTTGTCGTGTTCATCAGCGTCCTGGATCCTCCGTTGATTTTTTTTGTTCCTGAGTTCGAGTACCCCGTGCGCTCGGGGTCGTCTCCAGTAGCATAATGCGCGGGGACGAATCGGAACACGGTTTCCCTCACCAATCGCACAGGCTGGGCCGTTAGATCAGCTACCAGCTATCGGTCCATAGCTGTAGGTACTTCGGCCGCGAGGTCAAATCGCCCGGGCAAGGAGCCTTCCTGCCCGGGAAACAAAAAAAGGCCCCGAGCCAAAGGCTCGGGGCCAGTCCGAACTTACTAATAGCTAGGCGCTATTCGCTGACCGCTACTGCTTGATCACCCACACCCGAATCTCCGGCTTGACGTCAGCGTGGAGACGCACGGGTACTCGATACACACCGAGCGACTTGATCGGCTCGTGCAGATCGATCTGTCGCTTCTCGATGTGGAATCCCTGCTGCTCCAACTGCTGCGCAATGTCGGCAGCCGTGACGGATCCGAACAACTTGCCCTCCTCCCCAACTCGCGCCGAGAAGGTGAGCGACACCTGCTCGAGCTTCGTTGCGATTTCCTGCGCCGCATCCCGGCGCTGACCCTCGGCGGCCTCGAGTCGCGCACGCTCCTGCTGGATGCGCTTGAGGTTTCCAGGGGTGGCCTCATAGGCCAGGTTGTGCGGAAGGAGATAGTTCCGCGCGTAACCGTTCTTGACTTTCACGACGTCGCCGGGCTTTCCAAGGTTCTCCACGGCATGACGAAGAATGACGTCCATTGAAGTACTCCAGTGATGGTGACCGACGAGAAGCGAGGAGCAGTGGGAGCGAGCGCAACGCGCGAGCGACTTCCAATAAAATCAGGCCTTCGCGCTGATCTGACCTTAGGTCAGATCAGGGCGAAGGCTTAGCGCGCCGTCGCCAATCCGCCCACGTGTCGCCGAGTCCGAGCACGAACGCAGCGACGAGTAGAAGCATCAGCGCAAAGTCGGCGGCGAATTTGATGACGGGCAGCCACAGCATGGCGAAGCCCACCGTGATCGTCGCGATCAGAGCGCCTGGCGCGAGAAACCACGCCAGCACTCCGAGTCCCCGAATCGCGTACAGCGCGTAAAAGAAGACCAGCAGGTTGCGTCCAACGCCGCGAAGACCCTGCAGCGTCGGCAAGAAAGCGATGGTGAGCCCGACGATCAGCCCCCACACGAGTTGATCGTTGAAGCGAAACTCGCGCAAAGGACGAAGCGGCGCTCCGATGCGCGCCCGGCTGAGCCGATGGTACAGTGCCCAGGCGAGAGCGAGCGCCAGCAGCGATTCGAGAGCGAGCAGGGACGGGAAGACCGCGAGACCGAGACGGGAGAGCGTCTTCAACTGTTGCTCGATTTCGGCCGGTGCCGGCGCGAGCTGAGGAAAGCGCGAGGTGAGATCAGTCCATTCCTTCGCATGATCGCCGATGACGCCATTCACCTGCGCCATCGTCTCGCCATTCCGATGAACGAATTCCGTCTTGATGGTTTGCCTGGCTTCGCTCAGCGGAACGGGTCCCATCGCGCTCATCGCCAGCGCGAGAAAGATCGCGATCGACAGCGCCGCCAGCGCGCGTCCGAACAACGGCCGCCGCTCGCCGAAGAGGCACGTCAGCCCGAACGCCCCGGCGAGGAGGAGACTCCAGCCACGTTCGAGATTGTGAAATCCATCCGATGCACCGGGGCGCTGCCACATCATCCATCCAGCGAGGGCGACCCAGCCGATCGCCAGCAGCGCACGACCGCCAGCCCACCAGCCCACGAGAAAGCATGCGGCGAGGGCGGGAATGAGGAGAAAGATCGTCTGGTCGATAGGAAGGAACGCGCGAAACTGCGGAATGGTGGGCACGATGATGAACGCCGCGAGCCCGAGAACGAGCTTGGGCCAGCCTCGTTCTCCCGCGACCAACTTCCGCGGCGCTGGAGTGGTGTTGATCGGCTCGGGCGTCGTCATGCGGTCGTGCTAGCTCTGCATCCCGCGGATGTAGGGAATGAGCGCCAGGTAGCGGGCGCGCTTGATCGCGGTTGACAGCTGACGCTGGTGCCGTGCACACACACCGCTCAGACGGCTCGGCAAAATCTTGCCATGATCGGTGATGAAGCGGCCGAGCGCGCGATCGTCCTTGTAGTCGATGAAGTGGACGCGCGTCTCGCA
>DATEPP010000162.1:0-2508 GCA_035273165.1 Gemmatimonadaceae bacterium
TCGCGCCGGAAGCGTTCGCTCAACTTGCCGATGAACGTCGTCTTGCCCGCCCCATTGACGCCGACGATGAGGATGACGGTCGGTGCGGCGGCCGCCATCGTTAGGCTCGGGTCGCTCCGACCGGTGCGTAAGGCTTCCTCGACGCCGCTCCGCAGCGCCTCGTGAAATTGCTCGCGTGTCTTGACGTCGCCGCGCTTCGCGAGCCGTTCGACGTCCTCGACGAGGCGCAGGGTGACCGGCACGCCAAAATCGGCCTCGAGCAGCAGCTCCTCGAGTCGCTCCAGGGAACCCGCCTCGACGCCGCGGACCGCGACGCCGACATCCATCAACGCAACTTCTTTTATGCGCTGCCAGAGGGAGCGCTTGGGAAGCTCGTCTTTTTTTCGAAGTAGACGCAATCTGGTGAGTGGTGGTTGGTGGTTGGTGACTGGTGGTTGCTGACTGGTGCTAGGTGCTAGGTGCTAGGTGTTACGCAAAAGCGCTTCGTTCCGAATTCACCAGTCACCAGTCACAAATCACCAGTCACTATCGCATTCCAAGTCGACGTCGCACGACCCATTCCGCGCAGAGGAGCAAGAGAACCAAGGCATAGGCCCAGCCGGCGCTCCGCAGACGCGGTGCCGCGTCCACCGGAATACCGCCGCCGACGGCTCCCGCCTTCACCCTCGGCGCGCGCGGTAGCCATTCGCGTGCGTTGTTCACCGCAAGCATGGTGGTTCCGCCACGAACGGTAGCCGTGTACAGCCCCGGTGGAAGCGCCGGACTCTCGGCGATTGTCGCATCGCCGTGAAAGCGCAGCGTCATCGAATCTACGCGAGCGGAATCACCGCGAGCCACACGCCGGAGCACGACGAGCACCGAGGAGTCCGTGGGACTCCCGCGATGCCAACGGACAGGCTCGCCCGCACGGACGACGATTCCAGTGGGCACGGCAGCGCGTCGGTCAGCGCGCTCGGCCGCGAGCCAGTCGAAGAGACTGCCCCAGAGCGCGGTGAAGGCGTCCGCCGACGCGCCGCCCCGAAAGCGCCAACGCCAGAGGCCTGACGCGGCGACGATCACGAGACGACGCGGCGTGTCGCTCCCCGCGATGATGACCCGACGATCCTCCTCGCGTCCCCGGCGCACCTCGAGGGCGCGCCACTGGCCCGCAGGCGGCGAAGCGCCGACCGTAATCGGTGGAAGACTGTCCCAGGGAAGCCCACTCAATGCAGGAGCTAGGGGTGATGGCGGTGCATCGGCTGCGTACCATTCGCCGTCGCTCGTCGTCGCTGGGACGACCAGAGCGAGCGGACCGGTCGTCGCACTGCGAGGCGGCCCGAACGCGGCTGTGTCGCCGTGGAGAATGGCGACGGGTGCGTCCCGGAACGCGGCGCGCACATCGGCCTCGGAGATCGGGCCGAGCGACCCGTCGACGCGCCACGCTCCCGGTGCGACGCGGAAATAACCGCGCGTCGGCACGGCGAGGGCGCCGCGGAGAACACTGAGTGCATAACGAGCATCGAAATCGGGCGAGGTCGAAACGAAGACGGCGCTCGCCGCGCGCGACAGATCGATCGCCATCGTGAGCGAGTCGTTATGCGCCTCGGCGTCACCTGGGCTGCGGACGATCGCGCGTACGACCGTCGGCCCTTCGCGGCCCTCGATCTTGGCATGCACCGTGAGAGCGCGCTCCGCATACGGCGCCAGCGCGTCGACCGGCACGCTCTGCACGGACGCATCGCCGACCGTGATCGTGAGCGTTCCCGGCGACGACCCGGCGGAGCCCGCGACGATACCGACACGCAGCTCCACCGTGTCCCCGCTGACGACTGCCCGAGGCAACTCGAGCGACGCAACCGCGAGATCGCGTCCAGCCGGATGCGGCTCGACGACCACCCGTGAGCCCGCGGGCAGCTCGTTCAGCGCCTCGGGATCGGCAAGCTCACCATCGGTGACCACCACCAGTGGGTGACCGCGGCCGAGGGCCCGCTCGACGGCCGGTCGCGCCGCCGATGCCACATCGCTCGGCGTCGTTAGGCTGTCACCGGCCCGCAGCGCACGCAGTGAGTCGCCGAAGAGAAAGAGCGATTCGGGTCGGGCGGCCCTTACCTCTCGCCATGCGCGCCGCCACGCGCTCGTGTCGCCACCGCGTCGCCAGCTCGCCGACGCGTCGAGCGCGACCCACGTCGCCAGCGGCTTGCGACGTCCCGCCGGCGCGTCGAGCAGAAGCGCCGCGAGCAGCGCCACCGCTACCGCGCGCAGAACCGCGGGTAGTATCGCCCGCGCACCGAGCCGGAGGTCACGCCCCGCATACTGCAGGAACGCGAACACGAGACCGGCAAGCACGGCAAGAATCCACGGCGACATGGGCGAAAGGTGCTAGGTGCTAGGTCCTGGGTGCTAGGTGCTAGGTACTAAGTGCCACAAAAAAGCCGGCGAGCTTCGCTCGCCGGCACTCTGCATTCACCAGCCACCAGTCACCAGCCACCAACCACCAATGTCACCGCGACGCCAACCCCGTGGGTGATG
>DATEPP010000163.1:0-5273 GCA_035273165.1 Gemmatimonadaceae bacterium
CGCCGGCAAGAACTGGCAGCCGATCTCGCCCGATCTCACTCGGCATGATCCACGAACGCTAATCATCGCCGGCGGTCCGATCACCGTCGAGAACAGCGGCGCCGAGAACTACGCGACGATCTTCACGATCGCGGAGTCGCCAGTGACCAAGGGTGTCATCTGGGTCGGTTCGGACGACGGGATGATCCACCTAACGAGGGACGGTGGAGCGCATTGGCAGGACGTCACGCCGAAAGGCATACCGCCGTTCACCCGCATGTCGATGATCGATGCGTCGACCGTCGCGGCGGGCACCGCGTACCTCGCCGCGAACCGTCAGCTGATGGACGACTTCAAGCCGTATCTCTTCAAGACCACGGACTACGGCGCCACGTGGACAGAGATCGACGCCGGCATCCCGAAGAACGAGTTCACCCACGTCCTACGCGAGGATCCGATGCGGCGTGGGCTGCTGTTCGCGGGGACCGAGCGCGGCGTGTGGTTCAGCTTCGACGATGGCAGTCACTGGCAGCCGCTCCGGCGCAACCTCCCGCCGGTGCCGGTGCACGACCTGATCATCAAAGACAACGATCTCGCGATCGCCACACACGGGCGCGCGCTGTGGATCATGGACGACATCTCACCGCTCCGGCAGCTCGCGGCAACTACGCTGACCGAGAAGGCACATCTATTCAACCCCGCCGACGCGTACCGCGTCTCGTGGCGCAGCAGCCGTCTGATCGAGAATCTTCAGAAGGGTGAAGATCCGGGGACGGGCGTGGGGATCTACTACTGGCTTGCGGACTCGAACGAGGTCGTGACGCTGGACGTGCGCGACTCGAGCGGCGCGGTCGTCAACCACTTCAGCAGCGAACAGGACTCGATCCAGCGCGTCGACAGCCTGCGACTCGACCGTTTGAAGCAGACGCGCAACGATTCGTTGCGAAAGGCTGGCGTGATGGACACGTCCACGCTCAACAAGCCGTTCGTCGAGCCACCAACCGATGACCCGAGGAACCGTCTCTCGAGCCCATCGCGACTGCCGTCGAAGAAGGGACTGAACGTGTTCTACTGGAACTTCCGCTACGCCGACGGCGCGACGCTGCGGGACAGTGTGTACCGGCTCGGCCGCGTTCCCGGACCGGTGGCTGTGCCCGGACGCTACAGCGTGGCGTTCACCGCCGGCGGCAGTACTCAGCGCGCGTCGTTCACGCTCAAGCCGGACCCTCGGATTCCAGTGACCGCTGCCGAGTTGGCCGCGCGCCTAACGTTCACGCGCAAGTTGAACGACGCAGCCACGGAGGTGGTCGACGCGGTCAACCGGGCGTACGTGCTCAGGCAGGAGATCGACCGCCGGCTGGCGGCCGTTTCCTCACCCGGCGTGACTCAGGCGTCGAGCGATGCCGCATCGCTCAAGGCACTCCGAGACACGTTGCTCACCTGGGGCAAGCGGATGGTGCCGCTGTTCTACGGGCACAACCAGTACGCCGAGCCGTACACGGCGACCATCCTCGATGAGCTTCAGCGGCTGGGCTATGGCGACAGCAACTCCGCGCCTAACGCCGTCGAGCTGAGCGCGGCGGAGACGATGATCGCGGCGGCGCGCGAGGAAGTCACGCGGTTCAATGCCATGCTGCGAGCGCAGACTGCCAGTGTGAACGAACAGCTCAGGACGAAGGGTCAGCCGCCGCTGAATTACTAGCCAATCGGCGACCGTCGTTGGGTAGCGCCGCACGGCGCTACGGCGAGGAGTCGGTCTTCTCAGAGGCCGGCGCCTCATCGACTCGTCGCTCCGTACGGCGCTGCTGCCGCTCGGCGCGCTTGAGATCCTTCTTGGTCTTGCGGTCCTGTTCCTTACGACGCTTCTCGAAATCGTAGTTGCGCTTGGGCGGCACGGCTTCCTGGGGGTTGAGGTCAATGCGCGCGGAGCGTCGCTCATTGAAGCGCACTCCGTGGATCCGTTGACGTCGCGCGGTGCGCCGGAAGATAGGCTGAGAGCGCGGCGATTACGACCATGAACCCGACCGCGCCGCCGAAGACGATCGGGTTGAGCGGGCTCACCTCGAACAGCATCGACCGCATGAAGCGTGAGAGTCCGGCCGCCAGTGTCAGGCCGATGGCGATCCCGATGCCGCTCACGATCAAGCCCTGGCCGAGCACCATCACGCGAATGCTCGACCTCTGGGCGCCGAGCGCCATGCGAATGCCAAACTCCCGGCCACGGAGGCGAACGCCATACGACAATACCCCGAACAGGCCAAGCGCCGCGAGAATCAGCGCGACGACTGCGAACGCGCCGAGAATCCGTAACGTGAACAGGCGCTGAGCGGCACCGCGGCCAACGTCTTCGTCGAGCGTCGCCGGATGATACACGACGAGCAGCGGATCGATCGCGGCGATCGCGGCCCGCACCGCGCGCTGAATCGTGCCGTTCAGAAGGGCGGGACTGTTCACTGCCACCACCTGCGTGAGCGCCCAGTTGCGATCGGCCGCGAACTGCCGGTGCGGGTGATAGACGAACATGCCCGGCGTGCCCTCGTTCGTGATCGACGTTTCGCCGGCGATGCCGACGACCGTGCCCTTGCGACCGCCAGTCGTCAGGCTCTGGCCGATCGGATCGACGCCGGGAAAGATCTTGTCGGCGAGCGATTGCGTAATGACCATCGTCGGCTGCGCACCCGGCACGTCGCGGTCGTCGAACGCGCGCCCACGGACGATCGGGATGCCGACGGCGCGGAAGTAGTCGCCCGAGACGACGCGATTCTCGTCGTTCGGCCAGAGGTTGTCGTCGCCGGCGAGCGGTCCGCTGAGCGGATGAGCGCCCCACGTATTGTAGGGTCCCGTCCCCGGCAGCTTCGACACGCCCCCGGCCGCGCGCACGCCGGGCAGCGCCTCGAGCGTTCGTGCAACACGCTCGTACGTGAGACCGCGCGCGGTCGAGTCGTAGCGAGCGTCGGGCAGGTTCAGGTCGAACGTCAAAACGTTCGCGGTCTTCACTCCGAGGTCGACGTGCTCCAGGCGGTCGAGACTCGAGATCAGGAGACCGGCGCCGACGAGCAACATGAACGCCAGCGCGACCTGCGACACGACGAGCCATTCACGAAGTCGCAGGTTCCGGGCGCCTCCCGTCGAGCCGCGGCTGTGATCGCGCAGGGCGTCGGTCGGCTGGGTGCGAGAGGCCCGGATCGCCGGCGCGAGCCCGAAGCCGACGGCGCTGATCGTCGCGACGATGAACGCGAAGGCGAGGAGCCGCGGCTCGAGCGTCAGCGATGTAAGTCGCGGAATGGTGTCGGCTCCAAGCGCGACGATCGCCGACATCGCGACTCGTGCGACGACCAGCCCGGCGGCCGCACCGGCGATCGCCAGCGTCAGGCTCTCGATGAGCATTTGCCGCACCAGCCGCCATCGCTCAGCGCCTAACGCGACGCGGATCGCCAGCTCGTGCGCGCGATCCGAGCCGCGGACCAGCATCAGGTTGGCGACGTTGACGCACACGAGAACGAGCACGAGCAACACCGCGCCGAACATCAGCGCCAGCGCCCGGGTGGAGGCACCGACGATGTCTTCCTTGAGCGAG
This sequence comes from Gemmatimonadaceae bacterium, assembly GCA_035273165.1. Lineage (GTDB taxonomy): Bacteria > Gemmatimonadota > Gemmatimonadetes > Gemmatimonadales > Gemmatimonadaceae > AG2. The sequence continues at coordinate 3,557 of DATEPP010000163.1, forward strand.
TAGATGCTCGCGCGCATGCGCTTCGCGTTCGCATATTTCTCGGCGATGGCGAGATTGACCGCGTCGAGCTCCGCCTGCGCGCGCTGGACGGAGATGCCTGGGCGCAGCCGCGCGAGCACGGTGAGATAGAAATTACCCGCGTTGCTCGGATCGTTCGCCGGACGCAGATCCAGTGGGACGAGCGCATCGACGCGACCGACGAGCGGATCGCGGAACCCGGCCGGCATGATGCCAACGATCGTGACGGGACGTCCGTTCATCGTCAACGTGTGTCCGATGGCGTTGCGATCGCCGCCGAGCCGATCGCGCCAGAGGTCGTGGCTGATGACCGCGACGTCGCTCCCGATCTGCTCGTCCGGAGTGAACCCGCGGCCGATCTCCGGATGAATGTGCAGCACGTCCCAGTAGTCGACCGTCGTGGCAACCGTGCGGATTCGCTCTACTCGATCGCCCGAGCCGATGTCGGCACCGCTCTCGCGGTAGAGATTGAGCGCGGCCGTCGCGGCGAAGGCGGTCATGCGACGGCGTATCTCGACGAAGTGCACGGGCGTGACGACGCTGCGCTCGTTAGGCTTGTCGTCGCGATGCTGGTAGAGGCGAACGAGCTCTCCGGGCTGGGCGTAGGGCAGCGGTTCGAGCAGCACGGCGTCCACGGTGCTGAACACCGCCGTCGTTCCACCGATGCCGATGGCGAGCGTCGCCAGAGTGACGAGAGTGAAGCCGGGGCTCGCGACAAGCGTCCGCACCGCGAAACCGACGTCGCGCCAGACGTCGTGCAGGAGTCGCGTCCCGCGCGCGTCGCGAACGTCGTCCTTGACGCGCTCGGCGCCGCCCAATGCGATGGCGCTCGCGCGACGCGCGCGCTCATCGGATGCGCCCGTGCGTCGCAGATACTCGGCTTCCATGGCGAGGTGCGTTCGCAGCTCTTCGTCCAGATCGCGCTCCTCACGCGAATGGAAGATCAGCGCGCGAAGGCGCTCGGTGATGTCGGTGAGGATGCTCATACGGTGAGGCTCGCGATTGTCCAGCGTGGATTGAGGACGCTCTCGACGGCGGCCGACGCGCGCGCCCACACCGCGCGCTCGGTCTCGAGCTGGCGCTGTCCGGCCGCGGTGAGCTCGTAGTATCGGGCGCGCCGACTGTTCTCGGTCACGCGCCAGCTCGTCTTCAGCCACCCGCGCCGCTTCATGCGTATGAGCGCGGGATAGAGCGAGCCCTGGGTGACGAGAAAGGTGTCCCGCGACATGCGCGTGATACGGTGCGCGATGCCCCAGCCATGCATCGGCTCGAGAGCGAGGGTACGGAGTACGAGCATCTCCAGCGTGCCCTGGAGAAGATCGGCACGGTCGTCGGCCACGTCCTTTCCTTCAGATGGTCTGAAGGTAGGACAATCGCTCCGTCGGAATGGTTTGGATCGCCCTGATGCTCGCGAAACTCCGGTCGGCCAGAGAATCGAAGGTGGATCGACGTCGGCCCGCTTGAAATGAATGCCGAGGGAACGTCACCTCGGACAAGCGGATGCTGCCGCTGCGAACGAACAACTCGAGACGAGCGGGAAGCCACTGCTGAATTACTTGCTGCTGGGTCGGGAGAAACACGGGCCAAGCAATGGCCACAGTTGAAAGGGCCCTCGAATCGAGGGTTCTTTGCTTTCCCCTGAGTTGTTGGTCGGTCACGGGCGTAGGCCCGCTGACACCGCGTCCGAGCACGCCGGTCC
>DATEPP010000164.1:0-4159 GCA_035273165.1 Gemmatimonadaceae bacterium
GAGCTGCTCCGCCCCTCGCACTATGGCGCCTTTCACCGAATCGAAGCGGTGGAGGCGGGCGAGGGCCGAATTCGCGCCGACGTCGTCGGGCCGGTGTGCGAGAGTGGCGACTTCCTCGCGCTCGATCGCGAGCTACAGGCCGTGCAGCCTGGCGATCTCATTGCTGTCTTCGACGTCGGTGCCTATGGGTCGGTGATGGCGTCGAATTACAACAGCCGGCCGCGCGGCGCCGAAGTCCTCGTCGATGGCGACCGGTTCGCCGTCGTAACGAAGCGCGAGGACTATCAATCGCTCGTCCAGCAGGAGATTGACGAACCCGAGTGGAGGAGCTGATGCGCATCGGTCTCATGTCCGACTCGCACGATCGCGTTCCCGCCGTCGCCGAGCTGCTGCGCCTCATGGTCGCCGGCGGTGTCGGGATGGTCCTTCATGCTGGTGACTACTGCGCACCGTTCGTCCTGCGGCCCTTCGAGGAGACGAAGCTCTCTCTCGCCGGAGTGTATGGGAACAACGACGGTGACAAGCAGGGGTTGCTGACACGTGCCCAGAGCGCGTTCGGCACCGAGCTGTTCGACTCCCCGCACAGCTTCGAGATCGGGGGTCAGCGGCTGCTCCTCGTGCACGACATCGGCGAGGTTCAGCAGCGGTCGATCGAGTCGCACTCCATCGTCGTGCATGGCGGCACGCACAAGCAGGAGATGAAGTCGCGTGGTGACACCCTGATCGTGAATCCGGGCGAGGCATGCGGCTGGCTCTACGGCACGCCGTCGGCTGCGATTCTCGATCTCGAGACGAAGGAAGTCGAGTTTCTCGTGCTCGAGCCTGGGGAGTGGCGCCGCTGATGAGCTCACGTATTCTCATCATCGACTACGGTTCACAATACACTCAACTCATCGCCCGGCGCGTGCGCGAGGCGCGCGTCTACTCGGAGATCCATCCGCCGACGCGAACCGTCGAATGGATTCGGGAGTGGGCGCCGAGCGGGATCATCTTCAGTGGTGGTCCCAATTCAGTCTACGGCGAGAACGTGCCGACGGCGCAACCCGCCACTCTCGAGATCGCACCCGTCCTCGGTGTCTGTTACGGTATGAACCTCATCGCCTACTTGAGCGGCGGAGAGGTCGCGCCGGCTGAGAGTCGTGAATATGGCCGTGCCGAGGTCCAGGTCTGTAGCGACGCCGGGCCACTCTTTCGTGGCTTCGAGCCGTTGGAGCCATTCATTGCGTGGATGAGCCATGGGGATCAGGTGCGTTCGCTGCCAGCCGGGTTCGTCGGGACGGCGCGGAGTGACAGCTCGCCGATCGCCGCCTTCCGGCACGAGCGCAAACCGTGGTACGGCGTGCAGTTTCATCCTGAGGTCGCTCACACGCCGCGCGGGACGGAGCTGATCGCCAATTTTCTGTTCGAAGTCTGCGGAGCGACGCCATCGTGGACGCCCAGTGCGTTCATCGAAGAGGAAGTTACGAAGGTTCGAAACACTGTCGGCGATCGACGGGTCATCTGCGGACTCTCGGGCGGCGTGGATTCGTCAGTCGCGGCGACGCTCGTCCACCGTGCCATCGGCGATCAGCTCACCTGTGTCTTCGTCGATACGGGTCTCCTCCGGCTTCACGAGCGCGACCAGGTCGAGCGTACTTTTCGTGCTCACCTGGGCATCGAGCTCGTCACGGTCGATGCGTCAGCGCGCTTTCTCGATGCACTGGCCGGTGTCGCGGATCCCGAGGAAAAGCGGCGTATCATTGGGCACACGTTCATCGACGTCTTCGAGGAGGCGACCAGCAACGTCGGCAACGCCGACTTCCTCGTGCAAGGCACTCTATATCCAGACGTCATCGAGTCCGCCTCTCCGCGCGGCGGCCCTTCGGTGACGATCAAGACACATCACAACGTCGGCGGCCTGAAGCCAGGAATGCGATTCAAGCTCATCGAGCCTCTCCGTGAGCTGTTCAAGGACGAGGTGAGAAACGTCGGACGCGAGCTCGGGCTACCCGAAGCAATGATCGGCCGGCACCCCTTCCCGGGACCAGGACTCGGCATTCGCGTGCTCGGTCCGGTCACTCGTGAGGCGCTCGACGTGCTCCGGCAGGCCGATGCGATCTACCTCGAGGAGATCCGTGACGCGGGGCTCTACGACCGGATCTGGCAAGCATTCGCCGTGCTGCTCCCGATCCGCAGCGTCGGCGTGATGGGCGACTACCGAACCTACGAGAACGTCGTCGCCTTACGCGCCGTCACGAGCACCGACGGCATGACCGCCGATTGGTATGAATTTCCTCATGACGTCCTTGGCCGCATCTCGAACCGAATCTGCAACGAAGTCCGGGGCGTGAATCGCGTCGTCTACGACGTCAGCTCCAAACCGCCGGCCACGATCGAGTGGGAATGACGGATAGCTATCAGTCCATGGTCCATAGCTATTAGCGAATTCGGAACGAAGCGTTGATGGATGAATTGCAGATCCCTCGCTGCGCTCGGGATGACACCTGTCATTCCGAGGAACGAAGCGACGAGGAATCTACAGTTTGTCAAATAAACGCTTCGTTCCGAATTCACTGATCGCTATCAGCTATGGACCGATAGCTCTCGGTCAGACTCCCTTTTCCTCAAGGAGAGCAAGGAACTGCTTCGGCTCCGTGATCGTCAGCAGCCGCTGCGGGACATCGGGCTCTTTGCTGAACTGCGCGATCTTGCCGAGCACCGGGAGGTATTGGTTGGACACCTCGAGCGGTGGCGCGACGATGAGAAAGAAAAAGTTTACAGGCTTCTCATCGATCGCCTTGAAGTCGACCCCGCTCGCCTTGCGACCGAACGCGACACGAAGGCGATTCACGACGAGCGAGCGGCAGTGCGGGATGGCGATGCCGCGGCCGATACCGGTGGAACCGAGATTCTCGCGCCGCTTCAGCATCTTGAACAGCATTCCATCCGACTTCTCGTCCAGCTTCAGCAGCGCGATCAACTCCTTCAGGATGTCGTCTTTCGTCGTACCCTGGAGATTGAGTTGAATCGCGTCCTCACTGAAGAATTCTCGCAGTTCCATCTACGGTCGTGCCTCGTGCAGTGGGCGGAGCGCCCGAGCACTGCCCGGGCCGAACGCAAACTGCGAAGTTACCGACGGCGACAAGTCGTGTCAAACGACGAAGTTGCATGGACTTCGACCGCTTCTTAACTTGAAGGAATGAAACGCTTTCCCTTCGCGATCCCTGCCGAGGTGCCGCTCTACCTCGCGCCGATGGCCGGCGTCTCGGAATCTCCGTTCCGCCGACTCTGTCGCCGCTTCGGCGCGGACGTGGTCGTCACCGAATTTCTCTCGGCCGAGGGAATCCGCCGCGACAACCCGGCCACGATCAGCAAGCTCCGCTTCGGGCCCGACGAGCGCCCCATCGGCGTGCAGATCTTCGGCTCGGACCCGGTCGCGATGGGAGAGGCGGCTGGCTTCGTCACGGACATCTTCGCGCCGGAGTTCATCGACATCAACTTTGGCTGCCCTGTCAAGAAAGTCGTTAGGCGTAATGGCGGCTCGGGCTGCCTGCGAGACTTGGGACTCGTCGAGGCCGTCATCCGGGCCGTCCTGCGCAGTACGCATTTGCCGGTGACGTGCAAGATCCGGAGCGGGTGGAACGAGGAGATGCGTGATCCGGTGGCGATCGCACGGCGCTGTGAGGACGCCGGGGTGCGCGTTCTCACGCTGCACCCGCGGACGCGAACCCAGATGTACAGCGGCGCGGCCCGTTGGGAAGAGATCGCCGCGGTCGTCGATGCGCTCACGATCCCCGTGCTCGGCAACGGCGACATCAAGACGCCCGAGGATGCTGTCCGGATGCGTCGCGAGACCGGATGCGCGGGTGTCATGATCGCTCGCGGCTCCTTCGGCCAACCGTGGATCTTCGATCAGACGCGTGACCTGCTCGAGGGTCGCCCGATGCGGCCAGACCCGACGATCGAGGAGCGATTCCGGATCGCGCTCGAGCACGCCCACATGGCCGAGGAGTACGAGCCGGACCGCCGCGGGGCGGCCATCGAATTCCGCAAACATCTCGGCTGGTACGTGAAGGGGCTGCCGGGATCGGCCGAGCTGCGCAAACGCCTGCACGCCGTGTCGTCGTTAGGCGAAGTCGAGGGAATCTTCGAGGACTATCTCCGCGGCGCGGAGCGCTAC
>DATEPP010000165.1:0-20113 GCA_035273165.1 Gemmatimonadaceae bacterium
CTGGTGACTGGTGACTGGTGGCCGGTGGCGAGAAGCCGACTGTCATCTTGGGGCGCAGCGAAGGATCTGCACTTTCGGACCCGTGGCTTTGAAACATCCCTGATGGGAGAGTGAAGGGAACGCAGAGGCCGCAGAGGCCGCGAGGCCGCAGACGCCGCAGAGAACTGCCTCTGTAACCAGCGGTTTCAGGGCGTGTCAGCGTCGTCAGGGGCCTACGAGGAGCGGCGTTCAACCAGCCGCCACCAGCCACCAGCCACCAGCCACCAGCCATCAATCACCAGCCACCAGCCACCAATCACCAGCCACCGATCACGGCGTCCAGTCCGCGATGTAGATGTCGAGTTGCTCGATCGACTTCCCGAAGCGATTGGCAGCCCAGACGAGCTGCTTGCCGTCCGGGCTGAACATGGGGAAGCCGTCGAACTCAGGGTGTGTCGTCACCTGCTCGAGGCCTGTCCCGTCCTCATTCACGAGAAACAGATCGAAATTGCGGCTGTGAGGATTCTTGTAATTCGACGAGAAGATGATGCGCTTCCCATCCGGCGTGAAATACGGCGCGAAATTGGCCCCGCCGAGATTGGTGATCTGGTGCTGATTGGAGCCATCCGCGTTCATGACCCAGATCTCCATTCGATTGGGTCGCACGAGACGCTGGTCGAGAAGCGCGCGGTAGTTCGTGAGCGCCGTATCGGTCGGGTGCCAAGCCCGGTAGACGATCTGCTTCCCGTCGGGTGAGAAGAAAGGACCACCGTCGTAGCCTGGAGTGCTCGTCAGGCGGCGAACGTTGGATCCGTCCACTCCCATCGTGTAGATGTCGAGATCCCCGTCCTTCAACGAGGTGAAGACGATCGTCCTTCCATCAGGCGAGAGCGTTCCCTCAGCGGTGTATATGCCATAGCTCGTCAGGCGACGGAGCTCGGATCCATCCGGGTTCGCCGTGTAGATGTCGTACGGGTCGAGTCCCCAGACGTATCCCTTCGATGGGTCGGGACGAGGCGGGCACGCGGTGTCAGCGGCCTGAGTCGAGGCGAAGAAGACGCGATCGTCGCCAGCGAAGAAGTAGCCGCAGGTTGTCTTGCCCGCACCGTTGGAGATGCGGTGCACGTTCGATCCGTCCGCGTCCATGATGAACTGCTGATCACAGCTCCTGCCACCGCGCGTCGACTGGAAGATCAGGTGCTTGCCGTCGTGGCTGAAGTACGATTCCGCGTTCTGGCCGCCGTGGGTGAGCTGGCGGATGTTCCGCAGGTGACGCTCGGGCATTAACAGCGGTCGTGGTCCGACGCCCTCCGCCGTTGCTTCGTTGACCGAGATGTCGCGGCGAGTCCGGGCGCAGGCGAACAGAAGAACGGCCGCCGCTCCGATGAGAGCGACGGCCGTTGTCGACTGAGCAATCCAACGGGGCGTGAGACGATGCATGCCCCGAATCTAGAATGTCCGCGCGATTACTGCCGCTTGGCCTGGGCGGTGGGCATACGAGTCGCCTCGCTCGAAGCGAGAGCGAATAGCTCCTTCTGGGTCGTGCCCTTGTCGAGGAGCTCGATCGCCTTTCGCAACGGCGCGTCATAAGGCAGGTCTCGACGCTTCGCCGCCGAGTCACCAAAGGCGAACCTCGCAACGCGCTGCTCGAGCAGACGATCGATATATCTGGCCGAAGCGTCCCAATCCTTGCGGTCGACGGTAAGACCCTTCGCCTGCAGCCGGCGGAGGAGCTCGTCGCGCCATTCCGGTTGGACCTTGAAGTCCTTGTCGGCCTTCTTCGAGAGCTCGAGCGAATAGTCGTAGTACGTCGTGTAAAAATCCTGCTGTTTTGCGGCGAGCGCCTTGGCGAGGCGCTGCTCCGCACTCGTTAGGGTGTCATCGGCTACGATGACGTCCGGGGTGATGCCGCCGCCTCCATAGACGAGCCGCCCGGCGTCCGACTTGTACGCGGGACGATTCTTCTTCACGCTCTCCGTCTCGGCCGTCGTGTCGGGCTGAGTCTCGACGAAGTGTCCATTCTCGAACTTCCGCTCCCTCTGAATGGAGCGCCCGCTTGGCGTATACCACTTGGCGGTTGTCAGCTTCAGGGCATAGCCGCCGTCGAGATTGAAGACCGACTGCACGAGTCCTTTGCCGAAGCTCGTCTGGCCGAGGATGAGGGCACGGTCATGATCCTGAAGCGCGCCGGCAACGATTTCGGACGCTGACGCCGTGTACTCGTCCGTGAGAACGACGAGGGGTGTGGTCGGCAGCGAAGGGTTGCCACGAGCGACGTACGGCTGTGTCTCTCCGTTGCGCGCGCGAATCGAGGCGATCTCCTGCCCATCTTTCAGGAAGAGATTGCTGATGGCGAGACTCTGGTCGAGAATGCCGCCGGGATTGCCACGGAAGTCGAGCACGACCCCGCGGACGTTTTGCTTCTGGAGCGTGCGCACGGCATCCTGCACTTCCTGAGCGGCGGTCTCGTTGAAGCGGTCGAGCGGGATATAGCCGACGCGGTCGCCGTTAGGCCCGAACGAGATTGCGTAGCGCACGGCCGGGACGTGAATGATCGCCCGTGTGAAGTGGACCTCGATGGGATTGGCGACGCCGGGGCGAGCGAACTTGACCGTGACCTTCGTGCCGGGCGTTCCCATCAACTGGTCCTGCGCCTGCTGCGTCGTCCATTTGATCACGTGAATCGTATCGATCTGGACGATGCGATCTCCCTCCCGAACGCCAGCCGCTTCGGCGGGGGTATTGGGAAAGACCTTGCTAATGACGATCTGGTCCTGTTGCGGCTCGATCTGCATACCGATACCACCGTAACGGCCACCGGTGTTTGTCGAGAATGCTTTGAAGTCCTTCGGGGAGAGCAACTCGCTGTAGGGATCGTTGAGCTCTTTGACGAGTCCACGCGCGGCCTTCTCGTAGAGCTGTCCCTGGTCGAGCGTATCGACGAAGCGCTCATTGACGAGCTGGAGCACCTGGTCGAGGAGCGCCTCGCCGCCGCGAGCGACGCGAGACTGCAGCATGAAGCCGCCAGCGACGAGCGGAAGCGCGACGACGCTGGCGAGCGCGAATTTGCGGGAACGAGTGATCCGTGACATCAAATGCGTCCGGCTTGGGGACGAAGAATTATAGCGGACCGAGCGAGCGGGGTCAGCCGCGCTCACCTTCGATGGGCGGCTCGTCCCTGCGGTCGCCCTGAGTCCAAATCGCCTTCCACGACATCTCAACGCCGGAGCGAAATCGCTTCTTCGTCAGACGCAATCCATCGGGCGAGATTGCTACGGTATACGCCTCGCCGTCAATGAGAATCTCCCGTCGAATCGTTCGTTCGAGCTTCGTGGCCATGTTTTCGTCATACCCGCCGCGAGCTAGCCGGTTCGCGTCTATCTCCTATCGAATCAGACGCCCCGGGCTGCCAACACGTAATCGACGAACCACTCTCGTTGCTGCTGCCGAACCGTTGCGCTCCGCACCACACCAGCCGTTTCTAGCATTTCATGGGCCGGTTGCAGAACGCGCTGCAGATGTGACGGATAGCGCTGCATCAGCGGCAACAGTTCCTTCAGCCGCTCCAAAGAAACGCGCCAGGTGAGGACGTCCTCGGCACGTGCGACCTCGAGCAGTCGGTAAAGCCGCCGGGCGACCGGCGACGCCAACTCGAGGTAGCGAGTGACTGAGACCGAAGAGGTGAACCGGCCAGCGAGATTCTCACGGATCTGTGGTGCAACAACCACTCGGGCAACGCCTGGCTCGGCGGTAGCAACGCTCTCGAAGAGAGCAAGCTGATCTCGATCAGCCACACGCCGCCGTTCGATAACGACTGAGCTCAGGATCGAGAAGCGTGCTTCGATGGGCTGGCCGGCGACCGAGCTGTAGTAGCTCCCGGACGATTCGAGCATCGTTCGCTCGAGTCGGACGAGTGCGCCGCGGAGCTGCTCATATGTCCGCCCGTCGACCTGGCGTCCCATCGACCGGAGGAACGCATGCAGCGTGAAGGTGACTGCTCCGTCAGCTGGTTCGCCCGCCTCGTGATACCGATGCATCAACTCGACGTAAACATCCTGATCGAATGTTCCCGGGAGCCGATCGCCTGGACTGGGAAGCACGCGCCAGCGACCGCCGTCGTCGGACGAACAGGTGATTGCCGTGTCGTCGGCGGAATCACTGAGTCGGAAGAGCGGAAGACGCTCCAGCGACCGATCGAGCAGTACGACGCGCGCGGTGACGCGTCGACGCGCGGCGAGGCTCATGCATGGGAAAGTGATGCAATGCCTGACGAGCGGCAAGCGCCGAGGCGTCAGTACTCGCTCAAGAAAGCGCGATCAACTGGCCAGTGACGGCGCTCGCGGCGCTGCTGCACAGGTATGCGACGGCTGACGCGACCTGCTCTCGCTCGATGTAGCGAACTCCGTCCCCCATCGACTTGATGTTGGCCGCCGTGCGAATGGACGCGGGCGCAATTGCGTTGGCGCGGACTCGATTCGAGCGTTCCGACTGCGCCACCGCGCGCATGAGCGTCACGACGCCGCTCTTTGCGGCGGCATAGGCAGCGACGGCGGCGACGTTTGCACCAGGCAGGGCAGCCTCGGAGGCGAAGTAGACGATCGATCCACTTCCTTCGCGCAGAAGGGGAAGAAAGGCGCGGGTCACCACGTACGCGGTGGTGAGATTGATCGTAATCATGCGATGCCACGTTTCGACATCGCTCTCAGGAAGTGGTCCACTCAGCGCAAAGCCACCAGCGACGTGGACGAGAGCTGACAGGCGCTCACCATGCTCCTTTCGCACGCGAACGGCGAGGGCATCGACGGCATCGGCCTCGGCGAGATCGCAGCCGAATGAAGAGGCACGAAAACCTGCCGCGGTGAGCGCTGACGCACGATCGCGCGCCGTTTCAGCCGTCCGATCCACCAGGATGAGCATTGCCCCGGCCTCGGCGAGCGTGCGTGCGACGATTTCGCCGACCTGGCCATCCCGGCCGACGCCAGTGAGCAGAATGGGATTGCGGAAATCGTTTCCAGACATGGCACAGAGTATGTGTACGTTCCGCTCTGAATGCCAACGAACCGACACTACAGCTTCGCCGAGCGCCTGGAGCGCTTGGGAATCGTCATTCTCGCAATCCTGGTGCTGTATCTCGCGTTCGTCGGGCTGCTGTCGATCACGCGTGGTACGCCCGTGCAGACGGTAATCGCCGAAGGGGACCGCAGTGGTCCACCGGCGCCGACCGACTCGCTGTTCGCGCGTACGATGGAGATGTACACGGGGACGCACATCGAGCCCGGAACGCTAGTGGAGTCGGTGAACAACGGCGTCGTGTACGACTCGCTGTGGAAGGACCTCCGCGCCGCGAAGCAGGCGATAAGTGTTCAGATGTACTACTCCCTTCCTGGGAAGGTCGCCGACACATTGGCTGCCATTCTGAAGGAGCGCGCACGCGCCAAGGTGCGAGTCCTGCTCCTGCTCGACGCCTTCGGCTCACAGAATCTCAAGAGGAAATGGGCGCAGGATCTCCGTGACGCCGGCGTCGAGCTGGCGTTGCTGCGCAAGCTGCGCTGGTACTCCATCCACAACGCGACCGACCGATCGCACGTTCGGGTGGTGGTCGTCGACGGCAAAGTCGGATACACCGGCGGATTTGGGCTGGCCGACTATTGGCTCGGCGACGGATTGCACGAGGATCAGTGGCGCGAATCCAACGTGCGCTTTCAGGGACCGGCGGTGATGCAGCTCGAAGCGGCGTTCGCCTCGGCATGGGCGGAAGCCACTGGAGAGCTCCTTACCGGCGACGTCTTCTTTCCCGTGCAGGGATTCGCGCCGCAACCTGGTGGTGCACAGGCTGGCCTGCTCTTCACTTCTCCGACGACGGGGAGCACGCCAGCCGAACGATTTCTGGCGCTCAGTATCGCTGCCGCGCACAAGACCCTCTATATCACGAACTCGTACTTCGTGCCCGATGACGACTTCCGGCGATTGCTCAAACGAGCGGTCCGCCGTGGTGTCGACGTGAGGGTGCTCACCGTGAGCGCGAAGACGGACGTGAAGACCACGTGGTACGCGGGGCGGCACTGGTACGAGGACCTGCTGTCGGCGGGCGTGCGTATCTACGAATACCAGCCGACGATGATCCACTCGAAGACAATCGTCGTGGACGGTCTCTGGTCGAGTGTCGGATCGATGAACTTCGACAATCGATCCCTGGCGTTCAACAACGAGTCGAACCTTGTCGTTCTCGACCGTGCCTTCGGCGCGTCGATGGATTCGACGTTTCTCGTGGACCTGCGCTATGCGAAGGAGATCAACCTCGCGGCATTCCGGCAGCGGTCGCCGTGGGAGAGGGTGATGGAAGTGGGCGCGGTCATGCTGTCCCGATTACTCTAGAGCGCGGCTGCCAAGGGGCAGCCGCGCTCCTGCACCGCTCACCGGATTTTCGCGGCCTTTCGCGTCAGCGGATTTCTTCTCGGCCTAACGCGGCGCGCACGGCCTCGCGCATGGCGACAACGGCCTCGTCGCGAGCGGCGGGTGAATCGTCGCGGACGTGAATCTCGATGCCGTCCGCGACCGGGACCCGGCGCCACGTGAAGGGGTGCTCCTCGTCCGACTGCACCACGGCGTCGGCGCGGACACCGAGCGCGGGGGCGAGGGACGTTGCCACGCGTCGCTCAAGCGAGTCACCGGTGAGCTCGTGCAGCTCGCCCTTGATCGACTCGAGCGTCGAGCCTTCGCGCTGGCGGATCTTGATCGCGAGTAGTTGCAGAAAATGCCGGTAATTGTACGTGGCGGCCGTTCCCGTACCCTCGGGCCGGTCGAGCAGACCGTTGGCCACGTAGAAGCGAATCGAACGCGCGCTCGGCGCGACGCGGGCCGACGCGTTCGTTGGCCGCATACCGGTGGCGTCAACGAGCGCTGTCACGTGTGCCGCGAGTCCGCGCGCATTCCAGGGAGCGTGGCGCGCGTGCGCGCGCAGAAGGGAGATCGGAGAGTCAGCCATTCGTGTCGGCGGTGGTCACTTCGTCGGTTGCGCGGTTAGGCAGCGTGATGGTCACCGTCGTTCCGTTATCGGCTGTGCTCTCGATGATGATAGTTCCGCCGTGATCGTCGAGAATTCGTCGGCAGAGCGCGAGCCCGACGCCCGCGCCCCCAGGCTTCGTCGAAAAGAACAGCTCAAACACTCGCGGCAGCAGGTCAGGCGGAATTGGCGGTCCGTCATTGTGCAGCCGGCAACGCCATGCGCCAGTCGGCAGCACGATCGAAGTCAGCGCGAGGTCGCTACCCTCGGGCGCGGCGTCGACGGCGTTGGCGAGCACGTTGATGAAGACCTGCGCGATCTGCTCGGCGTCGATGGGCAAGGTGGCACGCGGCTGAGCGGGATGATGGCGAACGGCGAGCGCCTTGCTCTCGAGCAGGCCACGCTTCGTGTCGAGGACGGTGCGCCAGACACTGTCCGGATCTGCGGCCGAAATCCGCACCGGCTCCCGTCGGCCATACTCCAGCAGGGAACTGACGACGCCGTTCAACCGTTCGACCTCGCGCAAGATCCGGCCAACGTTGCGTTCGACCACCGGATCGTCCCGCACGCGAAAGCGGAGAAGTTGTGCCGCCGACGAGATGCTGAAGAGCGGATTGCGGAGCTCGCGCGCGATGCCGGCGGAAATCTCGCCAATTGCCTCGATCCGGCGTCGCTGCGCCAACCGATCGACGTCCTGAGCGCGATCGATGGCGGATGCGGCTTGCATCGCGATGCTCGAAAGGAGGCGAATGCTCTCGCGAAGGTGCCCCATTTCTGATGTCGCAGGCATTACAACCGTGACGGCGCCCAAGACGTTTCCGCTCACCATTGGCACCGTGAGCTCCACGCCGCGGTGCGTGTCGCGAGAAACCGCGACACGCTCGGCGATCGCGCGGCGCCAGGACGAGCCGAGCGACCGCTCGAGGTGATCTTCATCGAAGCCTGTTTGGTACAGGAGCTCGAAAGCCCCGAGCTCGGCGTCCGAGAGCACCACGGCGGTGGCATCACTGGGCACCGCGCGCCGGAGTTGCTGCGCCGTCTCATGCACGACCCGCTCACGTGAAATCGTGGGCGCGAGCGCGAGCGCCACGTCGAGGACGTGGTGATCGGTAGCAGATGGCACGGTACCGGTGTCCGGACCGATTGATGACGCGCTCATGAGAGGATATTACGAGCGGCGTTTTCAAAGCGAAACGGCGGAACGCAGCTCTGCGCTCCGCCGTTTGCGAGAGTTTAGAGAATCCGACTCAGCGACGTGCGCGCTTCCGACCGCCGGCCTTCCGGCCGCCCTTCTTCGCGCCGCCCTTCTTCGCGCCACCTTTCTTCGCACCGCCACGCTTTGCGCCGCCTTTCTTGGCGCCGCCGCGCTTCGCCGCGCTCTTCTTTGCGCCGCCTTTGCGTGCGCCACCTGAGCGACCGCTGGACTTCTTGGCTCCGGACTTCTTGGCGCCAGAGCGCTTCGCGCCCGACTTCTTTGCGCCACCCGACTTCTTTGCGGCGCTGGCTTTCTTCGCACCACCACCACGTGCGGCGCTCTTTCCCGCACCGGAGCCGCCAGTGCTGCCGCCCGTACCTCCCCTCATTGCGGAGCCACTGGTGCCGCCGCCGGAGAATCCGCTCCCGCTACCGCCGCCGGATGCGCCACCGCTCGATGACCGGCCGCTGCTCCGGCTGCCGGCGGGGAAGATCTCGGTCTCTTCCTCTTCTTCCTCGACGAAGGTTCCCTCCTCTTCGTCGCTATCATCGTCCTCGTCGGTGCTGTCCCAGAGATCGTCACTACCTCGCGTCCCGGACCACCCACTCTCCTCGTCCTCATCATCCTCGTAGTTACCACCACCACCGCCACCGCCACCGCCGTAACCGAGATCATCCGCGTCGTCGTCGCGATCCGAGAACCGAAACTCCTCGTGCAACTCGTCACCCCGCGGCATGCGCGCCTCCCTGAGAACAAGTGTGATTCAGCGTCGTGAATTCAAGCGACCATCGTCGCGCTACGGCGCACGTCGTGTGCCGACCTCCGCGCGTGCCGCGTCGCCAATGCGTTCGAGAACGCACGCATTAAAACGCGTGCGACGGCCTTCGCGCAACACCCTAGTACAATGTCCTTGCGCTCACGTCAAGGCAGAGGCGCGCTCGAATGATCGTCACAACGCATGCTCGGCGCGGATGAGGATACACTCTCGCGCTCAATCTCCGGCTGGCTCTGGCACTGGCGCGCCGATGGCATCGCCCTCGTGCCGACCGTGCGCGGGCTTCCGGCGCGTCACAAGGGCGGTGACGTCATCGAGCATCGTGTAGACGACAGGCACCACGAACAGGGTGAGCAGGGTCGAGGTTATGAGACCGCCGATCACGGCGCGCGCCATGGGCGCCCGCTGCTCGGCGCCGGCGCCGATGGCCAGTGCGAGGGGGATCATGCCAAAGATCATCGCGACGGTCGTCATAATGATCGGACGCAAACGAATGCGGCCCGCGGTCAAAAGTGCTTCGGTACGGGAAGCGCCACCTTCGCGCTGCTGGTTGGCGAAGTCGACGAGGAGAATGCCGTTCTTCGTCACGAGACCCATGAGCATGATGATGCCAATCATGGTCATGACGTTGATGTTGTCGCGCGTCACAAGGAGCGCGACCGTGACCCCGATGAAGCTGAGGGGCAACGCCAGCATGATCGCCAGCGGCTGAAGGAAGGAGCCGAAGAGCGAAGCGAGGATCAGGTAGATGAACACGACCGCCAGCAGCATCGCCTCAAGCACGTAGCCCTTGGTCTCCTCGAGATTCTGAACGTCGCCACCGAAGACGAAGTGGTAGCCTGGCGGCAGACCGACTCGATCGATCTCACGCCGTACGTCGTTCGCCACGTCGCCAGTCGCATAGCTCGGCAGGACGTTGGCATTGATCGACACCTGCTGCTCCAGGTTCCGTCGATTGATCTGCTGCGGTCCCACGCCGGCCTCCACCTCCGCCACCTGGGAGAGCGGGATCATCGGTGGCTGCCCGCTCCGCGGATCGATGGAGCTGCTCGGTACGACGATCTGTGCGACGTCAGCGGCGGAGGTGCGCAAGGATTCAGGATAGACCACGATGACGTCGTGCTCGAACCCCTGATGATCCTCCCATCGGGTCGCGCGCTGACCGGAAAAGAGCGGGGCGAGCGTGTTACCGATGCTGGTAATGCCGAGTCCCGCACGCCAGGCCTCCTGCCGATCGACGCGGACGTCGAGCTCCGGAATGTCGCCTTCGTCGCTCGACGTCGGCTCCGCGACGCCGGGAACCGACTTCACCGCATCGAGAACACGAGCGGCCGCCAGCTTGAGTCGCGAGACCTCCGGACCCTGGACGTTGATCTGAATTGGCGAGCCGCGGCCCCCGAAGATCGAGGACTGATTGGGGCGAACCGAGGCCTGCGCGCCCGGAATTCGCCGCAGCTGCGTGCGCAGATCGCTCTGCAGGTCGAACACCGAGCGCTTTCGCTGCGACCTGGGCCGCAGCTTCACGAAGATGCTTCCGTTGTTAGGCGTGCCGCGGAAGCCGCCTCCGATGGAGAGATAGGTGTAGTCGACTTCCGGCTGCTTCTTGAGGAAGGCGACCATCTCCCGCCCCTTGCCAAGCGTGTACTGCAGAGTCGAGCCAGGCGCCGTGCGGAAGTTCACGTTCAGCTCTCCCTGATCGGCATCCGGCATCCAGGTGAAGCCGAGCTTGGGGACGAGCAAAAATGCGATTATCACGGAGACGAGTGCAATTGCGCTGACGATGAGCCGATGGCCCAGCGCCCATCCCAGCCACTTCGGGTAGTGATCCGCGACCCGCTCGAACCAGTCGTTGAAGGCGAAGGCGACGCGGCGGATGGGATTGGTCTTCTTGCGCTCAGACGGATCGAGCGCGCCGTGCTCGCCTTCAGGGTCCGGCCAGACGCTGGACAGCATCGGATCCAGCGTGAACGAAACGAAGAGGGAGACGAGAACCGCGAAGGCGACCGTCACGCCAAACTGGAAGAAGATCTTGCCGATCATTCCACCCATGAAGGCCACGGGAAAGAACACTGCGACGACGGCGAGCGAGGTCGCCGCAACCGCAAGGCCGATCTCGTCCGTACCCTCCTTCGCGGCGCGATAGTGATCTTTCCCCATCTCGACGTGGCGCACGATGTTCTCGCGCACGACGATCGCGTCGTCGATGAGGAGCCCGATCGCAAGCGACAGGGCGAGGAGCGTCATGGTGTTGACGGTGAAGCCGAACAGCCACATGACGAAGAAAGCCGAGATGATCGACACCGGCAGCGTGAGCCCGGTGATTACCGTCGAGCGCCAGGAATTCAGGAAGAGGTAGATGATCGCGATCGTGAGCAGCGCGCCGAGCACGATAGAGTTCTGGACGTCGGAAAGCGATTCGCGAATGCGCTCGGAGTCGTCGCGACGAACCGTGACCTTGAGATCCTGGGGCAGCACCCGCTCGAGATCACGAACGGCGGCGCGCACGCTATCGGCGACGGCGACGGTGTTTGACTCCGCGATCTTGAGTACGTCGACGGTGACGGACGGGCTTCCGTCGATCTCTGCGGCCGTTCTTCGTTCCTCCGATCCGTCGATCACCGTGCCGACGTCGCCGAGGCGGATAGGCACGCCGTTGCGCACCGAAACGGCGATGTCCGCGAACGCCTTTGGATCGACGATCCTTCCTGTGATGCGCACGAGCTGCTCGATGGTTGCGCCCTGCACGCGTCCGGCGGGGACTTCCTGATTTTCGCGCTGCAGTGCCTGCATCACCTGCACTGGACTCACGTTGTACGCGTGCATCGCGACCGGGTCGAGCTGCACCTTGATCTGACGGCGGTTGCCACCGACGATGTTTATGCCACCGACACCAGGGATCGCCTCGAGGCGTGGCGTGACGACCTGGTCCGCGAGGTCGGTAATCTCGCGCAACGGTCGCTCGCTGCTCTGCAGGGCGAGCGACATGATGGGCGAGTCGTTTGGATCGAAGTGCTGGATGATCGGATCTTCGATATTCGGCGGGAGCGACCGGCGGATGCGCGCGACCTTGGCCTGTACGTCCTGCTGCGCCACGCCAATGTCGACTCCGAGGTTGAACGACAAGCGGACCTGTGAGCCTCCCTCGTAGGAGCTGGAGTTGATCTCCTTGATCCCCTGCACCGTGTTGAGCGCTTCCTCGAGCGGCTTCGACACCTGGCGCATCATGACTTCAGGCGACGCACCCGGATAGCTGGTCTGGACGGTGATGGTCGGGTAGGTGACGTCCGGGTACTCGTCGATCGCCAGCCGGCGATAGCTGACGATGCCGAGCACGACCAACGCGACCATCATCATGGTCGCGAAGACGGGGCGCTTGATGGATACGTCTGAGAGGAACATGGAGGACTGGGTCGGTTGTCGACTTCGACTACGCGGGGCGCCGAAGCTACCTGGTGGCGCTCGGTCGCGGTCGCTGGCTCGCATCCGCTGGACTGCCGGCCTGGCCGGCCCGCGGCCGCTCCTCGCCGATGATGACGGCCTGCATGCCGCGGCCAAGGGTACCGACGTTGCCGACGATGACGCGGTCGCCTAACGACAGGCCAGAGAGCACCTGCGCCTTGCCGAGCCGTTCATCGACGACGCCGACCTCGAGGGGAGCGACGTTCACGGTGCGAGAGTCGAGGCGGTACGCAAACGGGTGCCCGCCCTCCTGCGACTGGCGCACGGCGGCGGTGGGCACAGTCACAACGTCATTGAGGGTGCGGCTGACGACGCGTCCGCTGGCGAAGGTGCCGCCCTTGAGCAGCCCGTTCTCGTTAGGTACATCGACGTAGACGGTGATCGACCGGCTCGTGGGATCGATCGTGGGACTCACACGCGCGACGCGTCCCTCGAAGCTCCGCGCATCGGCGACGAAATGCACCGTCTGCCCGACGCGGACGGCATTGGCCTGCCGTGCGGGCACGGCGGCCGCCAGCTCGAGGACCTGATTGCGGACGATGGTGAACATGGACGTGCCGCGGGCGACGCGCTCACCCGGCTCGACGCTGCGGGTGCCGATCGTGCCGCTTGCGGGCGCCACGACGCGCGTATCGCGCGAGGCGATGCTCGTCGTCCGCAGCTTGGCTTCGGTGGCGGCGAGCCGCGCGCGCGCCGATTCGACCGTTTGTTGAGCGACTTTATAATCCCGCTCGGCGATCGCGCCGGCTTTGAACAGCTCGGCGCTCTGGTCGAGATTCCACTGTGCCGTAGCGAGGTCGGTGCGGGCCGACGCGCGATCGGCGAGGGCGCTCTCCTGCGCGCTCTGCTGCTCGGCGGCGTCGAACTCGGCAAGGAGCTGCCCCTGGTTGACCTGCTGGCCCTCACGGACGTACACGCCCCTGAGGTCTCCCTCGAGGCGAGCGCGCACATCGACAGTCTCGATCGGCTTCAGGTCACCGGTGATCGGTGTGCCCTCCTCGATCGTCTCGCGGGTGACGAGCGCGACGTCGCCGGGCGCGAGGGTGATCGTCGGTGCCTGGCGGTTACCGCGTCCACCGGCGGAGTCCGGGCGTCGGCCCGCGCCGTCGTTCGTGGCGGCCGCCGCCGAGCCAGGGTTGGAGTCGCAGCCTGACGCGGCGAGGAAGAGGCCGCCCGCGAGCGAGAGGCTGATGAGTAGTTGCTTATTCACGGGAGGATCCGCTCTCCGATCGACGTACCGTCGGCGCGTCGTGGGTGGGCGGGAATGGAATGGGCCGGCCAAGGGCTCGGGCCAGCTCCGCGGTGGCGAGATATAGATCGTAGGTGGCGCGTGCTTCGCCAGACTGCGCGGTGGCGAGCGCGAGCTGTGCGTCGGTGACCTCGAGCTGCGTACTGAGGCCGCGTGAGAACCGGAGTGAGGCCAGTTGAAATGCCTCCTGTGCTTCGGTCGAGTTCTGCTGCCGCGCCGCGAAGACCGATCGTGCGCGCAGCAACTCGGCGCGGGCGCGAGCGACTTCGAGAGAGACCGTTTCGCGCTGCAGCTGCAGCTGCAGCTCGGCAATCCGAAGTTGTGACTGAGCGACGTTGTAATTCGATCGGGCGCGGAGCCCGTCGAAGATCGGGAAGCTGAGGGTAAGACTGATCGAACGATCGGCAAACCAGCCGCCGTTCTGACAAACACGGCCCGCCGTCGCCCCTGGCTCGCAGAAATCACTGGAGGCCCGGCCCGTCCGATCGGGAAAGCCGAAGCCTAACGGCGGGAAGGCCTGGTAGCCGGTGTTGAAGCCAATGCTGAGAGAAGGAAGAAAGTCGGCGCGCGCGACCGCGAGACCTTCGCGCTTGGCCCGGGCGGTGTATTCGGCCGAGCGAAGGGCGGGCCGATCCGGCAGCGCGACGGAGTCCGTGAAGGACGCCATCTGCGGGACCATCGCCGCGATGGCATCGGCGTCGAGCCTGGTCGTCAGGACTAGCGATCGATCGAGCGGGATATTGAGGAGGCGCTTGAGATCGAGGAGCGCGAGCCGCTGATCGTTCTCGGCCTGGATGGCGAGTGGCTCGAGGTTCGCGCGTTCCACTCGAGCGCGAAGCACATCGTAGCGTGCCGCCCGGCCAGCCGACTGCAGTTGCTCCAGCTGCTGGAGCCGGGCCGTGGCGAGAGCAACTCCTCCGCGCTGGATTTCGGCGAGCCGGCCAGCGAAGAGCGCGTTGAGGTAGGCCCGTTGTACGTCGACATTGAGCCTGGCGCGCGTCTCCTGTTCGTCGAGCCGGCTTGCTGCGCGAACGTCGCCCGCGGCTCTGGTGGAAGCGACGATGCGTCCGCCCTGAAAGAGCGTCTGCGAGAGCGAGGCCGTAACCGCGTAGGTGTTAGGCTGATTGAACACCGCGTTGACCGCGGTGCTCCGGGCATTCTCGTAGACGTGTGAATAGCTCGTATTCACACGGAGCTGAGGCAGACCGCTCGACCGCGCGAGCGAAACCTGCGCCTCGGCCGCATCGACGAGGGCGGCGCTGAGCTTCACCTCATCCGAGGCTCGTTGGGCAGCGGCCACCGCGTCCTCGATGGACAGACGCAAAGTATCGGCACTGGACGGGGAGGGTACTCCCTGTCCCATGACAGCGACGGGACTCACGCCAATCGCGAGAGCCCCGCAAAGCATAACGCTTAACAGCCTAACCAATCTTCCACTCATCGTCAGGTATACGCCTTGGCGGCATCGAACGTTGCCGCTATTAGCGTACACGAGGCCCGCCTGACGTGACAGGGGCACGTCGAGCAAGTGGGCCGAAACGCATAACGTTTCGGCCCTTTTTCGTCCCCCGATTTCCGCTTGCGAGCGCTTCTGGCGCGCGCCTCGTCAGGGGTCGATGAACGTCAACGTCTTACGACGCGAGACGACGCGGCGGAGAGCCGCATAGATATCGGGATCGAGGAGGCGGCCAACATGTCCCTCGAGAAATTGGATCGTTTCCTGGGGCGCCATCGGGTCGCGGTAAGCGCGCTTCGAGGTCAGCGCATCGAACGCGTCCGCCGCGGCGAGGATACGACCGCCTATCGAGATCTGAGTGCCACTGAGCGCCCGAGGATATCCCGTTCCGTCCCAATGCTCGTGATGGTCCTGCACATAGTTCAGCGCCTCACCGAGGTGCTTGAGAGGAGCCAGGATGTCCATGCCGATGCGGACGTGCTCCTTGACGTGCTCGAACTCCTCAGGCGTGAGCGAGCCGGGCTTATTGAGCACCGCCTCACGAGTGCCGATCTTGCCGACGTCGTGCAGCCGGCCGGCAAGTCGAACCTGTTCGACCGCATCCGCAGACATCCCAAGTTCCTCGGCCATCGACGCGGCCAGCTCCGCGACGCGTTGGGAGTGACCCCGGAGGTAGACGTCCTTCACCTCCATCGCGTTGATGAGCGTCTCGGCGACGCTGACGGTAAGATCGCGAAGCGCTTCCTTCTCGCGCTCGAGCTCTTCCGTCCTCTGGGCGACCTCCTCCCGGATCATCCGCTCGACGCGTCGCTGCTCGATGAGCAGGGCGCGTTTGTGAAGCGCTCGCTCGATGGCCACCTCGAGATCGGCCAGCTCGACGGGCTTCATGAGATAGTCCATGGCGCCGCGCGAAAGCGATTCAGTGGCAGTTGGGGCGTCGTTGACGGCGGTGAGCATCATGATCGCGAGCTCACTGTCCATCTGCAGGGCGCGCGGGACGACCTCGACTCCGGAAAGCCCGGGCATGCGGACGTCGCAGAGCATGAGGACGAAGCCTTGCTGGCCAAGCTGGGCAAGCGCCTCGTCGCCCGATTCGGCGGTGACGACGTCGAATCCTCGCGTCCGCAGGAATTTGCCGATCGCGCGACGAATCCCCTCCTCGTCGTCGACGACCAGGACGCGACGAGCCGCGATCTCTGCCGTTCGCCGAGGAGCTTTCGAAGGCGCGTCGGCTGGCAGTGAAAAGGTCGTACTAGCGCTCTGATCGATCATCGGCATGGCGGCAGCTGCTGCGGAGAGGCGGAAGGCGGGCGTGATGCTCACCGTGTGGTCGCCTGTGAGACGCACGCTGCGGGGAGACCGTAACGCCCCCGGGGACTCAACGACTTATGCCGCCCTGCTGAGAATTCTTTAATGCGGCGCGTCAGTCGTCCACGAACTCGACGTCGACGCGCCTCGGAATGAGCCCCGCCTCGTGGCCGCGCTGAAGAAAGAGCCGCACCGCCTGCCGCCCTCGATCACCGTAATCGAGCGTCCAGTCGTTCACGTACATCCCGACGAAGGTGTCGGCGCGACCGCGCTCGAGCCCGCGCGCGTACTGCATGGCGTGATCGAGTGCTCCCTGTCTATGCTGCAGTCCGTACGCGATACTGGCTCTGAGGTGGCGCGAAATATCACGCGTGAGTGATGGGCCGAGGTCTTTGCGGACGACATTCCCGCCAAGAGGAAGCGGCAGGCCGGTCTCCGTAAACCACCATTCCCCCATGTCAGCGACGAGGTGAAGGCCGCGATCAGCGAAGGTGAGTTGGCCTTCGTGGATCAACAGCCCGAGATCGACGTCGCCCTGTTCGACGGCATCCTCGATCACGTCGAAAGGGGTGGGGACCGGGATGAAGTCAGGCTCGTACAGCCTGAGCGCAAGGAAGGCGCTCGTCAGTGGGCCGGGAATGGCGACTCGCTTGCCGCCGACGTCGGCCCGAGACATCGGCTCCCGGGCGACGAGTCGCGGGCCATACTGATCACCCATCGACGCGCCGTGCGGCAGGAGGGCGTATTTGTCGGCGAGGTATGCGTATGCGTGGATCGAGACGGCAGTCACCTCGAGCTCGCCGCGCAGGGCGCGTTGGTTGAGCGATTCGATGTCCTGGAGCTCGTGGACGTAGCGCAGATCGCCGGTGTCGATCTTCCCTTCGGCCAGCGCGTAGAACATGAACGCGTCGTCGGAATCCGGGCTATGCGCGACGTGAATGGTTCGGGTCACAGTGTGTTGTCTGGTGATGGTGTCATTCAGCGCGCCGATGCGCGCGCGAGGCGCGAGTCGATCTCGGCGACGTGCTGCTGATATTCGGGCAGCTGCTTCGCTCGCTCACTGGGAGCGGCAGCCACAAAGCGCCGAAGGTAGGCCGTCTCAGCGGCGCGGTCTCCATTCTTCGCGGCAATGTCGGCGGCAAGCATGAGTCCGAGCAGATGCTGCGGCTGGGAAGCCAGGATGGTGTCAGCCTGGGCCTTCGCGATCTCAGTAGCCCCTGACACCGCGGCGATTCTGCCAAGGTCGTATCGCTGATCGGCATTGAGGGAGCCAAGCATGACGTAGGCTTGCATGGCCATCGGCGCGAAGAACTGCACGCTGTCGGTGCGCCCGCGCTCGTTGAGTGACATCACGCGATCGTACAAGCGCTCGGCGCGCTCCTCAGGGGACATCTGGCTGATGTCGACAGGTGCAGGGGCGCCCTGAGTGGCTGCCGGCGCGTCGCTCGATGCGATAGCGGTGGACGAGGCAGACCTTCCGATGCGCTGGGCGGCCACGAGGGCGATGAGGGCGACAAGTGCGATAGCGGCCACTGCCCACGGGAGCGCGGACCCCAATCCTCGCTCAGCCGGTGGAACGACGCGCAAATCAGAGGCGATGGCCGTGGCGGACGTTCCGCAGCGGTGACAGAACTTGGCGCCCGGGGTCAAGGCAGTCTGACAGGCCACGCACTGCGCGCCGGCGAGCGGCGCACCACAGTTCGAGCAAAACTTGCCGGTCGCGGGCGAGTGGCACGCGGGGCAAATAGTAGTACCAGTGTCAGGTGCAGCGGGGGCCGGGCCGGTCATGCGGGAATAATAGTTGGTGGCTGACGGGTGTGATTGGTGACTGGTGGCTGGTGAAAATGGAAGGGCCGGCGCAGAGCGCCGGCCCTCGAATTCACCGTCAACCGACTACCGTCAACCGTCAACCGACCTTACTGCGCGTGACGGCCGCCCGGCTCGGAGATTTCCTTGACGGTATTGCCGGCCTTGTCCTCGTCGCGCGTCTTACGGACGATGTCAGCCTGGGCGACGATGCCGACGAGCGCGCCGCGGTCGTCGACGATCGGGATGCGACGGACCTGCTCGTCAGCCATCACCTCCATTGCATCGTCGACGTCGTCGTCCGGCGTACAGGTGCGAATCTGCCCCGAGCTCATGACGTCGCTCACACGCGTACCGCCGTCGCGTCCTTCCGCGACGACCCGAATGGCGATGTCGCGGTCGGTCACGACACCGAGCAGACGTTTCGTTCCCTTTTCCTCGACGACAGGAACGATGCCGACATTCTCACGCTGCATGAGCTGGGCGGCTTCGCGGATCGTGGCGCCCGGCGTGACGCAGGCAGGATCTTTGGTCATGACGTCGCGGACTTGCATAGGAAGGGGAGTTGAGGGTTGAAGTTGGAATCGAGCCGCCAGGCATCTCGCCGCGGCTCACGCCGCCGCAGCGCGCAAGCGTTATGCCCTGCACTGCTGCGTGGCTCAGCAATTCTTTGACAGTCTTTCGAATGGGGGTAAGTTGCGCGCCGTGCCAAGCGACCACACACGAGGCCGGACACGCCCGGAGAGCGGGCGGTCGACGGGGAGCTCATCGAAACGGGGCATCGTCGGCGATGCGACGGGCGCGACCAAGCAGGATGTGCTCCAGATGGCCGGCGATCTGAACGTGCGCTTCATGCGCCTTCAGTTCACCGACATTCTCGGCATCAACAAGAACGTGGAGATCCCGGCGTCGCAATTCGACAAGGCGCTCTCCGGGGACATCATGTTCGACGGTTCCTCGATTGAGGGATTCGTGCGGATCGAGGAGTCGGACATGCTGCTCGCGCCGGATCTGTCCACCTTCCAGATCTTTCCGTGGAGCGATCCGGAGAATCGCATCTGCCGCGTGATCTGCGACATCAACACTCCGGACGGCAAGCCATTCGCCGGCGATCCGCGCGGCGTGCTGAAGCGGGTGCTCGCGCGCGCGTCGTCGTTAGGCTTCACGATGAACGCGGGGATGGAAGCGGAATTCTTTCTCTTCCGCCCGAACGCCGAAGGCGAGGCGACGACGGTCACGCACGATGTCGGGAGCTACTTCGATCTCGCGCCAGCAGATCTCGGCGAGGAAGCGCGGCGCGCGATGGTCGACGTGCTCGAGCGGATGGGGTTCGAGGTCGAGGCGGCGCATCATGAGGTGGCGCACGGGCAGCACGAGATCGACTTCCGCTACGCGGATGCCCTGCGGACCGCAGACAACATCGCGACGTTCCGATTCGTCGTGAAGCACGTCGCGCAGCAATTCGGCCTTCTCGCGTCGTTCATGCCGAAGCCGATCTTCGGCCAGAATGGAAGTGGGATGCACACCCACCAATCGCTCTTCCGTGGTGGCGAGAACGCGTTCTGGGACGCAAAGGCGCAGTGGGAGCTGTCGCCGGTGGCGCTGCATTACGTCGGCGGACTGCTGCGCCACGCACGCGGCATGTGCGCGATCACGAATCCGCTCGTGAACTCGTACAAGCGGCTCGTGCCGGGTTACGAGGCACCGGTGAACGTCGCCTGGTCGATGCGCAATCGCTCGCCACTCATTCGAGTGCCCGAGCGTCGCGGATTGGGAACCCGGGTGGAGCTGCGAATGCCCGATCCGGCGGCGAATCCCTATCTCGCGCTGGCGGTGATGCTTGCCGCGGGCCTCGACGGCGTCGAGACAAAGGCCGACTACCG
>DATEPP010000166.1:0-7482 GCA_035273165.1 Gemmatimonadaceae bacterium
AGCAGATCGGGCAGCCGATCGCGCATCTCCGCATTGGGACAATCAGTCATCGATATGCTCCTTCACGGCGCGCATCGCGTTGTGGTAATGCACTCGCGCCGCGCCTTCAGTCGTACCAACCAACTCGGCAATCTCCTTGTACGAGAGACCCTGTGCAACACGCAACGCGAATACTTCCCGCTGCGTCGGAGAGAGCATCGTCATCGCCTCGCGCACCCGGTTCGCCGATTCGCCGGCGACCATCGCGTCGAGCGCGTCGTACTCCGTGCTTGCGTCATCCTCCTGAACTTCCACTCGACTCGGCCGCCGCTTCTCCGCTCGCCGCCGGTCGAGCAGCAGGCGCCGTTCGATCGTGAACAACCACGTACGAAACGAGCTCTCGGCGCGGAACCCGTCGAGCGATTGAAAGGCGCGGATAAAAGTGTCCTGCACCAGATCGTCGATCTCTTCGTGCGCACCGAAGCTCGCCGCGAAGCGCGCGAGCGCTTGCGCGTGCCGAGCGACCAGCTCCGAGGCGGCACGCTCATCCCCTCGCCGCCACCGCGCGATGAGATCCAGATCGGTTTGGCCATCGCCACCTCGCGACGCGTCAGTCATCCGGTCGGCTGGTAGACGTCACGAGCGCACCGTCGTTAAGGCCATTTTGCCCTTTCGGCTACCGCCTGACGGGCGCGACGGTGAATATACAGGCCGATGGCTCCTCCACCCCTCGCAACCTCGAGACCGCACGTCGAGCGGATTGGCCATCGCGGCGCTCCCCGCGAGTACCCGGAGAACACCCTGCCGGCGTTCGCACGCGCGGTCGAGCGCGGCGCCGACGGCATCGAGCTGGACGTCCATGTAACCACGGACGGCGTGCCGGTTGTCCACCACGACCCCCAAGTGCGCGTGGACAAGGGTCGCGCACCGAGCCGCGCCCTCGCGCAGATGAGCTGGGAGGAGGTAGCCCGGGTCGAGCTCGCGCCGGGGATCACCATTCCGAGCCTGGAGCAAGTCCTGACAGCCGTTGGCAACCACGCGATCGTGTACGTCGAGCTCAAAGGCAAGAACTCGGCGGAAGCCACACTGGAATTGATCGCCCGGAGCCGTGCGCGATGCGCGGTCCACAGCTTCGACCATGCCGCGGTCAGTCAGGCGGCGCGACTCGCACCCGCGGTTCGCAGGGGGATTCTCTTCGATGCCTATCCGGAGGACATCGACGGCGCGATGCGCGAGGCCGCCGCGCTCGACGTGTGGCCGGAATGGAAGCTCATCGACGCGCCACTCGTGGAGCGCGTCCATGCTCGCGGGGGCCGGGTGATTGCATGGACTGTCAATACAACAGCGGCCGCCGACGAGTTGATTCGTCTCGGTGTCGATGGTCTTTGCGGCGACGACGTGCGGCTTCTCCCCAAATAGCATCGGCTCGGCTCTGGCGAAGATGCGGATTGGCCCTAGGTTCACGGCCGAACGACCGCTCTATCGACCCGCGCCCGGAGAAATTCGGTCACATGCGACTCCCGCTCACGTTCGTCGCGTCGTGCGCGCTCATCGCCGGATGTTCGTCGGCGAGCCGAACGCCGCAAAGCTCGCCAACCCCCGTGCAGAGCTCACCGCCGGCCGCCGCGCCAGCGCCGGGCCGTGATTCGGCGGCTCGACCCGCCGCCGGTGCCGGCGAAGGGGCCATCTCCGCGCCTAACGCCAATCCGTTCCCGAGCACCTACCGGCCCTTCGCCTCCAGGCCGACGGTAATTCGCAACGTCACGATCCTCACGGCCGCGGGACCGACGCTTCGAAGCGGCTCGGTGCTGCTCTCCGGCGGAAAGATCACGCAGATCGGCGCGAACGTCTCGGCACCCGCCGACGCAGTGGTGATCGACGGCAGCGGCAAGTATCTCACGCCGGGCATCATCGATACGCACTCGCACATCGGCGCTGGCGCGGCGCCCGCCGATCCTGGTGCGCAGACGGACGACGTGAACGAAGCAACCAACCCCGTCACGGCGAACGTCTGGGTCGAGCATTCGGTGTGGCCCCAGGACCCGCAATTCCCTCGCTCGCTCGCTGGCGGCGTCACGACGCTGCAGGTGCTTCCCGGCTCGGCCAACCTGATCGGAGGCCGCAGCGTCGTGCTCAAAGTCGTTCCGTCACGCACCGTGCAGGGGATGAAATTTCCCGGCGCGAAGTACGGACTGAAGATGGCTTGCGGTGAGAATCCAAAGCGCGTCTACGCGAACCGCGGACCCTCGACCCGCATGGGAAACGTGGCCGGGTATCGCGCGGCGTGGATCCAGGCGGAGCGCTACCGGCGGCAGTGGGACAAGTGGAACGAAACGCATCAGGGCGATCCACCGCAGCGGGACCTCGGGCTGGAGACGCTCGCCGAAGTGCTGCGCGGCAACATCCTCGTGCACAACCACTGCTATCGCGCCGACGAGATGGCGCAGATGATCGACATCGCGCACGAATTCGGCTACAAGATCCGCTCTTTTCATCACGGGGTGGAAGCGTACAAGATCGCCGACATCCTCGCGCGCGAAGGGATCTCCGCCTCCGTCTGGGCAGACTGGGGTGCGTTCAAGCTCGAGGCAGCGGATGCTGTTCGCGCGAACATGGCGCTGCTCGATCACGCCGGCGTGCGGACGATCGTGCACTCCGACGACGCGTCCGGTGAGCAGCGGTTGAATCAGGAAGCGGCGAAGGGCATGGCCGAGGGCAATCGTATCGGCGTGCCGGTCGACGAGGACACAGCCATCAAGTGGCTCACGATCAACCCCGCGTGGGCCCTCGGCCTCGACGATCGCATCGGCTCGATCGAGGTCGGCAAGAACGCCGACGTCGTCCTCTGGTCCGGCGATCCATTCAGCGTTTACTCACGAGCCGAGAAAGTGTGGATCGACGGTGCGATGCTCTTCGATCGGCTCGATCCCGCCCACCGCTGGCGCACCGACTTCGAGCTCGGCTTCGTTCCCGACAACGCCGGAGGAAACCGCTGATGCCGCGCCTAACGAGAACACTCGGCTTGGCGCTCGTCGGCGTCGCGGCGTTGCGCGCCGGCGCGCAGACGGTCGCCATCACCGGCGGTACTGTCTATCCCGTCAGTGGGCCGCCGATCACCAATGGCACAGTGCTGATGCGCGACGGTCGGATAGTGGCCGTCGGCGCCGGTGTCGCAGTTCCTGCCGACGCACAGCGGATCGATGCCACGGGCAAGTTCGTCACGCCCGGAATCGTGAATGCAGCGACCGAGCTGTCGGTGGTCGACATCGGCGCCGTGGCCGCGACGCGCAACGTGTCCGCGCGGGGCCGCGAAGGCATTGCGGCCGCGTTCACGGTATGGGATGGCCTGAACCCGGCCTCAATCCTCATTCCCCCTGCGCGAAGCGCGGGGATCACGTCGGTGGTGATCGCTCCTCGCGGAGGACTGTTGTCTGGTCAGGCCGCCGTGCTCCATCTCGTGGAAGGCACGGCGGGTGACATGGTGATGCGATCCCCCGTCGCGATGGTTGGACAGATTGGCTCGCCGCAACAGGCGAATGCTCAGTCGCGGGGCGAGCTGATGATGAAGCTGCGCGAGGTGCTCGACGACGCGCGCGCGTACGCCCGGCGAAAGGCGGACTACGAGCGGGCGCAGACGAGACAGTTTGCGGCGAGCCGGCTCGATCTCGAGGCGCTGGGGCCGGTTCTCGATGGTCGTCTGCCCTTGCTTCTCGAGGTCGATCGCGCGAGCGACATCGAGAGCGCACTCAAGCTGGCGCGCGATTACAACCTGAAGCTGATGATCTCCGGCGCCGCCGAGGCATGGATGGTGGCCGACAAGCTGGCCGCCGCGCGCGTGCCGGTGCTCACCGGCGCCATGAACAACATCCCACTCAGCTTCTCCAGCCTCGGCACACGCCAGGAGAACGCCGGGCTTCTGCGCCGGGCTGGCGTGACCGTGGTCATCATCGGCAACGCCGGCGGTGGTGACGAGGAGGCGTTCAACGTGCGCAACGTGCGCTTCGAAGCCGGCAACGCGGTCGCGTACGGCATGACGCGCGAAGACGCGCTCCGCGCGATCACGTTGACTCCAGCGGAAGTGTTCGGCGTCGCCGATCGCGTCGGGTCACTGCAGCCGGGCAAGGACGCGGACGTCGTCATCTGGTCAGGTGATCCCTTCGAGTTCGCGACGCAACCCGAACACGTTTTCATCCGCGGCCGCGAAGTACGCGGTCCCACCCGGCAGGATCTGCTCGAGCAGCGGTACAAGACCCTTCCGCCGAATTACCGGCAACCCTAGTGGTTGGTGACTGGTGACGGGTGACTGGTAGCTGTCAGTTCACCAGCCACCAGTCACCAGTCACCGGTCACCGTTCTGCCAACGACATGCTCCGGCGCCGGCGCGCGGCGGCTTCGTCGATGAGCTTTCGGTAGCGCTCGACTTCGGCTTCCGCGGTTTCGATCGCACGAGTCAGCGCGAGATACTCGTCTGGCGGGATCTCGCGAGATTCCCGGCGCGCGCGAAAAACTGCGTACCCGAGGCGCTGCGCGGCGCCATCTGCCTGGCGACCGGCGCGAAGCATCTCGAGGCGGAGGCGCCCCTCGTCAAATGCGTCCTGCGCGACGCGGCCCGCACGATCGAGCTCTGTTCGTACACGATCCCAAAGAGCCATTCTGCGCTCGCCGTGAGCAGATTCCGAAGAGAATACGCGATATCAGGAAAGCGAAAGCCCCCGCAGATCGCGGGGGCTTCGAACAAAGGACGCTGGTGTCTTACTCCCCGGCCGCAGCCGCCGCGGCTTCGGGATAGACACTCACCTTGTAGCGCTTGCGGTTCTTGTGCTCGAACTTCACGACGCCGTCCACGAGGGCGAAGATCGTGTAATCCGTGCCGAGACCGACGTTCGTGCCGGGGTGATAGCGCGTACCATCCTGACGGATGATGATGTTCCCGGCGCGCACGCGCTCGCCGCCGAACCGCTTCACACCCTGAAATTTCGGATTGCTGTCACGGCCGTTGCGTGACGAGCCGACGCCTTTCTTATGTGCCATCTGCCTATCCTCGCTCAGCCGAGGCTGATGTCGTTGATGCGAACTTCGGTGAAGCCCTGCCGATGTCCGCGCTTGCGCGCGTAGTTCTTACGGCGCTTGTGCTTGAAGACGATGATCTTCTCGCCGCGGCCGTGCTTGACGATCTCACCAGTCACCCGGGCACCCTTGAGGGCCGGAACGCCGGTGCGAACGTTGTCGCCGTCGGAGCCGAGGAGAACTTCGTTGAACTCGACGTCGCTTCCCGCTTCTCCAGCGAGCGACGGAATTCGATATGTGCGACCCGGCTCGACGCGGAACTGCTTGCCGCCGGTCTTGATGATAGCGTAAGGCATGGGAGGAGCTAAGTAAGTAGAGCCCGTAAAATTAAAGTGGGGAGTGGCGGGTTGCTAGTGGCGAGCAACGCTTCAGACTCGCCACTCGCCACCCGTCACTCCCCACTCAGGCAACGGCGTACTGCTGCGTCACGTCTCGGCCAGCGGACTTCACAACGAGCTTGAACTCATCGGGCCGAAGGAGTGGATCGTCGCGCAGCTCGAGGGCGAAGCCGGCGATCTTTTCGAGCTTCTTCAGCAGATCCTTCTCGTGCTCCAGGACGTACATCGCCACGTCCGGGTGCAGCTTGACGATGAGATGATCCCGGCGTCCCTCCACGCCCATGCGCTTCACCGAGCGCTCGACGCGCCTCACGATCGTCTCGGCCGTGAAGACCCGGCCCGTTCCGTGGCAGGTCGGGCACGCCTCGGTCATGTTCTGAAGGTGGCTCTGACGCACGCGCTGGCGCGTCATCTCCACCAGGCCGAGGTCGCTCACCGCGAAGGCCTTGGTTCGCGCCCGGTCGCGCCCAAGATGGGTGCGCAACTCTTGTAGCACGCGGTCGCGATTCCCCTTCGTCTCCATGTCGATGAAGTCGCAGACGATGATCCCGCCGACGTCACGGAGTCTCAGCTGACGCGCCACTTCGCGCGCCGCCTCCAGATTCGTCTTGAGGATCGTCTTTTCGGGATCGCGCTTTCCGGTGTAGCGACCCGAGTTCACGTCGATCGAGACGAGCGCTTCCGTCGGCTCGATGATGAGGTAGCCCCCGGACGGTAAGTCACATCGTCGCTTGAATAAGTCGCGGATCTCGTGCTCGATGTTCGCTTTATCAAAAAGCGGAACGACGTCCTCGTAGAGCTTCACGCGATCGATGAGCTCCGGTGCGATCCCCTTCAGGTACTCCACGATCTCGTTGAACACCTGACGCGAATCCACCGTCACCTGCTCGACCTTCGTACTGAAGACGTCGCGCATCAGTCCCCGGGTGAGGCTGGTCTCGCGATGGACGAGAGCCGGTGCGCGCACGAAGTGCGTCTTTCGCTTGATGCGCTTCCACTGATTCATGAGCGTGTTCATCTCACGCTCGAACGTCTCCTCGGTGACGTCTTCGCCGACGGTGCGCACGATGATGCCACCAGAGTTGTCCGGCAGCAGCTTCTGCATCTGCTCACGGAGGCGCTGCCGCTCCGCCCGCTCACCGATCTTCCGGCTCACGCCCACGCGTGACGCGAACGGCATGTAGACGAGAAATCGGCCGGCGAGGGAGATCTGGGCGGTAACGCGCGGGCCTTTGGTGGAGATCGGCTCCTTCGAGACCTGAACGACGATGTCCTGGCCGCGCTTCAGAAGGTCCTGAATCGGCGGTGCCTTGCTTCGTCGGCCTCGAGCCTCCCGCCCCTCTTCCTTCTCGTCGCGCGAGTCGTCTTCGGACTCCTCGTCATCGTCGTCGCTGTCGCCGTCCTCGTCGGGGAAGACAAGATCGGAGGCATGGAGAAAAGCGCTCTTCTCCGTCCCGATGTCGACGAATGCGGCCTGTATGCCGGGCAGCACTGCTTCCACACGGCCGAAGTAAATGTCGCCGACCATGCGCCGAGCTTCCGGCCGGTCGACGAGAAGCTCAACGAACTCGTCGTCCTCCAGAATCGCGACGCGAGTTTCCCGCGGCGCCGCGTTGATCAATAGCTCTCGTTTCATCGTGCTGCGCGCTGATCCTCGGCGTCGGCGACTCGGCGACGGCGGGGGCGCGGCTCAAAGGTTTGCTGCCCAGCGGGTACTGTCGCTGATGCGGGTTCACCCGCACGTCGGCAAATGGTGTCTGGGCGCCGCCAATCCAGTTGATCGTCCACGTCGCATCCGGCTGAAGCGCATTACGAAAGCGCAGCAGCAGCGATCGGATCGACATGCGATCGACACTCCTCACGAGGTCGAATACTGAATCGCGAACGAGCACCCGTAGCAGCGACACGATCGCCGCCACCAGGTGCATCGGGCTCGAAAGGCGCGCCGAGTCGCGGCGCGTCAGCCGAGCAGGAAGGACAACGGTAGTCGTCACGTGCGAAATGATAAACGACGTCCGGGCCTTTATGCAATGATGGCAAGGACTTACTGGTGATTGGTGGTTGGTGGTTGGTGGCTGGTGACTGGTAACTGACAGCT
>DATEPP010000167.1:0-1371 GCA_035273165.1 Gemmatimonadaceae bacterium
ATCGGGGTCAGCCACGCCTCGATCGGGGGCGTGGCGGCGGAGCTGGCACTCGTTGGACGTGCATCGGACGTCGTCATCTCGGAGCCTCTCGCTGGGACGGGGGTGCACCAGCCACTTCCATATGACGATTTGCGACCGCCCCTGATACGGCATTGACGCGAGGACGCCCACGGAAGAGAATCAGCACGTCGGAATCCCCTAACGGCCGGAGATGCCATGTCAAAAGAGGAGCAGCTGTCTCGCCGCGACTTCCTGAGCGTGGGCGCCGCCGTCGCCGGCGCGTCCCTGGTCAAGCCAGTCTTCCCCTACTCCGCGCTCAGCAGCCTGCGCTCGCCTAACGCGACCGTCCGCTTTGGCATGATCGGCATCGGCATGCAAGGGAACTCGCTCCTCGGCACATCGATCCGGTTGGACGGCGTCGAGTGCGCGCGAGCGGCCGATCTGTACGACGGACGCCACACGCTCGCGCGTGAGATCGTCCGGCCCGATCTCCCTGTCACGCGTCGCTACAAGGAGCTCCTCGACGACAAGAGCATCGATTGCATCGTCGCGGCGGTGCCCGACCACTGGCACAAGCAGGTCGTCGTCGACGCCGTGAGCGCCGGGAAGGACATCTACTGCGAGAAGCCGATGTCGCATTCGCCCGCCGACGGCGTGGCGATGGTGGACGCGGCGAAGAAAAGCGGCCGCATCGTCCAGATCGGCTCCCAGCGGGTCAGCTCGCAGATCTGCGCGAAAGCGAAGGAGATGATCGCGAGCGGAATGCTCGGTGACATGATGCTCATCGAGGGTTGGCTCGGGCGCAACGATCCTACCGGCGCGTGGGAGTATCCGCCGCCGCCCGATCTGTCGCCGGCGACGCTCGACTGGGACACCTGGCAGGCACCCGTGGCGACGAAGGTCCCGTTCAATCCGCTGATCTTCGCCCGCTGGCGCTGCTGGAGGAACTACGGCACGGGCGTCGCCGGCGATCTGCTCGTGCACCTCGTGAGCGGTATGATGTTCATGAGCGGAATGAATCAGCCGCCGACGCAGGCGATGGCCGTCGGCAGCATTCGCCGCTGGAAGGACGGACGCGATATGCCGGACGTCCACTCGGTGCTCTACTACTACGGTGATCTTCCCGTCTCGATGCGGCTCAACCTCGGCACATCGATGCCGGAGACGTATCGCTTCCAGGGGACGAAGGGTCTGCTCGAGGTCACGGGCGACCGGATCAGCTTCACGCCACAGAGCGGCAAGGACGACTCGCCGAGCTATTACGTCTACAGCTGGCCGCGTGCCTTACGAGAGCAGTACTTCAAGGAGTGGCACGAGAAGAACGATCCGCCGATCGGGAAGGCGCCGATGCCGGAATCGATCTCGTTCAGT
>DATEPP010000168.1:0-11878 GCA_035273165.1 Gemmatimonadaceae bacterium
CGGCCTCGAGTCCTACGACTCGATGGCCGAAAACCGCGCCGGACCATAGTTTGTGGGCTCCTACCCCCCCGGCGCACCGGCGTTTGGTGTGCGGGCGTGAGGAGGCACAGAAAGTGGTGTGTAGAACCGATGACAGGCAGCCTCACCGCGGCGCCGACGCGCCGCGATGTTCCGTCAGACAAAGTCGAGCGATCGCTTCGACTGCTCAGCGAAGCCTCGGCTGCGCTGACCACGTCGCTCGACCTGGCGACGACCATCGACCGCGTCGCACGCGTCATCGTTCCTGCCCTGGCTGACTGGTGCGTCGTCGATCTCGTCGAGGGCGAGTTTCGAGGGAAGCAGACGATTGTCCGGCGGGCGGCTGCCGTTCACGTTGACCCGGAGCGCCAGCTGCTCGTTGACGAGCTCTCGCGCCGTTATCCGCCCCGGGGCGACCGGCCGACACTGGCCGTTTCGGTGATCGAGAGCGGGTGCTCGACCCTTGTCTCCGAGCTCAGCGACGAGATGCTCGGCTCGATGGTACCGGAGGCCGCCCAGGCTGACCTCGTGCGGCGGATCGGGCTCCGGTCGTACGTCGTTGCGCCGCTCGTCGCGCGCGACCGGCTGCTTGGCGTCGTGGCCTTTCTCTCGGTGAATCATCGCTATGATGCCGACGATCTACCCCTGGC
The DNA here is from genome assembly GCA_035273165.1 of Gemmatimonadaceae bacterium. GTDB lineage: Bacteria > Gemmatimonadota > Gemmatimonadetes > Gemmatimonadales > Gemmatimonadaceae > AG2. Next base: position 669 of record DATEPP010000168.1, read on the forward strand.
GGAGGAGCTGGCGCGCCGGATCGGCATGGCCGTCGATAACGCACGCCTTTTCGACCAGGCGCGGACCGCCGCCGATGGCATGTCCCGGCTCCAGAGCGTCACGGCGGCGCTGGCCCGCGCGATGACGGCGGAGCAGGTCGGGGAGATCGTGATTCGAGAAGCCGTGGACGCGCTGCACGCGACCGACGGCCTCTTCTGCCTAACGAGCCACGATGGCGCATGGATCGAGATCGTACGCTCGGTTGGCCTTCCCGATTCCACCGTCCGTGACTGGCATCGGTTTCCCGTTGATGGGCCGTTTCCGCTCTCGGAAGCCGTGCGGAAGCGCGAGCCGATCTTCCTCGTCAACCGCGCCGAAGTCGCTGCGCGGTATCCCGAGCTACGCGAAGCCAACACGCGCGCGATCGCGAATTCGTGGATCGCCCTGCCACTGACGTCGGGCAGCGTCGCTCACGGCGGACTCGCGTTTGGCTTTGCGCGAGAGCGCTCGTTCACGGAGGAGGAGCGCGCCTTCGCGACGACGCTGGCGCAGCAGTGCGCGCTCGCCCTCGAACGCGCTCGTCTCATCGCCAGCGAACGCGCCGCACGCGCCGAAGCTGAAGAAGCCGCCGATCGCACGGCGCGCCTGCAAACGGTCACGGCGAATCTGGCGGCCGCTGTAACCATGAATGATGTCGCGAAGGCGGTCATCCAGTACGGGCTCTCTGCCGCGGGCGCCGTGGGCGGCGTCGTCTGTCGAATGAACGAGAACACGACCGAGATCGATCACGTCTGGGCGCTTGGATACCCGGAGGATGGGCTCGAGGGGTTCCGTCAGGTCGCGTTGAGCGCTCCCCTGCCGCCGCGAGACGTTGCGAAGACACGCGAGCCCGTCTTCATCTCGAGCTCCGAGGAATGGCTCGCTCGATACCTTCCGCCGCAGCCGGGAATGACCGTGGCCGAGGCAGCGGCGGCGCTGCCGCTGCTCGTCGGCGAGAAGCTCGTCGGCATAATGGTGCTGCGCTTCGCGGCGGCGCGGAGCTTCTCTCCCGGCGATCGGGCGCAGTTGATGAGCGTGGCGAGTCAGTGCGCTCAGGCGTTCGAGCGCGCGCGGCTGCACGAGGCCGAGCATCACGCGCGTATGGAAGCGGAGGTGGCGCGCGCCCGTGCCGATGAGGCAAATCGCGCGAAGACGGAATTCCTCGCGATCATGTCGCACGAGCTGCGCACGCCCTTGAACGCGATCGCGGGCTACGCCGAGCTGCTCGAGATTGGCATTCATGGGCCGCTCAACGAGTCCCAGCGGGAGGCGATCGCGCGTATTCAGCGGAGCGAACGCCATCTGCTTGGCCTGATCAACGACGTCCTGAACTTCGCCAAGATCGATGCCGGGCACCTCGACATCGAGGTTGGGCCGATGCCCGTGCACGAGACGCTCGCCGCGCTCGAAGCGCTCGTCGCCCCACAGGTGCGCGCGAAGGGACTCACCTACACGTACACGGCCTGCGCACCCGACGTCAACGTCGAGGCCGATCCGGAGAAGGTCCGTCAGATCTTGCTCAACCTGCTGTCCAATGCGATCAAGTTCAGCGCGCCCGGAGAGCGGATCGCCGTGCGCTGCGCCGTGGAGGAGAGTCTCGTTAGGCTGCAGGTCACCGACACCGGCGTCGGCATCCCCGGCGACAAGCTGGATCGGATCTTCGAGCCGTTCGTGCAGCTCCAGCCGGGCCGCACCCGCACGCACGAGGGCACTGGACTCGGCCTCGCCATCAGCCGCGATCTGGCTCGCGCCATGCATGGCGAGATCACGGTCGAGAGCACGGTCGACGTGGGGTCTACCTTCACCCTCACGCTGCCGCGCTCCAGCCGCTAAACAGCGAAGGGTGGTCGATGAAACCGGCTGCGGTACTGGCCATCGTCGGCGCGGCGGGGATCGTCAGCGCGGCGTGGCCAGCAAGAAGTCATGGCGGTGATGCAACGTTCCGCGTTTGCGCCGATCCGAACAATCTGCCGTTCTCCAACAAGCGTGGCGAGGGATTCGAGAATCGCATTGCCTCGCTCATCGCCGCCGACCTTGGCGAGCGTGTGGAGTACACCTGGTGGGCGCAACGCCGGGGCTTCGTCCGGAACACCCTCAACGCCCGAAGCTGCGACGTCATCCTCGGGGTTCCCGCGCACTACGAGATGGTGCGCACGACGCAGCCGTACTACCGCTCCACGTACGTGTTCGTGACGCGACGTGACCGCCGCCTCCACATCACCTCCCTCGACGATCCGGCGCTCCGACATCTGAAGGTCGGCGTACATCTCATCGGTGATGATTACGCCAACTCGCCCGCGGCGCACTCGCTCGCACAGCGCGGCCTGATCGGGAACATTCGTGGCTACACGCTTTACGGGGACTACTCGAAGCCGAACCCGCCGGCGCGTCTCATCGAGGCGGTCGCGAACCGCGACGTCGATGTCGCGGTTGCCTGGGGACCGCTCGCCGGCTACTTCGCCAAGCGGGAGCCCGTTCCGCTCGACATCGTGCCGGTCACGCCGATGCGCGACGGACCACTCTCGTACGTGTTCGACATCGCGATGGGCGTCCGACGCGGCGACAGCGCGCGCGCCGCTACCCTCGACGCGGAGCTCGCGAAGCGGCGGCCGGAGATCGAACGGATTCTCGCCGAGTACGGCGTCCCCCTCCTGGCGCGCTGACCGTTAGGCGAACGGCCCGATCGCACGTGGCTTCGCATCTCGTCGGGCTCGTCGCCAGATACGGCTACGCGTTGATTGCGCTCTTCCTCTTCGGGGAAGGGTTGGCGATTCCCTTTCCCACCGACACGACTGTCGTCACCGCCTCGGCGCTCGCGGCCCGCGGCCATCTCTCGCTCGTGCTGGTCTTCCTCATTGCCACGCTCTCCACGACCAGCGGCACCATGGCCGCCTTCTACCTTGGACGGCGCGGCTCGAGCTTTCTCACCCGTCGCGCGCACGGCGGCGCCGGCGCGCTTCATCGCGCGCATCGCTTCTTCGAGCGTCATGGCGCGAGCGCGGTCCTCTTCGGGCGCTTCGTACCCGTTGTGCGAATGCTCATCTCGTTCGTCGCTGGCGTCTCCTCGATGGACGCGCGCCGGTTCGCCATGTACAACCTCGCCGGCGCCGCGATCTGGGCCGCCGCGTTCTGCGCCATCGGCTACTTCTTCGGCCACCACGCGTCGGCGTTTTACCATCAGCTCGTCCGGGCGGCACTCGTCGTCGGCTTCGGCCTGACGGCGCTCGTGACGCTTGCCGTCGCGGGCGGCTGGCTCATCGAGGACGCAGATGCGGCCTGGCGCGCCGAGGGTACGATCTGGCACCGAATCCTCATGTCCGCGCCCGTCCGTTGGCTCGCCCGCCGTTCGCCTGCGGCGCAGTCGGTGCTCTTCCGCCGCTTTTCCCCAGCCGATTACCTCGGTTTGAATCTCACGCTCGGCCTGGGGGTGAGCTTCGTCCTGCTTCTCATCTTTTCGGCGATCGCGCAGAGCGTGTTGTCGCACTCGGACATCGTCCGCTTCGATCTCGATCTCGCGGAGACGCTTCATGCCGGCGCCACGGCCGGTGGGGTGGCATTCTGGTATCTCGTGACGCGGTGCGGAACTCTCCCCGCCGTAGCCGTCGCTGGCGTCGGCTTCGTGGCGGCGTACGCGTCTCGGCGCGGCTGGCTTCCGGTAGCCGGTTGGCTCGCCGCGCTTTCGGGCGCCGAGCTGCTGGCGTGGGCGCTCAAGCACGCCATTCATCGGGAGCGGCCGGTCTTCGAGATCGCATACGCCCGGGAGGGGACGTACAGCTTTCCGAGCAGTCACGTCCTCGGCGCGCTCGTTGGCTACGGGATGATCGTCTATTTCGTCGTCTGCCTAACGACTTCGCGCCTCTGGCGAGCGGTTGCGGTCGTCGCCGCGACGGCGCTCGTTCTCGCCGTTGGCTTCAGCCGGCTCTACCTCGGATTGCACTTCTTCAGCGATGTCGTCGGTGGCCTCGCCGCCGGAGCGGTCTGGCTGACGGCGTGCGTGACGGCGCTCGAGGTCGCGCGGCAGCGTCAGGACGCGGCGGAACGCGGCGCCGCGGCTCGTCATGATTCTGGCGATCCGGCGCAGCGGAGATCGTGAAGAGCGGAATGCTCTGTGAACTGCCACGCCGTTCAGCGGATCTTGACCGGCGCGAACTCGCCCTTCTGGTCGAACGGAATCCGTCGCGAGCCGATGGGCGTATCGGCAATCACGTCACCAACCAGCCGATAGGGCACCATTCCGAAGCCGACGACGGAGTTCGCCGCGAGGGCCAGGCCGCGCAGGCTGACATCGAGCGGCAGCGCGACGAGCAGTGAGTCGTGTCCGCTGACGGTGCGGTGCAACGTGTCGGCACCGCGTGCGACGGCGATCGTGTCGCGCACGAACAGCTCGTACGTCATGGCGGACGTGGACAGGCTGTACGGATTCGGATTGTGTACGAGAAGGTTCACCCGCACGCGACCGCCAAACGGGCTGATGCTCTCCAGTGCGACGCCGCGAAAGACCACCGTCGGCGCCGTGAAGAGATGCTTCGCCGCTGAGGCGCAGCCGAACGCTGCGAGCGCGATGGCCGCCGCGCGAATTCGTGAGCGTGAGCGCATGGCGACAATCTAGTGACGACGACTGGCGACCCGCCGGACCGTCGGTCATCATTCGTCGCTCACCCGCCGCCACTGGAGCTCACGGTGCCCAACATTCGATCAATCGGCCTCGCGCTTGCCGCGATGCTCGTTGCCACGACCGCGGACGCGCAGCAGAAGCGCGCCGATCTCGTTCTCCTTCACGGTGACGTCTTCACCGTCGACTCGGTGCATCCTCGCGCCCAGGCGATTGCCGTCAGCGGAAATCGGATCGCCGCCGTCGGCTCGGATGCGGAGATCCAGCCCTGGGTCGGCCCAAAGACGCGTGTCGTCGACCTCGAAGGGCGACTCGCAATCCCCGGCTTCATCGATGGCCACGGCCACTACACTGGCCTCGGCGAATCCAAGCTCGTCCTCGACCTCACCAAGGCGAAGAGCTGGGACGACATCGTCGCCCAGGTGCGTGACAAGGCGAAGGGGTCCAAGCCTGGCACCCTGATCGAGGGTCACGGCTGGCATCAGGAGAAGTGGAACCGCGCGCCACAGCCCAACGTCGAGGGCGTGCCGCTGCACGCGTCGCTCGACGCCGTGAGTCCGCGCAATCCCGTCGTGCTCGAGCACGCGAGCGGTCACGCGTCGTTCGTGAATGTGGCCGCGCTCCGGCTCGCGGGCATCACGCGTGACACGCCAAATCCCGCTGGCGGCGAGATCGTGAAGGACTCCACTGGTGAGCCCACCGGGCTGCTCAAGGAATCGGCGCAAGGGTTGATGGGTCGCGCACGCGCGAAGCTGCCACGGCTCACGAAGGCCGAAGAAGAGGCGCGCTTTCGCGAGGTCGTGCGGCTCGCCGGCGCCGATGCGTTGTCGAAGGGCGTGACGAGCTTTCACGACGCCGGCGCCAACTTCGCGACGATCGACGGATTCAAGCAACTGGCCCGTGAGGGCAAGCTGCCGGTTCGACTGTACGTGATGGTGCGCTTCGAGCCGGACTCCGTCCTCGACGCGAAGCTCGACAGCTATCGCATGCTCGGCTTCGCGAACGGAATGCTTACCGTCCGCTCGATCAAGCAACAGATCGACGGCGCACTGGGCTCGCACGGAGCATGGCTGCTCGAGCCGTACACCGATCTGCCATCGAGCACTGGCCTCACGCTCAAGCCCGTACCGGAGATCGAGAAGACCGCGCGCATCGCCCTGAAGCACGACTTTCAGGTGAACATTCACGCCATCGGTGACCGAGCCAATCGCGAGGTGCTCGACGTGTACGAGCGCATCTTCCGCGACAATCCGGACAAGCACGATCTGCGGTGGCGCATCGAGCACGCTCAGCACATCGATCCGACGGATGTCCCCCGCTTCAAGCAGCTCGGCGTGATCGCGTCGATGCAGGGTGTTCACACCATCAGCGACGGCCCGTGGGTGGCGAAGCGGCTCGGAGAGGAGCGCGCCCGCCGTACCTCGTATTTGTGGCGTTCGTTGATGGACGCGGGGGTAGTCGTCACTAACGGCACCGATACGCCCGTGGAGGACGTCGATCCGATCATGAGCTTCTACGGCAGCGTGTCACGAAAGACGCGCGAGGGCAAAGTTTTCGTGCCTGAACAGCGCGTCACGCGAGAGGAAGGCCTTCGCGCGTACACGTTGAACAACGCCTACGCGTCGTTCGAGGAGAAGGAGCTGGGATCGCTCACGCCGGGGAAGTACGCGGACATCGTCGTACTTTCGAAGAACATCATGACAATCCCCGAGGACGAGATTCCCACAGCCCGCGTCGATCTCACCATTCTCGGAGGCTCGATCAGGTACGACTGCGGGCGCTGTCGGTCGGAGACGCGACCAACGGCCTCCCGGGGAGGGGCCGGCAAGCGCTGACTTGCCGGGCACAAGCAGAGAGGACATGATATCGAGCCCCGACCTTCGGTTGCGCCATCCCCTTTGGAGGTGCCGTCATGCTCTCTCCTCGTTTTTCCGTCGTCGCACTCCTCGCGCTAGCTGCCTGTACCACGAAGGAAGCCCGGCGCCCCGATACCGCCGCCCCGGCCGCCGCCACCCTCGCGGGGACGCCCGCATCGGACGTCTCTGCCGTTAGGCAGGCGATCGAAACGGCCAACGCTCGCTTCGACTCCGCCGTCGTCAAGGGCGATACGGCGACGCTCGCTGGCATCTACGCCGATGACGCCGTGCTCATGATGTCCGGCAGCCCCGCGGCTCGCGGCCACGAGGCCATCGCCAAGAGCTTCGCGGGCATGGGCGCCGCGATGAAGCTGTCGACTTTCAAGCTGCAGACGCAGGATGTCGTTGTCGCCGGCGACTACGCGATCGAGACAGGCGCATATGACCTGACAGCACAACCCGCGGCCAAGGGCGCGAAGCCGGAGCATGACGTCGGCAAGTATCTGGTCCTCTGGAAGAAGCAGGCGGACGGCAGCTACAAGATCCTGCGCGACATCGCCAACAGCGATCAGCCGATGAAGTAGGAGGTCCCGAGCGGAGCGAGGGATCTGCTTCACGTCAGCAAAGCAGATTCCTCGCTCCGCTCGGAATGACTGGAGATCACCGAACCGGAATCTCGACGCTCACATTCGACACCGTCGTCACCGACGGCACGCGACTGGGCGTGATGTACGGTGAATCGAGATTCGTCAGCTCGATCCGAATCGTGTGATCACCCGGAACGCGCCAGAGGTTGCCGTACGTCGGAATCGTTAGATCCTGCTCGCCGATCGGTACCAGGCCGTTGTCCGCCGTGTACGTGCCGCGCGTGATGAGCTGTCGCGTCCCGTTAGGCGCGACGTCGTACACCCGGACATCCAGCTGCACACGCGGCGCCAACGACGACGCATGCAGTCGGACGAGCGGACAACCGGCCACGAGCAGGTCGCCGCCAGCGCCGAGATCCGCCGGCGAAAGCGTATACACTGCCATGGAGCTCGCGACCACCGGCGGCTCCGGTGGAGTTCCTGTGTATGGCTGCAGCTGTTCGGCTCCGATCATGACGAATGGATCCCAGAAGAACCCCGCGAGCGGATCACTGGCGGGGTTCACCAGCACCGCGGTCCCGTCGAAGGCATGGGAGAGGCGCGAGGTGGCGAGCGCGTCGATCGTCGGAGCGGTGATCACGTTCGACGGGTCGAACGCTTCCGCGCTCGGACGCGTGATCGCGGCGTAAACGACGTGGGCCGGCTCGACGCCCTGGCCCTTCAGGTAATAGGCGAACCACTGCCGGATCAGGTTCTCTACGTAATTCACCTCGTCCACCTTGTTCGCGGCCCGCGGATGTCCGATGTCGCCGAGGTAGAGGGTGATCGGGTACGACGGGTCGACTGCGTGCAGCGCGTTTACCATGCGCGCCGCTTCTGGTAGCGGAAAGAGATCATCCGTGAAGCCCTGAACCTCGAACACCGGAATGCGATTCGCGGCGACACCACTCCAGAATGACTGCTGCCACCATATCGAGCGTCCGCCAGCCAGACCATCGACGATTTGGGCATACACCGGATCGGTCCCGTTAGGCTCCATCGCATCGATCCAGCTCTGCCACGCGACGAGATAGTCCGGATAGTTCGGGTATGGCCGGTCGGGGGAATGGCGAAGGCCGGATCCGAACAACCCATTGATGTAGCTCAGCTTCGCGCTTCCCAACCCGTCGATCGAATTCCGCGGTCGCCCGTTAGGCAGCAGCGAATAGAGTAGATCCGTCCACGGCACGATGGGCACCACGGTCCGCAAGCGGACTGTTATGCCGTTCGGGCTCGTCCAGGTCGGCTGAAGCGTGGCGAGCCAGGAATGCCCGCCTCCATAGGACGCTCCCGTTACGGCAACTGCGTCGGGATTGAGATGGAGACGTCCCATGTCTACGATCTGGCCGACGAGGCTCCGCAGGTCAGCGATCTCGGCATGAATATCGGCGAGGTTCGCCTGGCCCCACGACTCGCCAAATCCGCGCGCGGAGTAACGCAGCACTGCAAGCCCATCACTCACTAGCGCGTCCGCCACATCGCCCGAACCCGTCTTGCTGCCGGCCCACCCGTGCATCAGCACGACGAGCGGAAATGGACCGCTGCCAGCGGGAACCTGAACGGTGACATCGAGCAGCGTCCCGTCGACGCCGCTCGCGAGAAAGCCGTTGCAGACGCGCGATTTATCAGCAGCCTTTGAGCATTCCAGCCCTGGAGTGGTAGTACCGGATCCGGTGAAGACGCCGGTCCGATAGCTGTCGGGACCGAAGCTGCGCGGTGCCGGCGGGCCACTCTCAGCAGGATCGGTGGCGAACGACGGGCGAACGGGTGCCTTCGGCGCGGTCGGCCTCTCGCTGCAGGCACTGATGGCAGCGACGAGAGCGACGGCGACAAGCGTGCGCGACATGGGGAGCCTCACGACTGAACGTCGAGGGCCCGCGTCGCAAGAAGTGGCGCACCAGATGTTTGGAAGGCGGTAGACCGTTGACGGTGGTCGGTTGAAGGCGGTCGGTGGCTCTGTTCACCGTCAACCGCCAACCGCCAACCGCCAACCGTCAACCGTCAATCCCCCGCCTGCCCCGCTGACGCCTTGCCTAACGAGCGCGACGACGCCCGCTCGGCGCGGACGTAGGTCAGCCAGCCGTGCGGATCTTCTCGCTCGCCGCGGACGGTCGACAGGAAAATGCGCTGCAGCTCCTTGGTCACGGGTCCCGGCTTTCCCTTCCCGACCGTGATCTTGTCGACGCTCCGGATTGGCGTGATCTCCGATGCGGTGCCCGACAGGAAGACTTCGTCCGCGACGTAGAGCATCTCACGCGGCAACGGCTCCTCGCGGACCGGGATGCCGCTGTCGACCGCGAGGGAGAGCACCGTCTCGCGCGTGATGCCGGGGAGGAGCGTGCCGTCGATCGGCGGCGTGTAGAGCGTTCCCTTCCGGACGAGAAAGAGATTCTGACCCGAGCCTTCGCTCAGCATGCCGTCCGTGCCTAACGCGATCGCTTCCGTGAATCCCTTCGCCAGCGCTTCCATCTTGATCAGCTGCCCGCCGAGATAGTTCCCGGCAATCTTGGCCATCGCGGGAATGGTGTTCGGGGCAACCCGATTCCAGCTCGCCACGCATGCATCGACGCCATTCTCGAGTGCGCCCTCACCGAGGTAGGCGCCCCACGGCCAGCATGGGAGATAGACATTCACCGGGCTGGCGAAGGGCACCATCCCCGCCGCACCGTAGCCGCGAACGATCATGGGCCGCAGATAGCAGGCGTCGAGCTCGTTGCGCTCGATCAGCTCGCAGCACGCCGCTACGAGGTCGTCGATCGAATAGGCGAGATCCATTCGGTAGATCTTCGCCGAATCGATCATGCGTTGGAGGTGGTCCTGCAGCCGGAAGATCGCCGGGCCGCGCGACGTGCTGTAGCAGCGAATCCCCTCGAACACCGAGGAGCCGAACTGCACGGAATGGGAAAGCACGTGTATCTGCGCGTCCGACCAGCGAATGAATTCGCCGTCGCGCCAGATCCAGTTCGTCTCGGTGAGCTTGTACACGAGGAAGAGGGGCTCGGGGAAAGAGAGCTACAACGGATACAGCGTAGCGACGGCGGGGCGTGCGTGCCAGATCAAACTGATGAGCCGGTAAGGGCAGGCGTTTTGTCCGCGTTCTCTGGCAGGACTCCTGCCACTCTCGGGGTGGGTCGACGAAGGCCGTGGTCGTTGCCGCCTGACGCCGACGCGACGGGAATCCTCCCTGGCGCCCGCCAGTTCTTCGCAGTCGCGTTCAGCTCTACGGCCTGCTTCCAACCAGCACTCCAAAGCACGGGAACGTGGTGGAACCACCGGCTCATTGATGTGTAGTTAGCCGGGTCGGTGTTCCAGTTCTCTCATCAAGGCGGTGCCGGAACATCGGCGCCGCCTTGTGCGTTCCCGTCTGGTCCGGCCGCGGGAGCGCGGCGCCGCAGATCAGCCATAATTTCGAATTCTCTAACACGCTGAAGGTGAGTCGACATGTCTGTCTTCTCTTCGGGCGGGCGCCCGCGCGCGCTCGCCATCGCCATCGGCAGCGCCACCGTGCTCGCTTCGGGCATCATCACGGCGCTGCATGCACAATCACTCCGCCAGACGCCGCCGAGCGATCACCCGGCGACCGTGAGCACGGCGGCCATCGCCCCGCTGATCGAGACGCAGAACGCGTTTTCCGCCGTCGCGTCGCAGGTGACACCCGCGGTCGTCTCCATCCATATCGAGGGCACGCGACCCGTTTCGCAGCGGATCCAGATGCCCGATATGCCTGACCTGCGGCAGTTCGGCTTCCCCGACATCGGCATTCCATTCGGCAACCGCGGCCAGCGCGGTGGTCAACCGGCCGACCAGGTCGTGCACGCATCCGGCTCGGGATTCATCGTCTCGAAGGACGGGCTGATCCTCACGAACAACCACGTCGTCGCCGACGCGAACAAGGTGACGGTCATCCTCTCCGACCGGCGCGAATTCGACGCCAAAGTCATCGGACGCGATCCCACCACCGACGTGGCCGTCATCAAGATCGATGGGCATGATCTTCCGACCGTGCCCCTCGGCAACGATGAGACGGCTCGCGTTGGCGATTGGGTCCTCGCCATCGGCAATCCCCTCGGCCTCGACTTCACGGTCACGCAGGGAAT
>DATEPP010000169.1:0-1721 GCA_035273165.1 Gemmatimonadaceae bacterium
CATCCCGCTCTCCGATCCTGTGGGGCGATAAGAATATTTCGGGAAACGGGGGATGTCGATCCATCACTGACTCTGAGCTCGCGATCTGAGAACTGAGATCGATTCTTTCCGAATGTGGCGAGCCGGCATCTCACCCACGACAGCGAGTCCAGGGTCGAGAGTTCAGGTTCGAGAGGTAAGGCGTGAGCCGAAGGTCTCAGGCTCACGCCTGGCCTCGCGGCCCTGCCTCCTCGAACCTGGACTCGCCGTACGGGGTGAGATGCTCGGGCGGCGCGAGGAGTGAGCCGGATCTCAAAGCGGAGATCCGAGATCTCAGTCTCAGACATTAAGACCTCATAGTCCCCGTCTGCTAGCGCAGCACGACGGGAGTCGGTACTCTCTCCCCTCCTCATTCCGCCGTCGAGTCGTCTCACGCGCACCCGGATTCGCGTATGCGCTACGCCGTCGTGGCTCTGTCGCTGCTCGGTTGTTCGCTGTCGATCGCATCCCCCGCGGCGGCCCAGAGCGATGGGACGCTCCGTAGCAAGATCTCGCAGCTCTTCATCTTTGCATCCGGGCAGGAGCCGCTCGTCCTCGGTGGCTCCATCGATCCCAACAACCCGGCAAGCATTCAGATCCACGGCAATCACTTCAAGCCGTCCGCCGTCGCCGAGAATGGAAGCCTCATCGGCTTCATCACCAACGCCATCTCGACCAGCATCGGCAACGTCCCGATCGCCACGACCTCCGGCGGCGTCACCTTCCGCTTCGAAGGTGGAATCCCTGTAAAATCGTCGCTCTCGCTCGGCCCGATCTTCGCCGAGCGTGCGCAGACCCTCGGCCGTGGCCGCGCGGCGGTCGGCTTCGGGCATACCGCCTTCCGCTTCTCATCGCTGCGCGGTGTGCCGATGGACAACATCAGTCTCATCTTCACCCACGAGAACGTCGATTTTCCCGGCTGCAGTGCCGCGAACAACAATCAGGATTGCGCGAAGATGGGCGTCCCGACGCTCGAGAACGAGATCATGCCCTTCCGGCTCAATCTCGCTCTCGACGTCGCCGTGACGACACTCTACGCCACCGTAGGTGTCTTCGATCGCGTCGATCTCGGCGTCGTCGTTCCGCTCGTGAGCACGAACCTGCATGGCGAGAGCAACGCGCAGATCATTCCATTCGGGCCGCCGCCCGCAGTGCACTTCTTCGGCGGAACGCCAGACAATCCGGTACTCTCGGCGAGCCGCACTGTCGACGGATCGGCCTTCGGGCTCGGCGACGTTGCGATGCGCATCAAGATCGGCGTTCGCGAGAGCGAAACGAGCGGTATCGCGCTGCTCGGCGAAGCGCGCTTCGGAACGGGGAGCCCGGATGATCTTCTCGGCTCCGGTGTCTTCTCGGCTCGTGCGTTGGCGGTGATCTCGGGACGACTGGATGCCTTCTCACCTCATGTGAACGTGGGCTACTCATATCACGGCCGCACATCGCAGCGCACCTGGAACGACGCCGTCCTCGTCACCGGCGGCTTCGACCAGCTCATCTCCGATCACGTGACGATCGCCGCTGATGTCGTGAGTGAGCTCCAGGTGGGCCAGTCGGCGCTGCAGCTTCCCGGTCCCGTGACCTTCGACGCGCCATACCACCGCGTGATCGATCCGACGACGATCCCCAACATCCGCGACGACATCTTCAACGGATCATTCGGCGGTCGCGCTGTGCTCTGGCCAGCATGGACACTCGTCGCGAAC
>DATEPP010000170.1:0-6816 GCA_035273165.1 Gemmatimonadaceae bacterium
CGCAATCCTGACCGTCGGCGCGTCCATGCACGCCGCCCGGGCCCAACGCCCTACCGAGAGCACGTTCGATCGATCGCGGCCCGCCGGCGCGGTCGTCTACACTGTCGATTCGACGGAGATCATGTCCTCCGGCGCGCGCACCCTCTCGGAGGTGCTGCAGGCGCGTGTCCCCGGGTTGAGCATCCTCAAATCGGGCGGCGCAGCCGGACAGGGCTCGGTGGCCCGCATTCGAGGAACGCGGAGCTTCGCGGTGGGCGGCGACCCGGTCGTCATCATCGATGGTGTTCGCGTCGACGTCGCCCAGGACGCAACGGTGATCGCCCTCGGCGTGAGCACGTCACGCCTCGATGACATCGCGCCCGAGGACATCGCGCGCATCGACGTGCTGCCCGGCGCGGCCAGCGCGGGCGAGTATGGTCCCGGAGCGGCCAGTGGGGCGCTCGTCATCACGACCAAGCGTGGTATCGAGCGCGGCCTCCATATCAGCAGTCGCGCACAATCCAGCATCGGTATCGTCGCGACGAGCTTCCCCACGAACTATTGGTTGGAGGGGATCGACGCCACGTCCGGTCAGCCGACGCACTGCGTACTTCTCCAGGCCGGCGCCGGCCAGTGTACGCCCACGCGTCTCGACACATACAATCCGCTCGAGAACGCGAGTCCCTTTCGAGCTGCGCGCAGCATCGGTGGTGCGCTCGCGGTCGATGGTGGCATTCGGAGCACCACGGCGCGTCTCGGCGTGAGTGGCGACCGCACGCTCGGCGTCACCAGTGACGACGATGCCGGACGGCTCGGGGTGCGTGCGAATGTCTCGCAACAGATCGGAGAAGGGCTGCGGCTCTCGGGGAATGGTGGGTATGTCCAGAGGAGCACGGCACTTCCGCCGCGCGGCGACGCGCTCTACAACTCGAACGTTATTGCCCGCGGACTCTTTGGCTCCGGCGCTCGCGACACCCTCGACGGCTACCTGCCCGCTCAATTTTCGGGGAGTGGCCGCGAGACGGCGCGGCACTGGATGGGCGGCGCGACCGTCGAGTGGAACGCTTTCAACTGGATCCAGCTGGCTGGCGTGTACGGCGTCGACCACGTCTCGGAACAGAACGACCGCATCGTCCAACAGTTGCCTGGCTCCTCCTTGCAGAGCCAGCTCGCACGATTCCGCCACGGTCTCACGACGGTCGCGATCTCGGCCGGAAGCAGAGAGTGGAACCTCGGTAGTCCATCGCTGCGCACGCGAACCTTCATCGGATACAGTCAGCTGCGATCGTCGTTGACTGCCTTCGACTCGATCGCCCTCGTCGGGTCATCGCCGCCCATCTTCGGCATGAGCGGAATGGGCCAGCAGTGGCGAGTGGCTGGATCATCGCTTCGCCAGGAGCTCGCGTGGACCGAACGCTTGCACCTCGGCGCCGGCATACGATGGGAGCGGTGGTCCGAATTCGGCGCGGGGCGACCGGGGCACTTCTTCAGGTCGGCCGACGCGTCCTGGCTCGCGGGACGCGCTCTCGGTCTCGACTCGCTTCGCCTGCGGGCGGCGTACGGAGACGCAGGCAACTGGTCACCGGGCGACCCACAACGCATCACTGCGCCATCGTTTCCATTCGGGCCGGACCCTTCTCAGTTCGCGCCTGCCGAACGCGTGAAGGAAGGCGAGCTCGGTCTGGATTTCACGCTTACTCATCATGCGGCCGTGTCGCTGACTGCCTTTCGAACCGATGCCGTCGATCTCTACGATTTCCAGGCTCCGAACTTTTTCCCGACGAGCCATAATGTTGCTGCCGTCCAGAATGTCGGCGTCGAGCTCTCGAGTCGTCTCGCACTCGTTCGAGCGAGCAGCTTTGGCTGGAATGCGGTGGTTCGGGCCAGCGTCTTGCGCGATCGCGTTCGTAGCCTCGGCCCGCTGACAAACACTGTGGTTGCGGATAGAGGCTTCGAGCATGTAGGGAGTCGCCCGAACAGCTACTTCGTCACCTCGAGTTACACATACGCTGACGCCAATCGCGATGGGATCATCGAGTCGAGCGAGCTCCAGTTCTCGCGCCTTTTTGCCAGCCAGGCGGTCGGCTCGTCGCTTCCGAGTCGAGAGGCCTCGCTGCTCTCTACGTGGACCATCGGACGTACTCTGACGCTCTCCGGACTCGTGGACTATCGTGGCGGTCAGAAGCTCGCCAACCTGAACGAGGCGAGCCGGTGCGCACGCTATCAGAACTGCCGGGGGGCGAACGACCAGTCGGCGTCACTCGCCGATCAAGCCCAGGCCGCTGCGGGCTTTTCTCTCAGTCCGCTCCCCTTCGTCGATGGCGCAAGCTTCGTGAAGTTACGAGAGGTTTCATTGCGTTGGATCGTACCCTCGCGGGTGGCGAACTGGGTCGGTGGACCGGCGACGGTCACGATCGCTGGTCGCAATCTCGCAACGTGGACGCGCTACCGCGGACTCGACCCGGAGCTCAACTCGCAGTCGCTCCTTCTTCCGCGCGCGGATCTCGCCGAGACGCCCATCCCGCACGAGCTCTTGCTCCGGCTCGATCTCGGTGGAGTGGTGAACCCCTAGGGCCCTAACGGCACGCCGAGGAGGACAGGAGCCGTTAGGCGGCGTGCGGGAATCCGCGCGCCGCTCTCCGTGTACTTCTCCCACTGACTGTTGGCGACGTACACGAACTCGCCACCCACGATCGTGCCGATCGTCGGCTCGTCGGCGATGAGTGTATTGCGATCGAGCAGCTCCGCGCGCGCGATGCGCGTTCCCGTGCGGTCGAGCACGAAGCGCATGAGGCGGGCGGGGGCGACGCCGTTCTGTACGGCGATGATGGCACCGTCCGCCCACACCAGGCCGTCACAGCCGAGGGACGTCGATGCCGGCGCGTCATCGAGGCGCGTCACCGTGCGACTCGAGAGATCGACGCGGAGCAATCCGTGCGAGTAGTCCGCGACGTAGAGCACATCCGCGTTAGGCGGAGCGGCCATCCCCTGTAGCGACCGGAAGAGAGGGTGTCGGATGGCCTCGAGCGTGTCGGCGCCGGGACGCAATCGATAGAGCACGGGATCGTTCGAGTCGGTGACAAAGACATCCCCGGCTGGCCCGAGCACGACGTCACCGAGCGCGTGTCCGCGTGGTGATGGCGGCAGATCCCAGCGCCGTTCGATCGCGCCATCGGCGATGCGCAGGCGAACGATCGCCGCAATGCTCGAGTCGGCGGGAGTGAAGCCCTCCATCTGCGGAATGCCGGCGAGCGTGGCCCAGAGCACGCCGTGTATGGTGTCGACGCGCACGCCGAGGACGGCACCGATCCCCGGCTTCGCCCGCGGCCAGAGCTCGCGCGTGACTTTGCCGTTTTCGACCTCGGCGATCGTACGATGCCGAACGCTTGCTACGTAGTAGCGACGCGAGCGCGGATCGTAGTCCACACCCTCGGGCCAGAAAGTCGAATCGGGCAGCGTAGCGACGACATGGCTCCGCGCGAAGGGAGCGATATTGCTGTCGATCCGCGCGACGACTGACGCGAACCGCGGCTGTCTGATCAGGTCTGCGAAGCGGCCATCGGAATGCAGATCTCGTCCAAGACCGAGCGCGGCATACGCGTTCAGGCCGGCCAGCACCGAGGATGTGTCGTTGGTGAGGAGCGCTGCAACCACGCTCCCCCAGAGATACGCCGATTGCGTGGGCCATGCGGATGCGGCGCGGTCGACGTCGCGCCGCGCGTTCGCGTAATCGCGCGTCTCGAGCGCCCTCGTGGCGCGCGTCCAGGCAGCGCGCGCGACGGCCGCCGAGTCGGCTGGGGCGATGCCGGTCATCATCTGGGCGTGCATCGACCGGAGCGCCACCAGGAAACAGAGAACGATTGACTTGCTCACCCGTGGATGATGTCAGCGCTCGAGCTCCAGCCACAGTGCAGGGTGATGAGCCGCGCCCTGGCTTGACGAACCGCTCGGAATCGATCCTGCACCGCCCGAGGCGTTGACCGCGCCTGCGACGATCGTTCGTGCTCGTCGTCGGTAGCCTGGGCAGTTGGCGTCATCCACCTCGCCGGTCACATCGATCGAGCCATGGAGCGCGAGCTACTCGCTGCAATACGGCGACTGCTCCGCACCCAGGAGTGCCCGTTGGTCACTCGCTACGAGCACGCGAGGGATAGCCTTCGAACCGCTGTACAGTCGCTCGCGGCCCGTTCACAACTTCGCAACTCGTTAGGCATGACGCCGCCGCGCCGCTAAGTGACGACGTGGCGAATGCTTCCGCGATTCCATAGCCGACGACGCCAGGCACCGCGTTCGGTCCGCTCACCACCAGAGCGACACAATTCGTCACTTTCGACTGGCTGCGCTGAGTCCCCTCCTTACCTTCGCCGCCTCGTGCGCCGGCTCACCGGTGCCGGTTTCGTGTTTGTGTATCTCGGACACGGCCATCGGTCCGTCCGGCCGCGCCCGCCACGCTCGCACCTTGGAGGAGGAATGACATCGCTGCGGCAGATCCTCGGTTCCGCCGTCGTCGCGCTCGCGCCTCTCGTCGCCGCCCCGCTCGTCGCGGCGGCCCAGAATCCCATCACGATCACGGGACACGTCACCGCCGAACATGGCGCGACGCTCAGCAACGTCACCGTATCGCTGGCGGAGCTGGGGCTCGGCGCCATCACTCGTGACGACGGGAGCTACTCGCTTCGCGTCCCCGGCGCGCGCGTCGTCGGCCAGACGGTGACACTCTCGGCTCGCCGAGTGGGCTACAAGCCGAAGACGGCGCGTATCACCCTGAGCGGCGGCGACATGGTGCAGGACTTCGACCTCGAGTCGAATCCATTGCAGCTCGGCGAAGTGGTGATCACCGGCGCCGGCACGTCGACGGAAGTCGAGAAGCTCGGCAACGTGCGCAACTCCGTCTCGCCTGAGCTCATCGTCAAGTCGAATGAATCGAACATCGTCCAGGCGCTCGCCGGCAAGGCGCCTAACGTGCAGGTGCAGCAGACGTCGGGCGATCCCGGCGCCGGGTCGGCAATTCAGATTCGCGGACTGCGCACGATCAACGGCTCGAGCCAGCCCCTGTTCATCGTCGATGGCGTGCCGATGAACAACACGACCTTCTCGAGCACGAACTTCAATCCGATCGACGTCGCCGGCGTCAATCTCCCGGGCCAGGTGAATGGCGGAGAGCTCGAGGGAACGTCCGCGCCGAACTCGCTGGTATCGATGAACCCGGACGATATCGAGAACGTCGAGATCCTGAAGGGAGCGTCGGCCGCGGCCATCTATGGATCGCGCGCCGCGAATGGCGTCATCCTCATCACGACGAAGCGCGGTCATTCCGGCGCGACGAGGTACTCCTTCCGCAGCTCCGCCTCCGCCGATCAGGTGACGAAGAAGTGGCCCCTGCAGCGCAAGTACGGTCAGGGCCTCTTCGGGCAGTCGACGCTGGTGACCCGCAGTTGGGGTCCGTTGCTGTCGGGCGTGCAGACCTACGACCACGCGAGCGAGGCGTTCGACACGGGGCACATCATGGACAACGTGATCTCCGTGAGCGGCGGCAACGATCGCACGAGCTTCTATCTGTCGGGCAACTACAACCATAACGAGGGCGTCTTCGTCGGCCCGAACAATTACTTCAATCGCGCGACCTTCCGTCTCAACGCGTCGCACCGCTTGACGGACGGGCTCACGGTCGGCGGCAACTTCTCGTACGCCGATACGCGCGGGAACTTCACGCAGCGCGGCAACAACACGAATGGCTTGCTGCTCGGACTCTTCCGCACGCCACCGGAGTTCAACAACAAGCCGTATCTCGACCCGGTGACGGGTCTGCACCGGAGCTACATGGTCCCGGTTGCCGACCTCTCGACCGTCGGCCAGGATCGCATCTTCAGCAATCCGTTCTTCACGCTGTATCAGGAAGTGAACGACCAGCAGGCCAACCGCTCGCTCGGCGACGTCAATGCATCGTACGTCGCGACGAACTGGCTGAAGTTCGACTACACGTTAGGCGCCGACGTCACCAACGACGCGCGGCTCGAGGGGTGCCCGATCGATTGCACCGGTGCGGCGCTCGGTGGTCGCATTACCGAGGGGCGGATCAGCGATTACCAGATCGATCACAACCTCACTGGGACCGCAACCTGGCACCTGACCAACAGCCTCGGCGGCACCTTCACCGCCGGTCAGAACCTCAACGCGCGGAACTTCCGCACCTTCTCCGACATCGGACGCGGATTGATCGCGCCCCAGCCGTTCAGCATCCTCAACACGCTCGCGCGTGATCCAGCGTCGGACTACCAGTACGAGATTCATAACGAGTCGTACTTCGCGCAGGAAACGTTCGACATCTTCAATCAGCTCTATCTCACCGCCGCGCTCCGCAACGACGGCTCGACGACCTTCGGCACCGGCAATCGTCGCAGCTGGTTCCCCAAGGCGAGCGCGGCCTGGACGTTCACGAACGCTCACAGCGTTCCGTACCTCACCTTCGGCAAGGCGCGCATCTCCTATGGCGAGGCGGGACAGGAGCCGCAGCCGTATCTCACGTCACAGACCTTCAGCGGGACGGCGCTGACCGGGACGATCTCGCAGGGCACTGGCCTCACGCCGACACAGAGTGGCAACGGTGGCCTCGTGCCGACGGTCACGAAGCCCGCGACGAAGCTCAATCCGGAGCGCACCAAGGAGCTCGAGGGCGGCTTCGACATTGGCTTTCTGGGTGACAAGGCCGACCTCAGCGCGACCTGGTATCGCGCCCAGACGTCGGACGTCATCCTCATCACGCCCACGCCACCATCCAGCGGATATTCGTCGGAGGCGAAGAACGCCGGCGTCTTCCGCAACTCCGGAACCGAGTTG
>DATEPP010000171.1:0-5242 GCA_035273165.1 Gemmatimonadaceae bacterium
CCGCGCCGGAACGTAGGCGGCGCCGAGCGCCACGCCTGCCAGCACGACGACGCCGAGCGCGATCGTCAGTGGATCGCGCGGGCCGATGCCATAGAGCACCGACGCGAGCACGCGTCCGACGCCAAGGAAGAGCAGGCTGCCGGCGACGACACCGATGACGGCGAGCAGCATTGCGTCGCGCAGCACCATTCGCGTCACGTCGGCAGGGTTCGCACCCAGTGCCATGCGGATACCGATCTCCTGGGTCCGTTGCGCGGTGCTGTAGCTGATCACGCCATAGATGCCGAGCACGGACAGCGCCAGCGAGAGCGCCGCGAAGCCCAGAAGGACGTACATCGCCAGTCGGCGCGGCGTGAGCGAAGCACTGATCCGCTCCGGCATCGACTTGATGTCGAACACGGGGAGCTGAGGGTCCATCGCGCGTACCGCGCCACGCGCCAGCGTCGTGATCTGCTCGTCAGGCAGGCTGCTGCGCATGACGGCCGTCGTGAAGCCCAGCCACGGCTCTTGCCCGTAGTAGTGATAGACAGTGGGATGCGGCGCCTGGCCGAGGTACTCCTGCGTCACCGACCGCACGACGCCGATGATCGTGGCGCGATTGTTGTGAATGATCGCCTTGCCGATCGGATCCTCGTTAGGGAAGAACGACTTCGCGAGGTACTCGTCGACGATGACACCCTCGGCGCCCTCGGCGTCCGCCGCCGTGAAGGTGCGGCCGCGGAGGATGGGGATGCCCATCGCGCGGAAGTAGTCGCCGGCGATCACCTCGGTGTTCGCGTGGCGTGGTGGCTCGTTAGGCGCCGGCGGCCGTCCCGGGAGCTCGAACGGCGAGCTGTCCGTCCCGCCGTTGAACGGCAGATACGAGGCGAGCCCGACACTTTCCATTCCAGGGAGCGCGCGCAATCGCTCGATGAGCGTATTGTAAAACGCCAGCCGCGCCGTGTTGTTGCCATAGCGCGCGCCAGGCAGCGTCAACTGCATCGTCGTGACGTGCTCGGGACGAAAGCCGGGATCGAGCTCGAGCACGCGGGCGAGGCTGCGCACCGTGAGCGTGGAGGCGAGCAGGAGCATCAGCGTCAGCGCCACCTGAACGACGACGCTCGCCTGGAGGAATCGATGCCGCGCGAAGGAGAGTGAGCTGCCGCGGGCGGAGTCTTTGAGTGCGTCCTGCAGATCGACGCGCGCGGCGCGGATCGCCGGTATCACGCCGAAAAGGAGCGCCGCGACGACGACCACCGCGGAGGTGAACGCGAGGACGCGAGCGTCGAGATGTACGTTCGTCAACAACCTGTACTCCGCCGCGTTGAGCCGCGTGACGAGCCTCAGGATGACGACGCCGATGCCGATGCCGAGCACGCCACCGACGATCGCGAGAACGAGGGCCTCGACCAGGAGCCAGCGCACGATCGTCGCGCGTCCGGCGCCTAAGGCGGCGCGGACTGCGATCTCCTTGGACCGCCGCGCTGCCAGCACGAGCTGCAGGCTACCGACGTTGGCGCATGCGATGAGCAGCACGAGAGCCACCGCTCCCATCAGGGCGAGGAGCACCGCCCGCAGATCGCCCGCGATGTACGCGACGAATGGCGTCGCATGGAGCACGAACTGGCCCGCAATGTCGTAGCCAGGAAAGCGATCGTGCCATCGGCGGACTTCCATCCGCAAGCCAGCCGCGACCTGCTCGGCCGAGAGCCCGTCGCGCGGCCGCGCCATCACTGTCATGAACAGCGAGTTGCGACGTTCCGGTGTGAGCCAGACGGGATCGAGCTGGAACGGCACGTAGAGCTGCGCGCTCCGTGGATACTGAAAGTCCGGTGGCAGCACGCCGATGACTTCGAACTTCGTCCCGTCGAGCTCGAGCGCGCGACCGATGGCGCGCTGATCGGCGCCGAGCATTTGTTGCCAGAAGCCATAGCTGGCGACGGCGACGTGCGTGCCCGGAGCGGTCGAGCTTTCGGGTCGATAGATGCGACCGAGGTAGGGCCGGACGGCGAAGAGACCGAAGTAGTCGCCGAAGGTGCGGACCACGGAGACGCGCTGCGGCTCTCCCTGCCCCGTGAGATTCATGCTACGGCCCGCCTGCGCGGCGACGGTGGCGAAGAGATCGTGGCGGGCGAAGAGGTCGACCGTCTCGCCCGGCGAGAGCTGCGCATCCCGCAGGTTCAGGCCGAGGATGTCCTCCTCAATGACGACGAGATGGTTGAGTCCCGGCGTCGGCAGCGGGTGGAGCAGCACCGCATTGACGAGGCTGAAGATGGCGGTGTTCGCGCCGATGCCTAACGCGAGCGTGACGACGACGATTGCCGTGTACAGCGGCCGGCGGGCCATCCCACGCAGCGCATAACGGGCGTCGAAGACGAGCGCGGACAGCTGTTCGCGGACGGAGCCACGTCGCATCGACTGCCGATCGATGGTTTCCAGCTCGTGTCCGATGACGCCAATATCGCCGAACCGACGGCGTGCCTCGCGCTCGGCGTCGGCCCTCGATAAGCCTTTGCTCATGAGCTCCTCGATGCGTCCTTCGATGTGAAAGCGCAGCTCGTCGTCGACGCCGCTCCGGAGTGCGGCGCGGGAGAACGGGATGCGAAAGACCCGTCGCGGCCGCGGTGTGTCGCTCATCGCGCTCCCTCGCGCGCGAGCACGAGCCCGACGGCCTCGGTGTAGCGGGACCACTTGGAGAGCTCGGCGGTGAGCTGGCGTCGCCCGCTGGCGGTGAGGCGGTAGAACTTTGCCTTCCGGTTGCGCTCCGTGTAGCCCCATTCCGCGTCGAGCCAACCGCGCTGCTCCATGCGGTGGAGGGCGGGGTAGAGCGCGCCCTCCTCGATCTGGAGGCGTTGCCTGGTGACGTCCTCGATCCAGCGGAGGACCGCCAACCCGTGCATCGGCCCCCAGCTCAGGGTTTTGAGGATGAGGAGGTCGAGAGTTCCGCGGAGAAGATCGAGATCGGGAGCGGTCATGACGCTAACCTAAGGTTCTTAGGCTTAGACGCCAGGACCCTCGAAAAGGTTTGCCCTGCTTCCGCCGAACAACAGCGGTGGCGCGGACTCACGCGGACACTGGCGGACACGACGCGGACCGCTCCCCGCGCCAATCGACCTCCAATCGCCACGAGCTGGCACGATAGATTCTTTGTGATGAACCTCGGTCGGCTCCGCTGCTCAAAACTCGACCGGTGTGCTGTTGTCAAAGATTGTCGTCCCGGCTCGTTGTGCTGGGCGTCGTCTCGGCAAGAGGAGCAGTCGGCGGAGTCCGAAAGTGTCCGCGTGAGTCCGCGCCAACGCTGTAAGGGCCCGCCCAGAATTAGTCGGAGCGCAGCGCTAGTAGCGGATCGACCCTCGTTGCCCGGCGCGCCGGAATCAGCGACGCGAGCACACCCGCGATCGAGAGAACGCTCACCACCGCCCCGAAGATCACCGGATCCCTCGGCTGGACATCGAACAGCACGATCTTCATCAGTTGCGCGACGCCTAACGCGAGGGTGAGTCCCGCGAGCATGCCGATCCCCAGCTGCCACGCACCCTGGCGGACGACCATCCCGATGACGTCGCCGGCCTTCGCACCGAGCGCCATTCGGATTCCGACCTCACGCGTGCGCCGGCCGACGGAGAAAGACATCACCGCGTAGAGGCCGACGCTCGCGAGGAAGAGCGCGATCGCGCCGAAGATCATGAACATCGTCCCGAAGACCCGGATGAACCACAACGGCCGCGCCAGTGCTTCCGTCATCGAGTACACCCAGTAGATCGGGATGTCGCGATTGAGTGCGGTCACGACGTCGCGCACCTGCGGCGTGATCGACATCGGTGCGCCGCTCGTGCGCGCGGCGAAGCTCACGAAGTTCGTGTGATGCTGCGCCAGCGGCAGGTAGATGTACGGTGGCCGCAGTTGCTCGGGATTGCCGGAGAAGGTGTTCGGCACGACACCGACGATCGTCATCCACGGTGCCGTGCTCTTGGACGTCCCCATCCGAATCCGGCGACCGATCGGATCGACGCCGGCGAAGAACTTGGCGGCGAACGCCTGATTCACGACGACGGTCGGCAGGGCTTCCATCCGGTCGGCGGCAGTGAAGCCTCGACCTTGCAGTGGCTTGATGCCAAAGGTCTGGAAGAAGCCCGGCGACACGATATTCGTCGGTGACGTGGGAAACTGGGCGTCCTTCGCGTAGCTCTTTCCTTCGATCGCAAACGCATTATCGCCCGTCCCCAGGCCGGGGAGATGCTCGACGATGGCCGCGCTCTGCACGCCCGGGATCGTCGTTAGGCGGCTCTCGAGCTGCTCGAAGAACTGGCGCTGTGCCGTCGTATCGGTGTACGTCGCCGGGAAGCCGACACGCGCCGTGAAGATGTTCGCCGTCGTGAAGCCGGTGTCGATGTTGCGCGTCTTCGCAACGCTCTTGATCATCAGCCCGGCCGCGACGAGCAACCCGCACGACAGCGCGATCTCGAAGACGACGAGCGCCCGACTCAGACGGCCGATCCGGAAGCTCGACGCCCCGCGTGAGTCGTCCTTGAGGATCTCGCCGATGTCGGTCCGCGATGCCTGGAGCGCGGGCAGGAGTCCCGACGCGAAGGTCGCGAGCACCGCCGTGCCGATGGCGAACAGGAGCACCGGCGGATACAGCTGGATATCGAGCCACGATGGCGGCTGGGTGTCGGCGATGGCGCGGTTGAACGCCTGGATGCCGAAGTACGCAGCCGCAACGCCGCCGGCGGTGCCGAGCGCCGCGAGGACGAGCGCCTCGGTCAAAAACTGCCTAACGACCGCGGCCCGTGACGCGCCGAGTGCCGTGCGGATACCGACTTCCTTGGTACGGTGCGCCGCGCGGTCGAGGAGGAGATTCGCGACGTTGGCGCAGGCGATCAACAAGACGAAGAAGACGGCGCCGAGCATGGTGAGGAGCAATTGGCGCGGCTCCGGGCCCAGCTCGCCGTCGATGAAGTTCATCACCGTCGCCGACACGCCCTCGTTCTGCTCCTTGTGGTCGGCGGCGATACGCCGCGCGATGGTGTTCACGTCCGCGTTCGCGGCGTCCCTGCTCACGCCCGCCTTGAGCTTGCCGACGATGCTGACGTGCTGTCCCTCGCCGCGCTTGAGCGCGATCGGATCGAGCTGCAGCGGCAGCCAGAGTGCACCATCGCCCGGGAATGCATAACGATCCGGCATGACGCCGACGATCGTGTAGGGAACGCCGTTGGCGCGGAGCGACTTGCCGACGATGGCGGGATCGCCGCCGAATCGGGTC
>DATEPP010000172.1:0-4826 GCA_035273165.1 Gemmatimonadaceae bacterium
GGAAGCGTTGGCGACGTCACCAAGCGCGTACTCCGGGCGCTCGGAAAGTGATTCAGCTGAAGTCCGCTCGCGAGATCGAGCTGATGGCGCAGGGCGGGAAGATTCTCGCCGCAACCGTCGAGCATCTACGCGGTGTCGTGCGAGCAGGGCTCTCGACTGGCGAGCTGGACCAGATCGCGGAAGATTTCATCCGATCGCACGAAGGCGCGACGCCGGCGTTCAAGGGTCTTTACGGCTTTCCGGGAAGCATCTGCACGTCGATCAACAGCGAGGTCGTGCACGGAATTCCATCGCGCAAGCGAGTGCTGAAGGAGGGCGACGTCATATCGATCGATGTCGGCGTCGGCTACAAGGGCTATTTCACGGACAGCGCGGTGACGGTGCCCGTGGGTCCGATCGACGCCGAGACGCAGCGACTCCTGGACGTGACGCAGGAGGCACTGGCCGCTGGCATCGCCGCGGCAAAGCCAGGCAATCACGTGGGCGACATCGGCGCGGCCGTGCAGGCGGTGGTGGAGCGCGCGCACTTCAGCATCGTCCGCGATCTGGTTGGCCACGGCATTGGCACCGAGTTCCATGAGGAGCCGCAGGTGCCAAACTACGGCAAGCCGAAGCGGCGCGAGAAGCTGGTGCCGGGCCTGACGATCGCGATCGAGCCGATGGTGAACGCTGGCGGGCCCGGCACGAAGACGCTCTCCGACAAATGGACGATCGTGACGGTGGACGGCTCGCGGTCGGCGCATTTCGAGCACACGGTGGCGATCACGGATTCAGGGCCGAGGGTTCTAACCGCGCTCTGAGTGTTGTCATCCCGAGCGAAGCGAGGGATCTGCTGTTGCGACCGGCGAAAAGCAGATCCCTCGCTTCGCTCGGGATGACACGCCCAGCGATCTACCCTATCAACGCGTAAATCCCTTCGATAAGCTCACCCGGCGCGGACAATATTCGCCGCGCATGCCCACCTGGAGGTTTCTCGATGCTCACGCGCAGTCTTCGCCCATGGCGAGCTGCTGCTCTGCCGCTGATGTTCTTCGCGGCGGTCGCGCAGGCGCAAAGCCACATTACGAGTCCAAAAGAACAGTTCGGCCACAACATCGGCGACGACTACTGGCTCGCCAATTACGACCAGTTCCAGGAATACTGGCGCAAGCTGGCGAAAGAGTCCGATCGGATGAAGCTCGTGGAGATCGGCAAGTCGGCCGAGGGAAGGCCGCAGCTCATGGCGATCATCTCGTCTCCGGAAAACATCAAGAAGCTCGATCGCTACAAGGAAATCTCTCGTCGGCTCGCGACGGCGGAGGGTCTCACCGACGATCAGGCGCGCACGCTCGCCAAGGAAGGCAAGGCAGTCGTCTGGATCGACGGCGGCTTGCACGCGACGGAAGTGTTAGGCGCGGCACAGCTGATGGAGACGGTCTATCAGCTGCTGAACCGGAACGACGACGAGACGCGTCGCATTCTGAACGACGACATCATTCTCGCCGTGCACGTGAATCCGGACGGCATGCAGCTCGTCTCGAACTGGTACATGCAGGAGAAGGATTCGCTGAAGCGGAACATGAACATTCCGCGACTTTATCAAAAATATATCGGCCACGACGACAATCGCGATTTTTACATGTCAAATCAGGCCGAGACGCGAAATGACAATCATGTCATGTACTGGGAGTGGTTCCCGCAGATCGTTTATAATCATCACCAGACGGGGCCTGCCGGCGCCGTGATGTTCGCACCGCCATTCCGCGATCCGTTCAACTACAACTTCGATCCGGCGATCCCGATGGGGATCGACGCGGTCGGCGCGGCGATGCAGACGCGCTTTGCGATGGAACACAAGCCGGGTGTCACCATCCGCTCGGGCTCGAGCTACTCCACGTGGTGGAACGGCGGTCTGCGCACGACGGTGTACTTCCACAACATGATCGGTCTCCTCACGGAGACGATCGGCAATCCGACGCCGCAGCGCATTCCGTTCATCCCGCAGATGACGCTGCCCCGCGCGGATCTCATGTATCCGATCGATCCGCAGCCGGTATGGCACTTCCGGCAGTCGGTCGACTACTCGGTGACGGCGAACTACGCCGTGCTCGATTACGCCTCGCGGCAGCGCGATGAGTTGTTGTTCAACATCTACAAGATGGGACGCAACCAGATCGAGAAGGGCAGCCACGACACGTGGACGACGACGCCGAGTGAGATCGCGCAGGTCGAGCGCGCGATCGCCGAGACCAACAACGGCGCACAGTTGGCCGGCGAGCAGGCCGCGGGTGAACAGCCAACTGGCGGGCGCGGCGGTCGGGGGGGACGTGGGCGCGCGACGGCACCAGCCGGCGGCGGCGCGGTCGGCAACCCGGTGGCTCCGTTCGGCGAGGGCACCGATATCAAGTTCTTCAACACCGTGCTCCGCGATCCGGCGAAGCGCGACGCTCGTGGCTACATCATCACCGCGAGCCAGCCGGACTTCCCGACGGCGACGAAGTTCATCAACACGCTGCGACACGTTGGCGTCACGGTGCTCCGCGCGACGAGCCCGTTCACGGTCAACGGCAAGTCGTATCCGGCCGGCTCGTTCGTCGTGAAGACGGCGCAGGCGTTCCGGCCCTACGTGCTCGACATGTTCGAGCCGCAGGATCACCCGAATGATTTCGCCTATCCAGGCGGCCCGCCAAAGCGTCCGTACGACAACGCGGGGTGGACGCTCGCCTATCAGATGGGCGTCCAGTTCGACCGCGTGCTCGACGGCTTCGATGGTCCGTTCGAGCCGGTGAACGGTCTGGCGACCGTTCCTCCCGGCACGGTCGCCGGGACGAGCGGCGCCGCGGGTTATGTATTCTCTCATCAACAGAATGACGCATTCACCGCGATCAACCGGCTGCTCAAGGCCGGCGAAGACGTCTTCTGGCTCAAGACGCCGGTGACGGCGAATGGCAAGTCGTATCCAGCCGGCACCTTCTATGTAACGGCAAAGACGTCGACGTTGCCGATCATTCAAAAGGCCGCCACCGACCTCGGGGTGAGCTTCGATGGAACAACCTCACGTCCCTCGGGCGACGCGACGAAGCTCTCGGCGCCGCGCATCGCGCTCGTCGACGTGTACGGCGGCTCGATGCCATCGGGACAGATCCGCTGGCTGCTGGAGCAGTTCGAGTTCCCATATACGCTGGTCTATCCGCAGGACATCGACGCGGGCAACCTCAAGTCGAAGTTCGACGCGCTGATCATTCCGTCGGGGATCGTCGGTCAGAGCAGCCGCGGCTTCGGTCGCGGCGGCGAAGGGAATGCGCGCCCGACGGTGCCGGCCGAGTACCAGCACATGCTCGGCAGTGTCACGGAGCAGCGCTCGATTCCGGCGATCAAGGAGTTCCTGGATCAGGGCGGCAACGTGGTGAGCATCGGCACGTCGGCGCGGTTAGGCGACATGCTCGGCTTGCCGGTCTACAATGCACTCGTGGAGCGGACGCCGACCGGTGACGAACGCGCGCTTCCGGCGGAGAAGTTCTACGTACCGGGCTCGATCCTCAGCGTTGCCGTCGATAACACGACGGGCATCGCCGCGGGTCTGCCGTCGCGCCTGGACGTCTTCTACGACAACAGTCCCGCGTTCCGCCTCGGCCCTGATGCGGCGCTCAAGGGTGTGCGCCCGGTCGCCTGGTTCGACTCGGACAAGCCGCTGCGGAGCGGCTGGGCGTGGGGCCAGAACTACCTCGAAGGCTCGGTCGCGATCGCCGAAGCGAACGTTGGCCGCGGGCATCTGTATCTGTTCGGCCCGGAGATCACCTTCCGCGCTCAACCGCATGGAACGTTCAAGTTCCTGTTCAACGGGTTGTACGGGGGTGGAGAAAAGTCCGCGGTCGTGCCGTGATCTACTCTTTGCGCTAGGGGCGTTAGTCAGGGATCTCGACCGAAGAGCAGTCGATCGGGAATGCTAGGCGGCACCATGCCAAATTTGGCATGTGCGCATTGGGGCTCGGTGCGAGCGTCCGTGTGTGCATGCCAAATTTGGCATGAAGCCGCCGTGCATCCCCGATCGACTGCTCGTGAGTGGCGCCTGGTGGCGTCCCGATTGTCTCGCAAACGTATCTCACGCCCCGATCGTGCGCTCGACGGCCTCGATGGCCACGCGCGCGCGATCACCCGCCTGCATGACGAGCTGATTCGCCTCCTCGAGCAGCCCGGCGCCTAACGACTTGTCATCGAGCGACGCGACGTTGATCCGGACGTTGAGCGCGGCGCCGCGGCATCCGGCTTCGCCTAACAACGCAGCCACGCCCGCGTCCGAGGCCGCGTTGGTGTTTCCCTTGGTCGCGACGACGACGGCCAGCTCGACGGCCTTCACACACAGCCGTGCCGTCTCGAGCGGCACCTGGGCGGCGAATAGCAGCGCCTTGGTGACGGCTTCGCTCCGCTTCGCGGCGGCGTCCGCCGGCTCGTTAGGCATCTTGTACGTCGCTGAGACTTCGGCGAAGGCGGCCGCGTCGCGCGCAACGAGCGCGGAGAGCTGCGTCACCAATCCCGCGGCGTCGAGAGCGAGGGCGCGCATCTCCGCGTCGACGGACGCGTACTTCTTCTTGCCCGCGGTGAGGCCGGCGACCATCTGCACCAGTGCCGCGGCGAGGGAGCCGATGTGCGCGGCGACGCTGCCTCCGCCAGGAACGGGCGCCGAGGATGCGACGCTGCTCACGAAGCCGCTGAGCGATTGGCCGCCCTGCACAGCGTCGCGGACGCGGCGCTCGAGCACCATCTCCGGGGAGAAGTTGCGGAGCTGAACGTGCCGCGCGGCGGTCTCGAGGAGCGCGCGCTCGGGAACGAGGCCGACGATCTCGCTC
>DATEPP010000173.1:0-31963 GCA_035273165.1 Gemmatimonadaceae bacterium
CGCCACCGAAAAGAGAGTCAAGCACGCGACGCGCGTGCTTGACTCGCTTTTCGGTGGCGCTCGCTCGCTACCGCTCGCGAGAAGCTTATTTGAAGTCGCTCGCGCTGCGCGCTCGCTTCCGCTCCGCTCGCGAGAAATCGCCAGGCCAATACGAAATGGGCCGCGCCCTTCCAAGTCCTTTGCGTCCTTCGCGGTTCAAATCTCTTGAGTGAGCCTTCTCGCGCGTGCGGATGAACTCGGTGCGGTGCGACCGCAATCGAAGCTCGTGCGCGTAATCACTGCAAAAGAAAAAAGCCGCAGCGAGATTCGCTGCGGCAGAGTGGGCGGTACAAGACTCGAACTTGTGACCTCCACGATGTCAACGTGGCGCTCTAACCAACTGAGCTAACCGCCCTCGCTGGACATTCGTCCGATGCATCACCCAACGCCATCCACCGCGAGAGCGGGAAACGGGACTCGAACCCGCGACCCCAACCTTGGCAAGGTTGTGCTCTACCAACTGAGCTATTCCCGCAGACCACGCAACCGTTCAGAACAGAAACCGACCTCGCACCGATCTGAACCCAGCGAGTCCATGCTGCAACCGCGGTGCTGGATAGGAATCCGCGGCGATGGAGGCGAGGGGAATCGAACCCCTGACCTCTTGAATGCCATTCAAGCGCTCTCCCAACTGAGCTACGCCCCCGGAGACGGTCGCTTGCGGTGCGAACAGGGCTTCCGTCCGGAACCGCCAAGTATAGCCGTGTGTATATCGCGTGTCAACGAAATGGGTCTAGCGAAAACGTCTGCGGCCAGTATTTTGCAGCGCCTTTGGGGTCGTCGCCGACCTCGAAAGGCACCGCAGATCCGTCGCGATCGCGGTTGCTAACCGTAGAGATGCGACGCATGCAACATCACCGTCGCCGCTCATAGATGCCTACCTCGACTGCGCCGAAAGCGCGAGGCCAAGCACCAATGACCGAACTAAAGCGTCGTCGCCGCCGTGCGGCTCCCGCGGGAATCGCTCCCAGTGAACCGGAGCGCGATATCCTCGATCAGTACCTCTATGAAGTCAGCACATATCCGCTGCTCAAGGGGACCGAGGAGATCGATCTTGCGCGGAAGATTCGTGCTGGCGACCAGGACGCTCTCCAGGAGCTGGTGAAGCGCAACCTTCGCTTCGTCATCTCCGTCGCGAAGAAGTATCAGAACCGCGGCCTGCCTCTCATCGATCTGATTGGTGAGGGAAACGTCGGTTTGCTCACTGCTGCACGAAAGTTCGATCCCGATCAGGGCGTCAAGTTCATCTCGTACGCCGTGTGGTGGATTCGTCAGGCAATTCTGTCGGCGCTTGCGCGCCAGGGACGCACGGTACGCGTTCCGCTGAACCGCACCGCGGATCTCTCGCGCATCATCAAGGCGTCCGAGATTCTCCGCCAGAAGTTGAATCGGGAGCCGAGCCCCGAAGAGTTGTCGCAGTTGACGGGACTCTCGGCGGATGTCGTACAGTCGTTGGCGGCGCTGAACACGAGCGATGTTCGGCTCGATGCGCCGATGGATCCGGAAGGAGATCGTTCGCTGATCGAGCGCTTTGTCGCTGACGAGATGCCCGATACCGAAGAGGAAGCAATGAATCGCTTTCTCAACGACGAGATCGAGCAGGCACTTGGCACGCTGCCGCCGCGTGACGCGAAAGTGTTGCGTTTGTATTTCGGACTGGAAGGCGGTCGCGAACATACGCTCGAAGAGATCGGCTCCATGCTCGGCGTCACGCGCGAGCGCGTGCGCCAGCTGCGAGATCGCGCGTTGAAGCGCCTGCGCGAAGGCGACGTTGGTCGCGCGCTCGGGAGTTTCGCGGCGTAAGCCAGTTCGTCACGAGGTGCGTACGATGGAGGGCCGGCACTCGCCGGCCCTTTTCATTTCAGTCCGCGAGTACAGAAACGCCTCGGTTCGCTGCGTGTGACGCAAGGCCTAGCGAGAGCAGTCATGCTCCGGTCAGATTTCGCGTCGCCCTCCTCCGCCTGCAACGGCCGTCGTCCTCTCCATGATCCGCCTCATCGACGTCTACAAGTCGTTCGGACCCAAGCGCGTCCTCGAGGGCTTCACGCTCGAAGTCGCCGAGGGCGAGACGATGGTCATCATCGGCTACTCGGGAACGGGAAAGTCCGTTGCGATCAAGCACATCGTTGGGCTGCTGGAGCCCGACCGCGGCGAAGTCTGGGTCGATGACAGGGAAGTGCCGCGCCTTCCCCGTCGCGAGCTCTATGAGCTGCGCTCGCACATCGGCTACGTCTTTCAGTTCGCGGCGCTCTTCGATTCGATGACGATTGGCGACAACGTCGCCATGGGCCTGCGCAAGCAGCAGCATCTCGACGAGTCGGAGATTCAACAGCGGGTGAGCGAGGCGCTCGAGCTCGTGGATCTCCCTGGCGTGCAGTCGCGATTTCCCGCCGAGCTGTCGGGCGGAATGCGGAAACGCGTCGGCATCGCGCGAGCAATCGCGCTCCGACCAAAGTACATCCTCTACGACGAGCCGACGACCGGGCTCGATCCGGTGACGAGCGCGGTGATCGACGAGCTGATGGTCCGCATGCGCGAACGCCTTGGCGTCACCAGTGTCGTCATCACGCACGACATGCGCAGCGCATATACGGTCGGGAGCCGCATCGCGATGCTCTACCAAGGTCGCGTGCAGCAGGTCGGTACCGTCGACGAGATCCGAGACACGAAAGATCCGATCGTTAGGCAGTTCATCGAGGGCCGGCCGTCCATCGACAGCGATGGAGGATTGAGCCCGGTTGCCGCCGTGGCGCCAGCGAAGCGTTCCGACCGGCGATGAAGCGCGCGAACGCGAAAGAAGAGACTTCGGCTGGGGGTGTCGTGTACCGGCTGGTAGATGGCTCCCCCCTCTACCTGTTGATCCGCGACAGCTATCGAAACTGGGGATTCCCGAAGGGACACGTCGAGCAGGGCGAGCTCCCCGACGGCGCTGCCTTGCGAGAGGTCAGCGAGGAGACGGGCCTGTCGGATCTCGCGATGCGCGGTCTCATCGAGACCATCGATTGGCATTTTCGATTTCGCGGAAGGCTGATTCACAAGATCTGCCACTTCTATCTCATGGAGACCGCGGAGTCGACCACTTCTCCGCAGCGCACCGAAGGGATCACCGCCTGTCGCTGGCTCCCGTTCGGAGCGGCAGAGAAGCTGATATCGTACGCAAATGCCCGTGACGTGTTGCGCAAGGCGCGCACGCTGCTTCCGAGCTCGACGAGCACATCCTCACACTGAGGAGTAGCAGGCCTTGAGTGCACGCGCTTCGTCGTCGAGCACGCCCTCCATTCTTGTGTACGCGCAACGCGATCGCGCGCGCGCGATGGTTCGTGCGATCTTTCCGCGCCGAAAGCATCACGTCATCGTCACCCGTACCTCCGCCGCGTTCGACCTGGCCTTCCGGCAAGGGCTCATCGATGCAGCGGTCGTGGACGTCAACAATGGCGCCGCGAACGGGAACGGCGGCGGTGCTATCGCCGAGGACACCTGGCGCGTCGCTCGCATGGCGAGTGAATTCCCCAGCGTTCCATTCTTTGGGCTGCTGTCACTGCGCGCTTCCGACGCGACAGCGCTCACGCAGTGCGCGGCCTGCGAGTTCTCGGACGTGCTCGTCGAAGGGGTGGATGACTCGGTGGCCCGGGATATCGTCAACCGAGCCTCATTCAGCGCTCGGTTCGCCCGAGCACTTCACGATCCGCCGGCGCCACTTGCTCTCTCCTCGCCGCTTCAGCTGGCCACCTGGCGCTCGGTCGTGGCGAGCGCCGGTCGCGGCGTTCGCACGGATTCCCTCGCCAGGCTCCTTCGCGTCACTCGCGAGCACCTCAGTCGAACGTTCGCTGCCGACGGTGGGCCAAATCTCAAGCGAGTGATCGATCTGGTTCGATTGCTCGCCGCGGCCGAGTTGGCGAAGAATCCCGGCTACGATGTACGCGACGTCGCGAACGTGTTAGGCTTCGCATCGCCGTCGCATCTCTCGACGACCTCACAGCGGATCGTGGGAACAAAGTCTGCGTCGCTCAGCCGCCTGCGAACGGTGGACCTCATCGAGCGATTTGCGCGCGGGCACGGCCGAAGTCGTCAGCAGTGATCATCGCTCGTTCTCAAGCCGTCGCCGTTGCCTGTGCTGTTGGAGCTCTCACGGCAGAAGCGTCCTCGTCTTCGGAGGCGCGCTGCCGCTCGAGATAGACGATATATCCGGCGAGCAGGCGGGCGACGTGGTGGGTTCGCTTCAATAGATCTCCGTGCGCAGCGAGCGAGAGGAGGTCCGCGTGTCGAAGGATGGCAAGCTGGGTTTCCAGCCGGAGCAACTCTCGCTTGGCGGCGCGATAGAGCTGTCGCTGCTCGGGAGCGGTATATCGTCCATAGCCTTCGGCAATGTGGCCGGCGACTGCAAGGGCGGTGACGATGAGGGCATCGGTGGCCGGCTTTGTTTCGCGGCGAGCGCTGTGGCGCACGACGCGAAGGACCTCGCCGCCGAGGGCAACCGCTTCCTGCCAGACTTTGAGATCCCTGAGGCTTCCAGCCATGGGCACACAATGTCCGCTCTGCCCGCCGGATCGGGCATCGAACCCTTGCTACCAGGCGCCAACGCCCGCGACGAGGGGATCGCGGCGCCGCGCGGCTTGCGAGAATCCCCGCTTGTGATATTTTTCACAAGCCCTTCCTCCCCTCGACTGCTGCCCGTTTCCGGACCCCCGTATGGCCACTGACACGACGCTCCGCCCTGGCGAGATCAAAGACATTCTGCTTCGTGAGATCGAAGCGGCCGACCTGCACGAGTTGGACGTCGAGGAAGTTGGAACCGTCCTCGAGGTAAAGGACGGAATCGCGCGCATCTATGGCCTGCAGAAGGCGATGGCGGGCGAGATGTTGGAGGTCCGGGCGTCGGAGACCGGGAACGCCGTCACGGCCCTGGCGTTGAACCTGGAGGAAGACAACATCGGCGCCGTGGTGCTCGGCGACTATCTCCAGTTGAAGGAAGGCGACGAGGTGCGGCGTACGTCGCGCGTGCTCGAGGTGCCGGTGGGGCCGGCGCTCGTTGGCCGCGTCGTCGACGCGCTCGGCCGTCCGATCGATGGCCAGGGCGAGATCAACACCACGTTCACGCGCAAGGTCGAATCGCAGGCGCCCGGCATCATCGTTAGGCAGCCGGTGAAAGAGCCGCTGCAGACGGGCATCAAGGCGATCGACTCGATGATCCCGATCGGCCGCGGGCAGCGCGAGCTGATCATCGGCGACCGCGGCACGGGCAAGACGGCGGTCGCGGTCGACACGATCATCAATCAGAAGGGGCAGGGTGTCATCTGCGTCTACGTCGCGATCGGCCAGAAGGCGTCGACGGTTGCTTCCGTCGTCGAGCGGCTGCGCGAGGCAGGGGCGATGGAGTATTCGATCGTCGTCGTCGCGTCCGCGTCGGACCCGGCGCCGATGCAGTACATCGCGCCATACTCGGGCTGCGCGATGGCCGAGTACTTCATGTACAACGAAGGCCGGCCGACGCTCTGCGTCTACGACGATCTGTCGAAGCAGGCGGCCGCCTACCGGCAGCTGTCGCTCGTGCTGCGCCGCCCACCTGGACGTGAGGCATATCCGGGCGACGTGTTCTATCTCCACTCGCGATTGCTCGAGCGCGCGGCGAAGCTCCGTGAAGATGCCGGTGTCGTCGATGGTACGAATATTCTCAAGCCGGGCGGGTCGCTGACCGCCCTCCCGCTCATCGAAACGCAGGCCGGCGACGTGTCGGCGTACATTCCGACGAACGTCATCTCGATCACCGATGGACAGATCTTCCTCGAGGCAGATCTCTTTTTCGCCGGCGTCCGACCGGCCATCAACGTTGGTATCTCGGTATCGCGCGTGGGCGGCTCGGCGCAGATCAAGGCGATGCGAAAGGTTGCCGGGCGACTACGTCTCGACCTCGCGCAGTATCGCGAGCTCGAAGCGTTCGCCGCCTTCGCCTCGGATTTGGACGCCGCCACGAAGCGCCAGCTCGACCGCGGCGCGCGCACCGTCGAGGTCCTGAAGCAGGGGCAGTACCAGCCGATGCCCGTCGAGCAGCAGGTGATGATCATCTACGCCGTCACGAACGGCTTCCTCGACGACGTGCCGACGCAGGACGTGCGCAATTGGGAG
Source organism: Gemmatimonadaceae bacterium (assembly GCA_035273165.1). Classification (GTDB taxonomy): domain Bacteria; phylum Gemmatimonadota; class Gemmatimonadetes; order Gemmatimonadales; family Gemmatimonadaceae; genus AG2. The sequence goes on from DATEPP010000173.1 coordinate 6,163, forward strand.
CGCGGCTTCCTCGAGTTCATGGGCGCGCGGTTCCCGCAGGTCGGTGAGACGCTGCGGCAGTCGAAGGACCTCACGAAGGAAGTGGAGGCGGATTTGCGGCGCGGCATCGAGGCGTACAAGCAGACGACGGGTACACGCGAGCAGAAGCCGAAAGTCGAAGACGCGGTTCGTTAGCCACAACGGCATAGTGCAGATCCCTCGTCGCTACGCTCCTCGGGATGACAACTAATGGCTAAAGGACGCGAGCTCAAAGGTCGCATCAAGTCCGTCGAGAACACGCGCAAGATCACGCGGACGATGGAGATGGTCGCGACGTCGAAGATGAAGCGGGCGATGGACCGCGTCATCGCGGCGCGACCATACGCGCAGGCGTTGGGCGAGGTCATGTCCAGGCTGTATTCGCCGGAGCTTGCAGAACGCTTTCCACTCCTGCGTCAACCCGGGCAGACACGTCGTGCTGCCGTCATCCTGATCACGGGTAACCGTGGGCTCTCCGGCGCATTCAACGCGAATCTCATTCGTGAGAGCCGGAATCTGATCGCACGGCTCGAGCGAGAAGGCGTCGAGGTCGAGCTTCACGCCGTCGGCAAGAAAGGACTGGGCTACTATCGATACATCGGCCGTGCGGTGGCGTCGAGCAGGACGGACCTCGGCGACAGACCGAGCGCGGGGAACGCCGCCGAGATCGTCGATGGTCTGATGGACGCCTTCGCGAGCGGCCGGCTGGACGCCGTGTACATCGTGCATGCGCACTTCCGCTCCGCGATCTCCACACCGCCAACCACCGAGACGATTCTTCCCGTGGCGCCGCCGTCTGGCGACGAGGGGAAGCAACAGCAGCGGGACTATCTGCTCTTTCCGTCGGCCGAGGAGATTCTTTCTTCTCTGCTTCCCGCGTACGTACGGAACATGGTCTATCGCGCGCTGGTGGAGAACACTGCCGCGTTCTACAGCGCGCAGCGCACGGCGATGAAGAACGCGACCGACAACGCGAGCGACATGCTCAACATCTTGCGGCGAACGTACAACCGGGCGCGCCAGGCGAACATCACGCAGGAGATCGCGGAGATCGTCGGCGGCGCCGCGGCATTGCAGGGATAGTGACGCGAGCGCGGAGCGCTTGCGTCGACGCTCACTAGAGGAACCAACATGGCCGCGACCACGGCGATTAAGAACATCGGCAAGATCGTGCAGGTCATCGGGCCCGTGCTCGATGTCGAATTCGAGGCGGAGCATCTCCCCGAGCTGTACAACGCGCTCGACATCACGGGCAAGGCGGAGACCGGCGAAGACATTCACGTCGTCGTCGAGGTGCAGCAGCACATCGGGCGCAATCAGGTGCGTGCGGTGGCGATGTCGTCGACCGACGGAGTCGAGCGCGGCTTCGAGGTCGTCGATACCGGCGGCCCGATCACCGTGCCGGTGGGCGACGCGGCGTTAGGCAGGATCCTCAACGTCGTCGGACAGCCCGTGGACAACGGGCCGGCAATCCCCAAGGACGCGCCGCGGTGGCCGATTCACCGCAAGCGCCCGGACTTCGTCAACCTCGAGCCGAAGACGGAGATTTTCGAGACGGGCATCAAGGTCATCGACCTGATCGCTCCCTTCGTAAAGGGCGGGAAGATCGGCCTCTTCGGTGGCGCGGGCGTCGGCAAGACGGTCGTCATTCAGGAGCTGATCAACAACGTCGCGAAGGGGCACGGCGGCAAGTCGGTCTTCTGCGGTGTGGGCGAGCGCACGCGTGAGGGGAACGACCTGTATCTGGAGTTCAAGGAAGCAAACATCCTCGGCCAGGTCGCGCTCATCTATGGGCAGATGAACGAGCCACCGGGTGCGCGTTTGCGCGTCGGCCTCACTGGGCTGACAGTCGCTGAATATTTCCGCGACACGGAAGGCGCGGACGTTCTCGTTTTCATCGACAACATCTTCCGTTTCACGCAAGCGGGCTCGGAGGTGTCGGCGCTCCTGGGCCGCATGCCGAGCGCGGTGGGTTATCAGCCGACGCTGGCGACGGAGATGGGCGATCTGCAGGAGCGGATCACGTCGACGCGCAGCGGATCGATCACCTCAGTACAGGCCATCTACGTTCCGGCCGACGACATCACGGATCCGGCACCGGCGACGGCGTTCGCGCATCTCGACGCGACGGTCGTGCTATCCCGGGCGATCACGGAGCTTGGGATCTACCCCGCCGTCGATCCGCTGTCGTCGTCGTCGCGTATCCTCGATCCGCAATACATCGGTGAGCGGCACTATCGGGTGGCGACGGAAGTGCAGCGCATTCTCCAGCGCTACAAGGAGCTGCAGGACATCATCGCCATCCTCGGCATGGACGAGCTCTCCGAGGACGACAAGCGCATCGTGGCGCGGGCGCGGCGCGTGCAGCGCTTCATGTCGCAGCCGTTCGCGGTCGCGCAGCAGTTCACGGGCATTCCGGGCAAGTACGTGAAGCTCGAGGAGACGGTGTCGTCGTTCGAGCGCCTCGTCTCGGGCGAGTTCGACAATCTTCCCGAGCAGGCGTTCTTCATGGCCGGCGGCATCGAGGACGTTGCCGAGAACGCGAAGCGGCTCGCGCAGAGTTGAGCACTCACTGACATGCTGACCGTCACCGTCATCTCGCCCGAAGCGGTACTGTTCGAGGGGCAGACCGATTCCGTCGTCGCGCCGGCGTACGATGGCGAGGTGGGCATTCTCACCGGGCACGCGCCGATGATGACCTTGCTGGGGAAGGGAACGCTCCGACTCGGCGCCGGGGGAGGGACGCGGAGCTTCTCCATCGAGGGTGGCTTCCTGCAAGTGGTTGACAATCAGGTCCGCGTCGTGACGGACCGCGCGGCAGTGGCCTAACGGCTCCTTGACCCGAAGGCGGGCGGGGCGCGCACGGGGAGCGGCGCGGATCGCTCAGGGGAGCGGTGGCCACGCCAGGCAGGACCCGCGACCCCTCTCCCGAAAAAAGCGCGCTCTGTTCCGGGTGGTCGTAGGCTTGCTGCCCTTCGCGCTACTTGCGGCACTGGAGCTCGCCCTGCGCCTGACGTGGCCGGCGGGCGCTCTCCCTCTGTTCGTGCCGGCGGTGGTCGATCGCGGTGATTTGCTGGTCAGCAACCCACGGGTGAGCCGCCGCTGGTTTCCGGGCGAGGCGTCGCCACCCGTGCCGCCCTCCGATCCATTCGCGGCGACGAAGCCGCCGCACGCCTTTCGCGTCTTCGTGCTCGGCGAGTCGACGACAGCCGGTTTCCCCTATCCGCATAACGGCACGTTCTCACGCGTTCTCCGCGACGCATTGCGCGATGTGCTGCCGTCGGATTCCGTCGAGGTCGTGAATCTTGGCATCGCCGCAACCAATAGTTACGCGCTGCTGGACATGCTGGACGACGTCCTCGCGCAGCATCCCGATGCGGTGATCGTCTACGGCGGGCATAACGAGTATTACGGCGCGCTCGGCGTGAGCTCGACTCAGGCGGGATGGGTTCACTCGCCATCGATCCTCCGCTTGACTCTCCGGCTCCAGCGGCTCCGCATCGTGATGGGCCTGCGCAACCTGGTCACGGCGGCGATGGGTGGCCTGGGCGGCGGAGAGCGCCGGCGCGCCGAGGCGGCGCCGAGCTTCATGGAGACGCTCGTGCGTGACGCGACGATCCCCCTCGGTGGCGTGGCGTACCGGCGCGGAGCCGCGCAGTACGAGGACAACCTCACGCATCTGTTGGGTGCACTCCGCGCCGCCAACGTTGCGACGTTCATCGGGAGCCTAACGAGCAATCTCCGCGATCAGCCGCCGTTCGCCGACAGGGCGAACACGGCGCCGGGAGGCGCCGACTCGATTTTCGCAGACGCTCGGCGCGCACTCGCCGGCGGCGATACAATAACGGCGCAGCGATTGTTCGAGCGAGCGCGCGACCTCGACGTCGTCCGTTTTCGCGCGCCGACCGAATTCAACGCCATCATACGTCGCGTGGCTCAGTCCACCGGCGCAACCTTCGTCGACGTCGCGGGGCGATTCGAAGCCGAGGCCGCGGGGCACATCCCCGGAGGCGACCTGTTCCTCGAGCACGTGCATCCGAACGCTCACGGGCAGGCGTTGATTGCGCGTGCCTTCTTCGAGGCGCTTCGCGACCAAAGCTTTCTCGGGCACGCGGCGCACTCCGAACAACTGCGATCATGGGGCGCGTACGAGGAACTGATGGACCTGTCGACGTTGGACGTTCGCGTCGCGACGCACACCGTTCGCACGATCACGGGCCGATGGCCGTTCGTTCCCGTTGCGGCTCAGCGTGACTATCGCGGCACGTATCGGCCGACGGATCTTCTCGACAGCCTGAGTTTCGGCGTCTCGGCTGGTGCGCCATGGGCCGATGCGAAGCTGGTGATGGGCCGCGATTATCTACGGCGTCACGAGGTGGACTCCGCCATCGTCGAATACCGTGGTCTCGTTCGCGATGCGCCGTTCTTCGCCGCGCCGTGGGAGGTTCTCGGGGACGCGTTCAGGGCCGCTCATCAGAGCGACTCGGCATACGCGGCGCTGCAGCGGTCTCTGGACATTCGACCATCGCCGTCGGCGGCGTTCAGCGAAGCATTGCTCGCACTCGAACGTCACGACCTTCCGCGCGCGATCGCGCTGATGCAGGAGTCGCTACGCCTGGCGCCCGACCAACCGCGAGTTCTTTACCAGCTCTCACTGGCGTACGGCTCGTCTCGCGATCTCCAGAACGCGCGCGCGACGGCGATGCGATTGTGGCGGATCGCACCGGGATATCCGGGATTGGCCGAATGGATGCGACTTCTCGGTGGTGCGCCGTAAGAACTCCCTTGACGTGAGACGCGCAGGCGACCATGCGTTAGGTGTGCGCACCATTGCTCGAGCAGCCGCGGCCGCGGTGGGACTCTCTGTGGCGACAGCCCGCGGGCTGACGGCTCAGGACACTCTCAGCTTGAGCGGTACAGTGCGCGATTCGCTCGGTGCACCTATCATGGGCGCTCAGGTTGGCGCCGCGGGGCTTGCCGCTGGTGCGGTGAGCGACGAGCGAGGTCATTTCACATTGCGAACGGTTCCACGGGCGAGGCTCCGCCTCACCGTGCGGCGACTTGGATTCCTGCCGGCAACGCTGGACTGGGCACCCACATCCGACTCACCTTCGCTCGATGTCCGTTTGGCGGAGATCGCGCATTCGCTCGCTGTCGTCGAGGTGCGCGAGCATCGCGAGCCTTACGACGGTCGGCTTGCCGGATTCAACGCACGTCGGTCGCGGAAAGTCGGATACTTCGTTACGCGGGCTGACATCGAGCGAAAGAACGGGTTCGAGCTAACGGACGTGATGCGCGGCGTGCCAGGTGCGCGCGTCATCACAATGCGTGGCGCGCTCGGGAAAACGATTCTCCTGCGCGGCGCGACGTGCCCGCCCCTGGTATTCGTCGACGGGTTTCCGGCGAGCGCGGGCCCCTTCGATCTCGACATGATCAACATCAAGAGTGTCGAGGGCATCGAGGTGTATTCCGGCGCGGCGTCGATCCCGATCGAGTTCATTGGACCGCGGGGCATGGAGCAATGCGGGGTGATTGCCATCTGGTCCCGCCCCGCGGAAGGCGCCCGCCGACGTTTGCCGACCCCGGGAGCGACAGTCGATCTGGAGCCGCTCGTCCAGAGTCACGCTGTGCTGCTCGCGGCGGAAGTCGATAGGCAGGCACATTACGTCACCGGTTCCGCGGAGCCGGTCTACCCGGATTCCCTCTGGCGCGCGCACATCGGAGGGCATGTGCTGTCGCAGTTCGTCGTGGATTCGACCGGTGCCGTAGAAACCGCAACCATCAGTATCGTGGCTAGCACGAATCCCGACTTCGCCTCGGCGGTTCGCGCCGTCCTCCCGATGGCTCGTTTCGAGCCGGCGATGGCCGGAGGCCATGCGGTGCGACAGCTCGTCCAACTCCCGTTCAACTTCAGCCTCACGGCGGACGACGATCGCCCCGGCCAGCATCCGCCTCGGCCCACAGCTTCCTCGGCGGCAGAGCAGCGTTAGGGCCGGTTCCCGTCAAAAAATTGCCGGATGATGTGACCAAAGCGCCCAGTGGTGGCGTTTATGGGGACGCACATACTTGTCAGGCGCCGGTACAGGCCCCAGAATGGGGCCGCCCTGACATTGGGCTCGAAAAAACATCGAGCAGCGCCGACACCGCTCGTCGGCGCTGCTTGGAGCCGCTGCAGTTTCGCCCGTTTGATGTTAGGCCACAGACCCTTTGCTGAGGACCGACATGACGAAGGCCGATCAAGCGCGAAGTCTCTTAACCTTTTCCCTCCTCACAGTCTGTTTGTGTGGGATGGGTGTCCGTGAGGCAAGCGCTCAAGCGACGCTGACAGGCAAGGTCGTCAACGAGCAGGGTGTGATCTTGACGGGGGCGAGCGTGTCCATTCCGTCGCTTGGGATAGGGACGACGACGAATGACCGTGGTACGTATTTGCTCAACGTGCCGGAGCGTCAGGCGCAGTCCCAGCAAGTTACGGTAACGGCTCGCTTCATCGGCTATACGCCGCAACAACTGCCGGTGACGCTCACCGCAGGCTCGCACATCATGGATTTCACGCTCAAGGCGGATCCCTTCCGGCTGGAAGGAATGATCGTCACGGGCGTCGCCGAGTCGACATCGGTAAAGAAGCTGTCCTTTTCGGTTGCACAGGTGACAGCGGATCAGGTGAAGGATGTTCCCGCGGCCAATCCGATCGCCGCACTGGCGGGCAAGGTCGCGGGCGCGAAGATCGAGTTAGGTGTGGGCAATCCGGGCGCGAACCCGGCGATTCGTCTTCGTGGATCGACGAACCTCACGGTTGGCGCGAGCGCTCCGCTCATCATCGTCGACGGCGTCATTCTGAGAGACGTCAACCGCAACTCGATCTCCGACATCGACGCGCAAGACATCGAGTCGATCGAAGTGTTAAAGGGCGCGGCTGCCTCATCGTTCTATGGATCCGATGCCGCCAATGGCGTCATCAACATCACGATGAAGCGCGGCAAGAACCTGCCGGACAATCACCTTTCGATCACGGCTCGCACCGAGGTCGGTCAGTCGGGGATTCCGCACTGGATCGCGCTGAATCACAGCCACGACTTCCTCACGAACCCGGATGGTACGATCCAACTCGACAAGGGATCACGAGTCCTGGACCCAAGGCAGATTGCTGACAACCCGTATCCATCGAGCGGGCCCGGTGCCTGGCGCAATCAGCTCAAGACCTGGCTCGGGAGTAACAGCTATTACAACAACGATGTTCAGATCGGGCTGCGGCGCGGCAACACGAACTTCAATTCCTCGTTCAGCACCGACCACAACGGCGGCATCCTCCCGTTCCGTGATGGGCAGAACAAGCAGAACGTGCGCATGAACGTGGATCAGGGTCTCGGCGAGAAGGTCGACCTCTCAGCGAGCCTGACCTATGGATTGCAGCGGAACGATTACAACCCGTCCAGCAGCGACGGCTGGTTTTCGCTGCTGCAGGCACCGCCGGACGTGGACCTCGCCCATCCGAACGGCGAGGACGACATTCTGTACGATCCGGCCATTCCGGCCTACGCTTCGGTAAACGCGCGCGCCAATCCGTTGTATCAGCTGGCGAACGAGCAGTACCGGCTTCGCCGGGAGCGCATCCTCGGTTCGGCGGCGATGCGGTATCGTCCCTTCCAATGGCTGCGTCTCGAGGGGAACTATGGCACGGATCGACTGAATGAGCAGTCGAGCACGTACGATTTCCGCGGCTATCTGAACGAGGCGGGAGTTCCGGGTGATGGCTCGCTCGAGAAGGCGGCGCGCAGCAACGTCTCGTGGAACTCGCAGCTCCGAGCCACCGCGTCAAAGTTGTTCCTGTCGAACATTCTCTCCACGACGAGCGTGGCGTATCAGCTGGAGAACTCCCACTTCGACCAATTCCAGGCCGGGGGATCACAGCTCAACGTCACCGACGTCATCGATCTCGGGGCGCTCGACGCCAGCCAGACGACGCTGACTTCGGACACTCAGGATCAGCGGACGATCGATTACATGGCGTCGCAGTCGTTCGACATCAAGGATCGCTACATCATCGACGGGCTCTATCGCCGCGACGGCTCGTCGTTGTTCGGCCCGAATTCACGGTGGGCGGATTTCTATCGGATCTCAGGGGCGTATCGCATCACTGAGGACTTCCACATTCCTGGATTCCAGGAATTGAAGATCCGCGCCGCCCGCGGAACGGCGGGGTTGCGTCCACGCTTCTTCGATCAGTACGAGTATTTCTTCGTCGGCGGCGGCAAGATCAACAAGGCGCAGGCCGCGCAGCTCGGCAACAAGGATCTCAAGCCGGCGATCCTGACAGAGAATGAGTACGGTATCAACTCGACGTTCCTCGACCGGTTCGATCTCGAGCTGGTCTACGCCGATCGCAATACGAAGGGTGCCTTCCTGAGCGTGCCGCAGTCGGTGGCGCAGACGGGCTTCACGACGCAGATCCAGAATGCGGCAGACGTCGGCTCGAAGTCGTTCGAGGTGTCCTTCCAGACCCGCGTACTCGATCGTCCGAACTACAGCTATAACCTTTCGATCACGGGCGATCACACGACGCAGCGGATCCTGTCGATGAACCGCGCGCCATTCCGCGTAGCGGCCGACAATTCACAGGGTCAGAACGTCTTCTACTACGCGGCGGGGCAGCCGCTCGGAATCATTTATGGCACCCGCTTCGTTCACACCTTCGCGCAGCTGAAGGAGAACCCAGCGTACGCGAATGCGATCGAGAGCGACTACGTCGTGAATCCGCTCGGCTATCTGGTGCCGAAAGCCAACCGCGGCCAGCCTAACGAACAGCCGATCGTGTACGTGAATGGCGCGGGGCAGAACACGTTCGTGATCGGCGACGTGAACCCCGATTTCAACTTCGGCATCTCGAACGACTTCCGGGTCGGTCCGTTCAACATCCACGCATTGTTCGACGGACAGAAGGGCGGCGACATCTACAATTTCTCCAAGCAGTGGATGTTCCAGGACGTCCGATCGGGCGACATCGACCAGGCGGGGAAGGATCCGTCGCAAAAAATCGCGCAGCCGTTCTACGTCGCCGGTTTGTATAACGGTTTGAACGCGGATGAGTACTTCGTAGAGGATGGCTCGTACATCAAACTGCGCGAGCTGTCGGTAGCGTACAATCTCGCCCCGCGGTTCGTGCAGAAGATCGGCTTCGGCCGCGCGTCGTCCGCGCGCATCGCACTCATCGGTCGGAATCTGTATACCTGGACGCATTACTCAGGCTTCGACCCCGACGTCACTGCCGGCAGTGACTTCAACTACCGGATCGACGGCTTCCGCTACCCGAACTTCCGGACCATCACCGGTCAGTTCGAGATCCAGTTCTAATCACCGCTCAACCGGACCTCAAGACAATGGCAATGCAGCAAAAGCTTGGAGTACTCCTGGGGGGAGCGGCGCTTGCGCTGGCAGCAGCGTGCTCGCAAGACCTCAACGTCACGAATCCGGACAACCCGGACATCCCTCGTGCGCTCGCGACGCCTAACGACGTCAAGTCGCTCGCGATCTCTTCCGTGAACTCCTGGTATCTCACGAGCAATGACGTCGACCCGTACATGATGCTGGGAGTCACCGCCGACGCTTACACGGGCAACTTCGGCAACTTCGGCATGCGGTTCAACAACCTGCAACCACGGATCCCCTACAACAACGCCTCCGCGGCGTCGGATGCCGAGGTGGCACGCGAGCCGTGGGACAACAATTACGCTAACCTCAACGACGCGAATGACGTCCTCCGGGCGTTCGCGAGGGGCATCGTCCTCGATAACGGCCCGGCGGAAACGGATCAGTACAAGTCGCTGGCGATGTTCGTGCAGGCGGCAACGCTGACGAATATCGCCTTGCTGTTCGACAAGGCGTTCGTCGTCGACGAGACGTTCGATCCGACGGGAAAAGTACTGCCGCAGCTAGTGCCGTACACCGAGGTGGCGGCCGCGGCTCAGAAGAAATGGGACGCCGTGATCGCGGCAACGGCGGGGAAGACGTATGAATACGGCGATGCGGTGCTGCCCATGGGTGTTCAGAAGTTCAACGGCGTGACATTGAACCGCATCGCGAACACGATGGCAGCACTGCTCCTCACGTACACGCCGCGGACGGCGGCCGAAGTACCCAGCGTCGACTGGGCGAAAGTGCTGCAGTACGCGGATAAGGGCATCGGCACCGGCTCGGCCGGTGCGCCATTCGACTTCACCGTGAAGGGCGACAACACCAACTGGTACTCGTACAACGCTTACTACGGCGACGAGACGACATGGGTCCGGACGGACCTCAAGCTCATTCACAAGATGGATCCAACCGTACCCGCGGAGTACACGGGCGCCTCGACCAACGTGCCACCTTCCGGTAACGGCGACAAGCGCCTAACGACGGACTACACGTACACCGGTGCGGTGATCGGTGACCCGAGCCGCGGTATCTACATGCAGAGTCCGTACTTTCACAGCCGGTACAAGTTCTACGCACGCACGTCGACTCCGCATGCGACGGGCGCGGTGCCGTACATCCTCGCCGCCGAAAGCGATCTCGCCAAGGCGGAAGCGCTCGTGCAGACGAACGGCGATCTCGCGCTCGCGGCGCAACTGATCAACAACACGCGCGTGACCCGGGGCGGCCTGCCGCCGGTGTCGGCGACGGATAGTAAGCAAACGCTACTCGACGCGATCACCTACGAGCGCGAAGTGGAAACACTGTCGACAGACGGCTTCACTTTCTTCCAGCTGCGTCACGTGGACGATCTGCGGGATGGCACGGTCCGGCATCTCCCGATTCCGGCCAAAGAGCTCGAAACGCTCCAGCTGCCGATCTACACGTTCGGTGGTGTTGGGCAGCCGGTGAAGTCCGTCGCTGGTACCGGAATGTTTCTGCCGAGTCTGGCGATCTTTGGACAACACGAACTGAGCGAGATCGAGTTGCCAAGCGGAGGCCGGATGGCCATCCGGATGCCGGCGCGACAGCCCAGGCTTGCAAATCGCAGCATCCAATAGCTTCAACCTCGCAGCGGTAGCAACAAAGAGGGCGCACTCTGGTGAGTGCGCCCTCTTTGTTGCCCCTCGTGGGGTGCCGGTGCGGTCAGCGGCTCTTGTCGAGACGCACGTTGGCGCAGGTCATGACGTCGCCCTGATCGTGGCCAGTGGTCCAGTAGACGTCAACGTGATATGCCCCCGACGTGCTCAGCGCGAGCGGCAGATCCGCGTCGAGCTGCCCTCGGCCGTTGTTCGAGACGTTCATCTCCGGGAACTGCTCGATCGCCAGAAGTGGGAGCGAAGGCGACCCACACCGGCCGTCGAAAATCGCCCAGTGCAGTTGGCGCGATTCGGCTAACGGAGTGCTCAATTCCATTCTGACATGTACGCCGCTTGCATTCTCGGGCGGCCGGCTCAATGAGACGGTCCCATAGACCTTGTTTGTCGAGCGTGGCCCAAGATCCCCGGTCTGCTGCTGTATTGGTTGAAAGGTGCCCGTCCACCGTAATAGCTGTGGGTTGTTAGCGCGCGTATTCGCCTGGGTGGACGCGGCCACGCCCCCGCTCGTTGCCGTACTGCAGGCGGCGACCGTCGCCAGCACCAAGGGCGCTGTCCGAACGATGTTTCGCTTCACTGCCATCTCCTGAAAGGGTCGTCTCTGCATTCAAGCAGGCTTTTTACTGACGTCGAGGCCGGATGTCAAATCATCTCGACACACGAACGCAGCCGTCGCACGATCATTGCGCCTGATAGGCGTGACCTCAGCACGGTGACAAGTATGCGGATCGGGTTTTCCTGGGTGGCGGCCGCAATCGCGACAATGATGGCGCAGCTGGCGATGGCGCAGATGCCGGGCTCGCCGGCTCTTCAGAACGCATTCGTGAATCCGGGGATCACGGCGGCGGTGGACGCCGCTGGGCTGGGAGGTGCGACGACGTACGCGGCGGCGGCGGCCTGGGCACCGGGCTCAGCGCGATTCCAGTTCAGCGGCGGCATCGGCGCACAGCTGCGTACTGGCGCGTCGACCCGCACGGCGTACGGGGCGCGTCTCAATATTCCGGTTATCGGCGCGACCAGCAGCTTTGGTGTGAGCATTTTCGCGGGCTACGGCGCCATCTCGGGCGGCGGCGCGATGGACAGCACGGTTGCCAAGGCGCTGATTCCCGTCGGTGCCACGGCAAGCTTTCGTCACGCCATCGGCGCGAGCCGTGGGGTCTCCCTCTACGGATCGCCCATATTCGAGTCCGTGGCCCGTGGTGGAGGGGGCGCCAAGACGAGCGTCTTCCGCGGAGCAATCGGCGTCGATTTGGGGATCACTTCCGCCATTGGACTTACGCTTGGGTTGGAGCTCGGTGGTAAACAACCGGTGGAATCCGGGAAGCCGTCGGGCACGGCATTCGGAGCGGCGCTATCTTACGCGCTCGGAGCGAGGCGGTAGGTGGCGTGTTACTTGCCCCGATGGTACTTGCGACCGCTATGATGCGTCGCCATACCCTCGAGCTCGAAGCCAATGCGGGACACCGATTTGCCGCCGATTCTGGTGGTTGACGATAACCACGACAACGCCGAGATCATCCGCCAGTATCTCGAAATTCGCGGTTATCCGATAACTGTCGCGTACAATGGCGACGAGGCGCTGGCGCTCTTCGAGACGGTGCGCCCGGCGCTGGTGCTGCTCGATGTCATGATGCCTGGTCGCGACGGCTGGGAAGTGTGTCGAATCATGAAGCAGCACCCCACGCTCGGAAAGAGCGTACGCATCATCATGGTCACCGCGTTAGGCGAATGGGAAGACAAACGCGAAGCGCTGCAGTTGGGCGCCGATGATTACGTCGAGAAGCCATTCGATCTGCCGACGCTCGCGACGACAGTGCAGCGAAACCTGGCGATGCGCAGTGCAATGGCATCGTGACGCCGCGGTAGAGGCGGAATGAGCGATTTCGTCCTCCTCACCGACAGCGACGATCCATCGATTGCGGCGGCGGTCAGCCAGCTCGAGTCCTGGAGCGTCGACATAGTCGACGCGGCGCAGCTGACCGCGCCCATCGACAATGCGAGCGTTCGCGCCGTTCTCGTGGTGACAACGGATCCAACGCAGCTCCGTGCGGCAACGGAGCGTGCGCACGCGAGCGGCATCCCGGTCATCATCGGCTGTGTGGACGACACGGCACGCCGTCGAGCGGTGGAGCTGCGCGCCGAGGAGTGGTACCGCATCCCGGCGACCCCCGAGGAGATCTCGGCGCGCATCCACTCCGCCGTGAGCCGGGGCGCGACGATCGGGGCCGCCATGAGCGATCGAGTGGAACGCGTCGAGTACGAGGAGATGCTGCACGACGCGATGACGGGCTTGCCGACGCTCCCCGTCATGATCGAACGCTCACGGGCGCTGTTCAAGGAGCGGGGTGAGCTCGTCGTGCTGTATCTCAACTTCGTGCGCTACTCGAAGATCGAGGAGATCTACGGCTGGGAAAAGTTGGACGCCGTACTCGAGACGACATCGGCGGCCGTGCGCGAATTCCTCGACGACACTGCGGCGCCGAGCAACTCGCGGTTGATGGTCAGCTTCACCAACGACGACGATTTCATCTTCTTTCATGTGCCCGCGGCGGGTGTGGCCGCTGCGACCGACAGCGAAATCACCGATATGGTGGCGCGGCTCCAGCGACACGTAGCGGGCCGTATCGAGGCGCAGCACGGAGACGACATCGCCGCGCTGTTCGACATTTACGTCGGTCGGTCACACGTCTACTACAACCCGAAGATCCGCCTCGAGCGGCTGATCTATCGAGGGATTCGTGAGGCGGCAAAGGCAGCGCGGAGCATCGAGGAACGTGATCGCGCGCGTCGCGTCGCCGATCTGCGCGCCAGTCTTCGCGAACGAGGGGTGTACATCGACTATCACCCGATCGTCGTCACCGAGACGCAGGAGATCTACGGTTACGAGGCCCTTGCCCGTGGCGTGATGCGGAGCCTGCGCTCGCCGGAGGTGATGTTCGACGTCGCGGCCGAGGCAGATCTGGTGTGGGAGCTGAGCCGATTGTGCCGGAGTCGAGCGATCGAAGGGATGGATACGCATCTTCAGCCGGGGGAGTTGTTGTTCCTGAACGTGGATCCGCACGACTTCAATGATCCGGCGTTCAACGAGCACGAGGTGAAGTACCCGGAACGTGTCGTCATCGAGATCACGGAGCGGACCGCGATCAAGGATTATCCCAAGTTCCGCGAGCGCCTGCGCGCCTTTCGCGAAGCAGGATTCCGCTTTGCCGTTGACGATGCCGGTAGCGGGTACGCTGGCCTCGGCTCGATCGCGAACCTCGAGCCCAATTACATCAAGCTCGACATCTCACTCATCAACGGCATCGATACGAACTTCATCAAGCAGAATCTCGTTGAGACGATGGTGAAGTTCTCGAACGATCACGGGGCGATGGTGATCGCGGAGGGCGTCGAGCGGGCGGAGGAGTTCAAGGCGGTGAAGGAGCTCGGCGTGCACCTCGTACAGGGCTTTTTCCTCCACCGCCCGTCACGAGCACCAGCGGCGGCGCTGGCCGCGGCTCGTCGTTAGGCGAGTCCGAGCAGCGATTCGACGACTGCCAGCGATCGCTCGGCTGCACCCAAACCGTCGCGCACCGTGGCCAGCGCATTTTCCCCTGCGGCCGTTCGAGCGGTGGGCTGGGTCGACCATCGTGTGAGGGCGTCGGCAAGCGTCGAGGGATCGTGAGCCGATCGCGCACCATCGCGCGCGAGCAGCAAGCCGGCATCGCGACTCATCGCATGCCGAGGGCCGAAGAGCACAGGCGCGCCGAACGCCGCCGGCTCGAGAACGGAGTGCAGCCCCGCGTCGTGGAACCCGCCGCCGACGAAGGCGATGTCCGCCAGGGCGTAGAGATCACCGAGCACGCCAACGCGATCGACGAGAACGACCTCGCTCTCGCGGGTGGCCTGGCCGAGACGGTGGAGCAGAAGCCCTTCACCCTTCGCCCAACGTTCGACAGGCTCGAGGTGGCCGACGGTCGGCTCGTGGGGCGCGATTATCAGCCGCGCGCCGGGCACTCTTCGTCGCGCGGCGACAAACGCCGGGAGCAACGCTGCTTCATCCGAGGGCCAGGTCGAGCCGGCGACGATTGTCAGTCGAGGGCTCGCCAGTCGCGCCAGCAACGAACCTGTCCGATCCACACTTCGGGCGCGTGCCCAGACCTGATCGTACCGCGTGTCGCCGGTGACGACGATGGCATCAGCGCGCACGCCCAGGGCAATGAGACGCTCGGCATCCGCGGGATCGATCGCGCCGACGGCGTCGAGGGCAGCGTAGGCATCGCGAAGGAGGGCAGCGGCGAGGCGTGAGCGGCGGGAGGAGCCGGAAGCCAGCGTCGCGCTCACGAGGCCGAGGGGGGTACCTAACGAGTGAGCGGCGGCGGTGAGCGTCGGCCAGACGTCGAGCTTCGAGAAGACGATGGCGGTGGGACGCAAGGCGTCGAGGGCAGCGCGCGCATTTCCGTCCGTGTCAAACGGGAGGTAGTCGTGAAAATCGACGTCGAGGGAGCGGGCGAACGACTCCGCGCTCGGCGAGAAATGGGTGTAGGCGAGTTGAACCCCGGGATGCCTTCGGCGCATGAGCTCGAGCACTGGCCGGGCCTGCAACCCTTCGCCCACCGAAGGCGCGTGCATCCAGAGGAGCGGCCGCGAGGGATCCCGATGGCGTTCGCCCCATGCGCGAAAGCGATCGCGAATGCCGCGACGCGCTCGCAGCGCCCTGACGACCTTCGATTCTGCCCCCGGTGTGAGCCGCGAGAGAGCGGCCCCTACGCCTGCGAGACGGGCGGCTCCCTCATATCCCAGGCGGAGCGCGGCGTGCATGCGCCGGCTGGAGGGCGTTAGGCGCTGAAGCGGCGTTTAACGGGCGTGAGCGCCTTTCGCGAGCTGGGCCTCGACCACCTGTCGGAAGAAGGAATAAGGCTGAAAGCCGGAGAGCTGCTGGTCGCCGACGAAGAAGGTTGGGGTGGATCGCACGCCGGCGGTGCGGCTGCGTTCGTAATCAGCGTCGATGAGCGGGCGGGTAAGGTGCTTCGCCACACACTCGCGCCAGGCAGGCATCGTGACGCCAATGTGTGCGGCGGTCGAGTCGAACATCGGAAGCGCGTTCGGAAGCGTCTCCCAGCGCTCTTGCGACGTGAAAAGGGAGTCGTGCATCGGCCAGAACTTGTTCTGGACCGAGGCGCACATCGCGGCTTCGGCGGCAGGCATTGCGTTCTGGTGCTGACCGAGCGGGTAGTTCAGGTAGGCGAGCCGCGCCTTTCCCGCGTCCACGTAATTCTTGACCAGCGCTCCATAAGTCGAGTCGTGCCACATCTTGCAGAAGGGGCACTGGAAATCGCTGGCCTCGATAATCCAGAGACCGGCACTCTCGCTGCCACGAATTCGCCCCCGGTCCGCGCGCTCGCTAATCGAATCCGTCGGCATCGTCGCCGATGAGCGAGCCGCGGTGGCGGTGGCCGGAGTTGCCGAGGCCGGTGTGCTCGCGTTCGCCGATTCCCGGCGAGCGGCGTCTGCGCCTTTGCAACCGAGAATCGTGGCGAGTGAAAGCGTGGCGAAGACTCTGACGGACACGAACATGAGCGTGTTTGAATAGGGGGAACGCCAGGACCGGCTCGCGGGCGCCTGAAAGCTAATGTCCGTTGCCGGAGGCGCGAACCGAGCGCGAAGACGCGGGCACCGTGGTCCGGCAAATGGATTTCTCGAGCAGTTAAGCTGCGATTTTGCCGGGAGTTCGCCGCAGACAGCGCGGGTGTATCGAGTGGGCGGCGGCCGCAGGTATGAGGCACAGAACGTGCTCTACCCCATTCCGGCGTGCGGCCGCCGGAAGCGGCTGCAGCACGAGGCAACGCGACTATGCCGGGCGGAGACGAGTGGCGAAGTGGGTGGCGTCGCAATTCTCGCACAACTGCTCGTTCTTGCACGGCGATCTCGCGAGTCGCAGGGAACCCGAGCCACAGAGAGAAGAGCGGCATGAAGCGAGAAGCGCTGATGACACTGATAGCGCTGGGAATAGCCCTTCCAGCGCTTGGCGCACAGGACACGACGAGAGCCCAACGGCCCGTCACTTCTGACACAACGCGGCGAATGACCACGGCGATGCCGGCGGGAACTCCGCTCGAGCAGCTCGTCGCGGACGAGGCGCAGCGTCGCGCGAACATCGCGCGCGTGCTGTTGCTGACGAATGCTCAGGTCGCGGTGCAGCAGGAAGCGCTACGCAACCTGAGCGATCAGCTCTACGTCAGCGAGCAGCTCGTCGGGGCTACACACGGTCAGCTGAAGCTCGCGGCGGAGGCGCTCGACAAGCAGCCGAGCACCATGCTGGCGGTGCTCTTTGCGGCGGATTCAATGGCCGCGTCGCAGATCGGGAGTCTGGCACTCTCGATCGACGGAGCGAACACGATGAGTCTCTCGATGTCCGACACGGCGCGGACGGCATTCCGGGTAGGCGCGGCAGACGAGTTGTTCCGCGGCGCGGTGCTCCCGACGCCACACACGATCGTGCTGACGACGACGGTGAATGGTCAGCCGCAGCAGCTCGTGGCGCGCGTTCGCGCGCTGGGCGATGCCGTGACGTACGTGCAGTTCGCCATCCAGGAGGGCAAGCTGGTGCAGACCGCCTGGGCTAGTCGAACGTCAAACCCATTTTGAGCGGACGGCGGAGGTCTTCATTTATGAGAGGATTGAGCCTCGCTGCCCTCGCGCTCGTCGCGCTGCCGTTACAGGCGCAACAGAGTCCGACGGCGACGAGTACGACGCGGACCACTTTGGCGGATACGTCGCTGATGCCGCCGATCGATCCGGCGCGCGCCCTCGAGGCCGAGGTGCGCGTGGCGCTGAACGATCTGCTGGCGAATCGCACGGTGTCGGCCCTGCAGCGACTGCAGTGGCTCGCATCGCTGCCGCCGACGCCGTCACCGGCGGGGTCGAGCACGGAAACGCTGCGCGGACGGGGAGACATGCTGTTCCTCCTCGCCGAGGCACAGTACCGGTTAGGCATGGACAGCGCGTTCCGGACGAATGCGCAGGCGGTATTGAGCAGCGGGCCTGCTCGTTACGCGCCGCTCCTCAACTCGCAGTTGTTGCTGAGCGCCTACCGCACGGGTGACTTCGCCCGCGTCTCGTCGCTCGTGCAGGGCGGAGCGGCGGACCAATCGCGCGGCCTCGCGGCGCTCGTCGCTGGTCTCGCGGCGTACCAGCTGCGCAACTATCCGACGGCTGCGACAAAGTTTGCGGCGGCAAAAGCGGCGGGCGCGCCCTACGCGCAGTACGCGGAATACATGGACGTGCTGACGTCGCTGCGCACCGACACGACCAAGACGACGGCCGCGCTCTCTCGACTCGAGGCGCTGGCTCAGACGGCCAACGGCACCTTCGCCGATCAGGTCCGCCTCACCGCGGCGCAGCTCGCGTACGAGACGAACGCATACGACCGCGCGATCACCTTCGCGAATGCGGTGACGCCTAACGGCGGACTCACGCCGCTGGCGCTGCTCACGAAGGCATGGGCGCAGTACAAGAACAAGGACATAGCCGGTGCGGGCCAGAGCTTCGCTGCGTTCGCCGATCAGTATCCACTTCTACCGCAGCGCGATGAAGCGCGGCTGATGGCCGCGCAATCGTTGCTCCAGCTCGGCCGCACGGACGAGGCGGGGCGCCTCTTCCGCATGGTTTCGGATTCTGGGCGCGCCGAGTCGCAGCGGCTCGACAACAAGTCGAGCGACGCGGTGATGAATCTGGCGCGTTCATTAGTAAAGGCGCGTGCCGCGGGATTGCTCTTCGCGAACGACCCCGAGATGGGGAAGACGATCGCGCTGGAAGAGACCGCGGGTGCCGATCCGCAGGTCCTCGCCTCGGTGATGACCGGCACGACGCCGACGCTGCCGCAGGTCGAAGTCGCGCGGATCGTCTCGTTGAACGACTTGATGCAGCGCTACGGGCCCGTCGGCGACTCCGCCGGCGTGATGCTCTCGAAGCGGGTGCTGTTCGCGCCGGCCTCGGCCAACGCGGCGCCGACGCTCTTTGCGCAGCGCGCCGAAGCGGTGATGTCGGCGGATCTCGATGCAGCGATCACGTCGCAGCGCCTCCGGCTCGCGAGTCGGAATGCGACGCTGCGGTTGATGCAGATTCGCGGGCTGCAGCAGGCGATGCAGGGCCGCGGCGATACGGTAGCCAAGCTCGTGGCGCGCGTGGACACGACCGACTCGCGGTTGAGCGGACTGTTGACGAGCATCGACTCCACGGAAAGCCACCTCCGCGGATCCCTGGTGACTCAGGTGCGGAACGTTCAGGGCGGCCCAGCGTACGTTCTCTCCGTGCGAGCCGACAGCCTGCGCCAGCGCGGACTGATTCCGCCTGGTCTGGACGTCGAAGCGCTCGTCGCGGCTCGCACCGATTCGTTGCTGAACGCACTGCCGCTCTTCCTCCTTCGTGATTCGGTTCGCATCCGAATGAACAAGGTGCGGCAGGAACTCGCGGAATCGCGCACGGCGATCGAGCAAGCCGACCGTCTCTTTGCGGCAGCGCAGACAGGTCAGCTCACGGACACGAGCGCCTCGCTCTCCCGGCTTCGCAGCGCGCAGGCGGCGGCACAGTCTCGACGCTCCGAAGCCGAAGCCGGCTTGGTTGCGGCAGTGAGCACGGAGCTCTCGGCTCGCGCGACCGATCTCGTCGCTCTCCTCCAGCATGATTTGCAGGCGGCGGAGTTCGGCACCGCAACGGCAGCGTTCTTCAACGCCATCGATCAGGGCCGGCCGGCGGGCGCCGGGACGACGACGGGCACATCGGGTACGGGTAGCAGCGCCGGCCTAACGGCACCATCGGGCGCGAGCAGCGGCTCGACCACGGGATCGAACGCGAACGCACAGTCCGGAGCGGCGGCGAGCAAAGCATCGCCAGCTGCACGTACCGGTACACCTCCCACGCAGAAGAAGTAAACGATGACTCGGATCATCAGATTGCTCATAGCGGCGACAGTCGCACTGCCGGTAGCGCTTTCAGCGCAGACGCCGGCGCTGACGGTTGCCAATTCCGCCCGAGTGACGGCTGCTCCACCGGCGCCACTCGACTCCGCGATCAACCGACTTCAGGATTTTCTCAACCGCTATCCTTCGAGCCCGCTCCGGCCGAACGCGTTGCTGCAGCTCGGCGAGCTACTCGTCAGGCAGGCGGACACCGTGTTCGCCGAGAGCCAGCGCGCGGCGGGTGTAACGGCGCGCCCGGACAGCGCGCGGCCGGCAGCGCCAACGACGCCCGCAGCGCGGCCTTCGACGGCGCCGGCAGCCACGACGGTGACGAACGCAAACGCGGGCAGCGCCGCGATCGCACCCGACTACTCGGCTGCGATTGCACGTTACGAGGAGCTCGTCAACCGGTATCCGAACTTCGAACAGATCGACGCGGCGACGTACACGCTCGGCACTCTCTACGCCTCGGAGCAGCGATGGGCCGACGCGGCACGGATGTTCGAGAAGGTGTCGGGGATGGCGAACTCTCGCTTCCGAAGCGAGGCGTTCTTCCGACTCGGTGACGCGCGGTTCGAGGTTGCGTCGCGGCAGCGCGGCGATCCGCGCCGGACCGGCTTCGCGGCGGCGGCAACTGCGTACGAGCAAGCGGTCGCGTCGACGCAGGCTCCGAGCGACATCTATTTCCTCGCGTTGTACAAGCTTGGCTGGTCGTACTACAACCAGGCCAACCAGGCCAATCAGGCGGACTATCAAAAGGCGGTCGACGTCTTCAGCCGACTGGTCGATGCGTATGACAAGCTGACCCCCGAGCAGCAGTCGCGGCTTGGACTGCGGGGCGAAGCGATCGAGTACATGGCGGTCGCGTTCACGCAGGTCGGTGGCGCGCAGGCGGCAAGTCGCTACTTCCAGAGCCGTGGCGGGGCGCCCTATCAGCTCGCGCTGATGCGCCGCGTCGCGCAGACGTTCCGAGATCAGGGCAACTTCCCGGAAGCGATCAATGCGTATCAGATGGTGCTGACGCAGGCGCCCACTGATTCGAGCGTGTTGACGGCGGTCAGCGAGATCGCGGACATCTATCAAAACCGGCTTCTCGAGCGTGATTCGGCACAGGCGGCGCGACTCCGGCTGGCGGACGTGCTGGCGCCGGGGAGCGCGTGGGCGCAGGCGAATCCGCAACTGGCCGATACCGCGGCAAAGCTGCGTGAATCGGCGCTGCGTGAGAGTGGCCAGTACATGCTGGCGTCGGCACAGGCGGGCAACAAGGGACGATTCGCCGAGGCCGCGCAGATCTATCAGCGCTATCTCACGGATTTCCCGAAGAGCGACAGCGCGCAAATCGTGAATCGGTACCTCGGCGAGGCCCTGTTCGGCGCGGGCGACTATGCGCGGGCCGGCGCGGAATTCTCGCGCGCCGCGTTCAGCTATGGAAACGCGAACCAGCAGCTCGCACAGGAGGCGGGACGGAACGCCATCGTCGCCTTCGACTCGGCGCTAGTGCGCAACAAGAGCGATCGTGCAGCGCAGGATTCACTGTTCGCGGCGGTCGATCGATTCGTTGCGGCGTTCCCGCAGACCGACGTCGCGAAGAAAGCGCTGATCGAGAAGGGGCGACACGCCTCGGAGTCACAGCGGTGGGACGCGATGGAGCAGGCGTTCCGCACGTACGCCACGACGTACCCGAACGATCCGTACACGCCGACGGCGCAGCGGCTCATCGGTGACGCGATGTATCGCGCTGGTCAGTACGCGCAGGCACAGACGCAGTGGGAGCAGGCGCAGCAGGTTGCGGTCTCGAGTGGCCAAACGCGGCTCGCCGATTCGATTCGCGCGACTCGTGAAACGGCAGCAGGTGCGTACGCCGACTCACTGATCAAGCACGGCCAGTACGGCGAGGCGGCCCAGCAGGTCTACGTTGCTTACGCAAAGGCGAACCCGCAGAACGCAAAGGCGCCGGACGCGCTGCGCAACGCGATCGAGACGTACATGCTCGCCGACAGCGTGGCGCGCAGCAAGAACGACGAAGCGGCGTCGCGCGATGCGCGGCAGCACGCGATCGATCTCTCGGCGCAGCTGGCGCAGCAGTACCCGAACTACAAGTATCGACTCCAGTATCAGACGTTGCGAGCGCGGCTCCTCGCCGAGCTCGGTCAGCGCGAGCAGTCGGTGCAGGCGTATCAGGAGCTGATCCAGCAGAACGAGAGTGGTCCGGGCCGCGCCGATGCGATGGTTCGCGTGGCTTCGATGCTCGATTCGTTAGGCAGAAAGAAGGAAGCCGCGGCGGCGTACGAGCAGTTCGCGAACGCCTATCCGAAGGACAAGCGGGCGCCGGATGCGCTCTGGAACGCGGCGGTGACCTACGGCGAAGCGCAGGATCCGGCAGCGTCGGCCCGGACGTATGCTCTGTTCGCGCAGCGTTTCCCGCGCGACGATCGCGCGGCGCAGGCGAAACAACAGCAGATCGCGCAGCTGCAGACGTCGGGCGACACAGCGGCGGCGAACCGGGCACTGGCCAACGCCTGCGCTCGACCGGCGGAGGGGCTCGAGGCCGAGTGTTCGTCGAGGGTCGCGGAGCGGGCGTTCCAGCAGGGCGTCGGGACGTTCGGGGAGTATCAGCCGCTCAAGCTGGTGATCTCATCGAAGGGGCAGCTGACCGCGGCCGGCGTGGCGCGTGCGTCGCGGCAGAAGCAGGCGCTCCTCCGGCAGCTGACGAGCGAGTTCGCGAATGCAATCAAGTCCGGCGTGCCGCAGTACCTGGCGGCGTCGAGCTATTACGTCGGTCTCGCGCAGTGGGAGTACGGAAACTTCGTCAAGAACGTCCAGCTGCCATCTGGTTTAACGGATGCTGAACAGACGCAGGCGCAGCAGGGTGCGGCGCAGCAGGCGGAGCAGTACTACGCCGCGGCGAAGCAGGTCTGGCAGGAGCTGGTACAGCGGGCCGAATCCACGCCGGCAATCGGAAACGATGCGGCCGCGAAGCCGTGGATCGACCGAGCACGGAACGCAGTGCAGGGTAACGTTGACGCGGCGCCACCGAGCGTCGTGACCGGAGGTCGCTGATGGCGACGGAGACGAGCAGCATGAAAGAAATTCGAAGCGGGCGCGCAGCGGCGTGCGGTGCCTTCGCCGTGCTACTCGCCGCGGCGGCCCTTGTGATGGGCAGCTCGGAAGCGAGCGCGCAGCGGACGCCGCGGCGGCAGCAAACGATCGAGATTCGTGGTACAGTGCCGACACCGCAGGTCGTGACGGTTCGGCCGCGTGAGGTTCCAGCGTACAGCCGGCAGGTGCTGGTGCCGCGCTTCTACGATCACGACTTCTGGCCCGAGATCCAGGAAGGGTATGCGATCATGTCGGGCCGGTTGATGACGCCTGCGGACTCGCTGGTGCTGGCGGCGGACAGCGTTGGGACGCCGGATCTCTTCCGGCTGCCAGCCGTGTCACCACTGACACCGCTTCGTGCGCAGTACGCCACGTTGCGCAAGCAGTACGGCTGGTGCGCGCCGCACTGGTGGTGTCCGTCGCACAAGCAGCGGGTGCGGGTCCCGGCTGATTCGTCGGCGCTCTTCCCGCCGCGTCTCCCGCCACAACCGATGGCGGTGGTGCCGGGGAACAATCCGACGAATGCGCCGACGGCGTTGCCCCAGGTGCAGCAGCGGTGGTGTGCGACGCACTGGTGGTGTCCGCCGGGCGGCATCGTGACGACGCCGCCATCGACGACGCCAGCAGGAACGCCACCGGCCGCGTCGGATACGACGCGTCGCCCACCAGCGACGCCGCCCGACTCGACGCGTCGACCGCCTCCGGCGGGCACGTCTTCTGCCTCACGGCTCCGGTAACAGCAGTACACGTCCGGGTGATGAGGTGACACCAGTCACCCGGACGCACGCAAGGATGTAGCGACAAACGATCGCTCGATTTCACAACACGCCTGCGAGGAGACAGGGCGAACATGTCAACGATCATTGAGTGGTACAAGAACGGCGGACCGATCATGAACTTCATCCTGCTCGTGGGAGTGGCGGGCATCGCCATCTTCATCGAGCGGTTCTACGTGATCGTGATCAAGTCCAAGATCAATGGTCGCGCGTTCATCGAGCGCGTGATCTCGCTCGTGCGCGCCGGCAAGATCGACGACGCGATCAAGCTCTGCGCGCAGTCGACGGCGGCGCTCCCGGATATGGGGCTGCTGATCCTGCGCAGCCGCAGCCGCGACGAAGCGGATCTCCAGAGCGTGGCCGACGCGGCCGCGATCACGGTGATGCCGAAGCTCACGCGCCGGCTGCAGTATCTGCCGATGCTCGCGAACGTGGCGACGCTGTTCGGTCTGTTCGGAACGATCTACGGTCTGCGTGAGGCGTTCGCCTCGGTGGCATCGGCGTCGGCGGCGGAGCGTTCCGCGAAGCTGGCGGCCGGTATCGCGATCGCGCTGAACGCGACGGGCTTCGGACTGCTCGTGGCGATCCCGCTGTCGATCGCGCATGCGTATCTCGTGAGCCAGTCGGAGATGATCATCGAGCAGGTGGACGAGTTCTCGGTGCGTCTCGTGAACGCGCTCATCGATCGCCCGGACGTTCGCCTCGGCCACCGTTAAGCGTTGCGTTAGGCGTTAGGCGCCAGAGCGTCGACACTAGACCCAGGAAGGATTTCTCATGGCCTCGCGGTTTCATAAGCTTCGCGCACGGCAACAGGAGCGCGAGCCACTGACGGCGCACGGACGCATCAATCTCGTGCCGTTGGTGGACATTCTCACCTCGATCGTGTTCTTCAGTCTCCTCACGTACACGGGCGCGGTGATGACGAACCTGACGGCCTTCGACCTCGCGTTGCCACCGGTGGTGGTGACGGCCGAGACGAACACGAGTGGGGCGCAGCGGGACACGGTGACGTTGATTCTCGCCGTCGCGGTCCATCAGAATGGGCTGCGCGTCGAGCATGCCAACGGCGGCGGTCAGCCGTTCGCGCTGAACATCGCCGGCATCGGTCAGCCGGCGCTGGACACGCTCCAGGCGACGTTGCAGGACATCAAGCGGCAGTTCCCGACCGCGGACGCCGTCATGGTGGTGCCTGACGACGACGTCGCCTACGACGACATCGTGCACGTACTCGAGCGCGTGAAGATATCGAACTTCCCAAAGATCTCGCTGACCAGCGCCGCGCGCTCGATGCAAGTGGCGTCGGCTACACCAGGAGGACGTTGAGATGGCGAGCGAACGCGCACGCGCACTCCGCGAAGGACGGCGCCGAGCGATGTTCCAGAAGTTCGGCCTCGTTCAACTGAACCTCATTCCGCTCGTCGATACCTTCGTCGCGATCGTGTTCTTCTCGCTGACGGCGGCCACGGTCGGCGACCTCGCGCCAATTCTCAATGGCGTGACGTTGCCGCAAGCGAAGGTCGGCGCGGCGGCTCACCAGGAGCTGACGTTAGGCGTCTCGAGCCGGCCGGCACAGGTAATCTTCAACGGCCGGCCCCTAATGACCGTCAGCGCGGCGGCGTCGGCGGTCTCGAACGTCGAAAACCAACCGCTCGTCGTGCCGCAGCTGTACGCGGCATTGAAGACGACGGCCGACTCGATTCGTCAGGCAAATGGCACGAGCCCTAACGAATCGGTGACGACCCCGCTGGCGATTCAGGGCGACAAGACGATGCGGTACGACCTCCTTCAGCGGTTGCTCCAGTCAGCGCGGCTCGCCGGATTCAGGACGATCACACTTCAGGTGCAACGGGCGACGGAACAAGGCGCCGCACCGACGGTAACGATGTAACATGGCTACTCCTTTACGACCAGCAACGCCGGCCGGCTC
>DATEPP010000174.1:0-13278 GCA_035273165.1 Gemmatimonadaceae bacterium
CGCTCAGCTCGCGGAGCGTTCGCACGAAGTCCAACACTTCGCTCCCACGGGCGAAGGTCAAGCGATGCAGAATGTTCACGAGTCGGGTTCTGCTGTGGCGTCGGCAGGCGTGCAGCAATGATGCCACGGGCGTAGCTGGTGGCCGGTGATGAGTGATGAGTGGCGTGTGGTGAGTGACGAGTGGCGGTGCATGTCCTCGATGGTCACTGATTACACTGACACGACGCTGAAACCACTGACAAGAGCGGTAACGACTCTTCATAGCGTGGCTACTGCTCTCTTGCTGTTCTCTGCGAGATCTGCGTTCCCTTCGCTCTCTCGTCAGGGATCCTTCCGAGCCAAGTGTACGGATAGTGCACATCCTTCCGGTTCGTCGCTGCGCTGAGGACGACAACGAGCCTGACAATCCGCGTCGTCACTCGCCACTCGCCACTCGCCACTCGTCACCAGTCACCAGTCACCAATCTCAGTAGTCCCAACTACCCACTCGCCACTCGCCACCCCACTCCTTACCTTCAACGCGAACTCGGAACGGAGTGATCGAGGCGTGGCGACGCAGACCAAACCGACGGACGACTCACGCGATCTCGATCTGCTCGCTCAACTCGCGCGAGCGCGCCGAGCTCTGGTCGAACAGATCGGCAGACGCATCATCGGCCAACACAAGATCGTCGACGACCTCGTCGCCGCGCTGCTTGCCGGCGGCCATGCGCTCCTCGTCGGCGTCCCCGGCCTCGCGAAGACGCTGCTCGTTCAGACCGTTGCGCAGGCGCTCGACCTCAGCTTCTCTCGCGTCCAGTTCACGCCGGATCTGATGCCGAGCGACATCACCGGCACCGAGCTTCTCGAGGAAGATCACGCAACCGGTCGCCGCATCTTCAAGTTTGCCCGCGGGCCGATCTTCGCGAACGTCGTCCTCGCCGACGAGATCAACCGTGCGCCACCGAAAACTCAGGCGGCGCTGTTGCAGGCGATGCAGGAGCATGCGGTGACCGCCGCCGGGCAGACGCACAAGCTGCCCGAGCCGTTCTTCGTCCTCGCCACTCAGAATCCTATCGAGCAGGAAGGTACCTATCCTCTTCCCGAAGCCCAGCTCGATCGGTTCATGATGCAGCTCACGGTCGGCTATCCGACCAGGGACGAGGAGGAACGCATCGTCACTGCGACGACGAGCGACGTCGACGTCGACATCCGGCCGGTGCTCTCGGCCGACGAGCTGCTGGCGCTGCAGCACCTCGTTAGGCGCCTGCCGGCACCGCCCACGGTCGTGAGCTACGCCGTGCGGCTGGCGCGCTCCACGAGGCCGAACGCCGACGAGGCGACGTCGATGGTGAAGAAGTACGTGAGCTGGGGCGCCGGTCCGCGCGCATCGCAGTATCTCATCCTCGGTGCCAAGGCCCGCGCGGCGATGGATGGCCGGTCGGTGCCGGATCTCGAGGACGTGAACGCGATGGCGGTGCCCGTGCTCGGGCATCGCGTCGTCGTGAACTTCCAGGCCGAGGCGGAAGGGGTGACCCCGGAGAAGCTGATCACCCTCCCGGCGCGCGCCTAACGACCGAGATCGAGATGCTCGTGCGTCGTCGTGACGTCGCCCCGAACGGTGCGCGCCACGAGCTGCAGCTTGTTCCAGACGTCGAGCGCGCGTCCTGACGACGACGGACCGATGCGTGACGAGGCCGTCGTCTCGACCGAGGTCGCGTTCGGATAGCGCGTTTCCTCACCGAACATGGTGATGCGCGTGCCGCAGTCGAGGGGCACGATCACGGCGCGCACGAACACCTCGTAGTAGCCGAGCACACCACGCTCGCGCGGCGCGTGGAACTCGACGACCCCAGGCTGCGACGTCGCGACCGAGAGACCGTTCGCGGCGAAGGCGGCGGCGAGTTGCTCGCGCGCGTGCGTCGGCGACGCGGCGAGGTCGAAGGTGATCTCCGAGGCCGGCGCCGGCTGTCGCGCGGGGATCGAGGCGCAACCGGCTGCTGCGATGATGGGGATGAGCGCTGCGATCGAGCGAAGAACGGAGGAGCGCATGGCGAGTCTCCGGAGGCAGGACGGGGGCAACATGCAACGAGGGCCGCGGCGTCGCTAGACCGTCGCGCGTCGGCATCGATTTACAACTCTCGCAATTCCGATTCACGCAAGACCCATCATGCAATACCCGGTGGCGCCTTGCACTCTGCCACGCAGCAGCAGTGCATGTGAGCCCGTCCAAAGCTGGTATGTCGTTGAGAGTTAAGCCGTTGACTACATGGGCCCCTCTACGCATCACACTTGCTTTGTGACAGGCCAAACAGCCCACCCTACGGCACCGGTCGCAGTCGATCGCGATCGCCGTCCCAACTCACTCAGGATTCTTCCATGTCCAACATGCTCCGCGCCCGGAAGGGCTTCACGCTCATCGAGCTGCTGATCGTGGTCGTCATCATCGGCATCTTGGCGGCAATCGCAATCCCGAAGTTTGCCAACACGAAGTCGAAGGCGTACGTGACCGCGATGAAGTCCGACCTCCGGAACCTCGTCACGGCCGAGGAAGCGTTCTTCTCGGATTCGACCTACTACACGACTGCGACGAACCTGATCACCCGCAACACCTTCAAGAACTCGTCAGGCGTCGGCGTGCCGGCGGTGACGACGGGTGCTGGGTTCTGGAAGGCGACCGTGACGCACAGCCAGCTGTCTGGCGCGACCTGCGGTATCGGCGTCAACACCACGAGCCCGATCATCACCACGGCGGGCGACGGTGAGCCGGCTTGCTACGTCCCGTAATCACGTAGCGGTCGCAGGAACAGGAAGGGCCCGCGAGCGATGCTCGTGGGCCCTTCTGCTATCCCGGCGCCCCGCACCGTCCCCCTACGTCGCTTCCCACCCCACAGGGGCTCCAACCTGGATCTCGGCGTCAGTGAGCACCTGGGCGAAGGCCCCGCCCCGCCAGTGCGGGCGCATCGTCGCCTGAAGTCCAGGGTACGCCTCCTCCATCCGCTCGCACGGCGTGACCTCGCCGCCGATGAGCAAACGCGCATCACCGATGCGCAGGACCCGGTTTCGCGTCCCCTCGAGGTCCACGCCCGTGACGAGCAGGTTCGCCCGGCGCGTCGACGGGTCGAGGTCGGCGTCGAGCTCGGCCATACATGCGTCCCAGGCTTCACGGGACAGGATCGTCACCTGGCGCCGGCGGCTGCGGTCTACACTGCCCTGCACTCCTTTCCCTTCGATGAGACGCGCCTGCCGCACCGCATCCATCGGTCCCCGGTGGGCGCGCTTGATCCAGATGGCTTCGAGCTGTCCCTGATTCGCCGGCCGATCGGCCATGACACAATGAGCGTCGCTGGTACAAAAGAAGCGCGCCGCAGGATCGCGGCGCGCTTCTCAACGTACTCGGTAGGCGTATCGATGGCTACCACACTGGAATGTCGTCCACCCAGGTGTTCGCCAACGCCACGTAATGTCGCAGCTTCTGCGTGGCGCGATTGACGTTGCACGAGTTGTAAACGTAGGTCTTGTTACCGTTGGCCGTCGCATTGTCGCTGATGTAGCCGGCCGGTGGCCGCGTCGCGCCGGGAAGCTTGTAGTTCAAGCCGCTCACGGTTGCTCCCGACGTCGTGTTGTCACCGTTGGAGGTGAGCTGGCCACCGACGAGAATGATGCCCTGCCACATGTTGCTGCCGGAGATGGTGAAGTCTCCGTCGGCGATGATGATGCCGCGCCCGGCGTTGGGCAGTGAGAAGTCGCTCGAGGTCACGTGAATGATGGGCCAGCGGCTCGTGTCCGCGTCGAACCATCCCTGCGGGGGAAACGCGTTAGGCGGCACGACGAAGTCGAATGTCATCGCATTTCCATTGACGATGGCGTTCCAGTCAATGGTGACCATTGGATCGAGCTGAGCGAGCGTTTTCGACGTGTCGAGCGGTGGATTTCCGGTCGGGACGAAGCCGCCTGTCGCGCTATAGTCGCCCTTCGGCACCATGACGCCGGCAACGGCCGGCTTACGACCGCACTGGTCGTTTCCATCGATCTGTCCCGCGGTCCCGTCTTTCGTCAGACCGGAGAGACTCGTCCAGGCGCCCGTGACGTTCATCGTCTGAACCGACCACTGCACCATCAACCCGACGCTTCGTACGCTCGTCGTGGTGTCGTTGCCGCGGAGCTTACTGGTCGAATCGATGCCGCGCGCACGGACGAAGTACAGCGCCGGAATCGTATCCTTCGTTCCCTGCTGCGGCCGCATCAGTCGCGACACGACGACCGCGTATCCACCGCCCACGGCAAACTGCACGCTGTCCTGACCACTGGTGGCTGCGCCGGGGTCCGTGAGACAGGTCGCGAAGCTGTTCAGGCGGCAGAGGCTGTCGCGGTTGATGAGGAAACGCTGAAGCCCCTGCTCGGCGATGGTATACGCGCGATTCTGGCCGCGCTGCGCGACCGTCGTGCCGCCCTCGGCGGCGCTCGCGGCGAGACCGGCGGCGAGCGCGAAGCTCAGGACGACGAGGAAGATGACGACGAGCGGCAGGGCGAACCCCGCGCGATTCTGTATGCGATGCATAACGAGATCTCCAGGATCCGCCTAGAAGCCGGGGTGATTTCGGAAGAGCACGGCGGTCTCCATCTTCACTTTCTCCGCCACGCGCCCCGCCATCGTCGCGGAGCTGGTACCAGTCAGAACGAGCGACACGCCGACGAGGCTGTCGAGCACCATTGGCGGCGTCACCGTCGACGTATCGACGTTGCGCACGAAGAACTTGAAGCGTGCGCCCGGATCGAACGGGGCAACGAGCTCCTCGGCCGTCCGGCCTTCGATGCGGCGATAGAGCGCGACCTTTCCTGGAAAGCTGGTCGAGTTGCCGAAGAAGTAGAGAACGTTCTCAAAGAAGAAGAGCGGCGCACCGGGCTGCGTCCCCGCGATCACGGACTGCGGCTTCACGTCCGTCGGCCCCCACGCACGGCCGTTGACGGTGTCGGACTTGATCTTGGCAGTCGACGTACACACCGACGACGACCCAGAGGGTGTCACTGGCGCATTGAGGACGGTATCAACGACCGGTACGTAGGCGTATTGTTTCGTCACCCGGTTCCGCCACGCGTACCCGGCGTACTTGGCCATCGCCTTCGCGGCCGAGTCCACTGGGAACATGCTGACCACGGTCGTACCGGTGGCGTTACCGCAGACGAGACCAACCGCGTATGGCACCTTGACGCTGAGGCTGTTCGGCGAGGCGAGCATCACCCCACCCGGAGCATCGGCGCCGTCGTGCACCATGCGCAGATCGGAGAAGAGGAGGTTCATCGACGATCGCCCGACGGCGCGCGCATCGCGCTTGGCGCGCTGGAGGGCATACAGGCGCCCCTGCGCCAGCATGAGCCGCGTGAGCGCCGTCCCGAGAACGCCGAGCAGCACCACGCACACGATGACTTCCGCGAGGGTGAAACCGCGGCGACGACCGCCTGATGAGAAGAGTCGCAACATGGGAGTCTCCGTCAGCAGGACTGGATGCCGAGCGCGGTGCCGCAGAGGGGACTGCTCCGGTACATCGTGAGCGTCTCCTGGAGCAGCGTGTCGCTGGGGATACCGGTCTGCGGTACGATCGTGATCGCGATCGTGGCCGTCTGGCCCACGCTCGCGTTTCCCGCTTTCGTGAGCGCGACACGTCGCGTGTAGCTGAAGTCGCCGAGAGTGAAGTTCTTCGTCGGGGGCAGGATCGTCGTCGTCAGGCTCGCGAAAGGCAGAGCGCCGACGACGTTGGCCTGCTGCTGCATCGCGAACGTGCGCTTGGCGATGATGTCGCTCTTGCGGTTGCTCTGGGCGATGCCGGTGCTGATGTGGCCGACGAACGTCATCGTGATGCCGAGAATCATCACGGCGACCATGACCTCGATCAGCGACAGCCCGCGTCGCTGACGCGGTGCGAGCGGCGCGGGCCGCGAGCAGGCGGTTGAGAAGATCATCATTGCCTCACTTCACCTGTACCATGCCCGCTTTCGTCACACGCACGCGCTGCGAGAAGCCATTCGACGTGAGCGTGATGAGCATCGTGTCCGACGCGAAACCGTTGGGATAGATCTCGAGCGCCGAAGCGGGATAGAAGGTGACGTTGCTCCCTTTCAGGTTGTAGCGAGAGCCGAATGCGGTCTTGCGGTAGGTCGAGGTCTGCGCGCGGTCGGTGATGACGAGCTGCATCTGCGCCGTGTCCACGGTGATGCGCACGGGACGGCGGATGCGCCCAGGAATGGCGAAGCCGGTGCGGATGTCGTTGGCGATACCGACAGCCGCCTTGGCCACGCGCTCTCGCGCCAGCAGTGCCGAGAAGCGGCCCATCGACAGCCCCGTCACCACACCAGTGATGACGAGCACGACGAGCAGCTCCAGCATGGAGAAGCCACGACGAAGCAGAAGCATGGACCCCTTGTGAACGATGTCACGCGACGGGAGTGATAGTCGCGCTGATCATGAGGGTGACGAGCACGAAGCGCACCCTGTCACCCCACCTCCCGGTGGCCACGCAACGCACGGTGCCGCTGCTAGTTAGGCAGTGTCGTGACCGACTCCGTGAGGTGACGTTCAGATTGTAGGCTGGCGAAGTGCACGACCGGAAGGCGAATCGCGACGGACAGATTGCCGCGGGCGATTTGTCCGTCCGCGAACCGTCTGCCTAACGTCGATGCGAGGCCGCTCGGCTGGCGAAAGGCAATTCAAACTTGCTCATTGCGGCCCCGCCGTCCGCGGCGGCTCCGTCAGGCGGATCGTCACTGTCATGGCCTGATGCAGCAGCCGCTCCAGCTCGGCCGGCGGCGCATCCTCCCAGCCGAGCGGCGCCGGCGTGAGACGCCGCCGCTCGTTCTCACTATCGAAGGCGAGCGACGACCGGACGGGCCGGAATTGCGACGACAGCGGCGGCTGAAGGGGTGCCACCTTCGGCGCCATGATGACGACGTACACCCGCCATTCCGTTCCGTTTGCGTCCCTGAATTTCCGTTCGCGCATGACGTTGCATTGCAAAGGCCTCGCTATTGACGATCGAGAAACGCATGGACAACGGCCCGGAGGTCTTCATGCCGTCGGCTGATCGTCCCAGCGGCGGCGCGGCGCATCCGGGACGCTCTTCCCGGGCTGGCGTTTCCCTGCCTTGCGGAGCAGCTGCACGAGCTGCTCGTCGGCGTAGTCGACCCACTCCTTGGGCCAATCGGCGAGGTCGACGCTGCGCGCACCGGCGATGAATCGCAAAACGGGAGCAGCGGCACCCGAATCCTGCATCACGCAGGCGACCCAGATGCGACCGCCCGGATATCGGAACGTCCGCCGCACGTTGAGATCCGTCACGTCGGGCGTCTCCGTCTTCGCCAGCTGGCGCGCTTTCTCCGGCTCTTCCACGGCGGTCTGGCTGAACTCCGCCGCACGCTCTACCTCGTCGGCCGCGTCCTGCCCGTGCGCATCCTTTTCTGTCCGCAGCTTCCGGCGCGGCACGACTTCGGCTTTCTGTAGCAACACGGCGAGCTCCGCCTCCGGGAGCTCGCTCCATCCCCGCGGGATCGGATAGAGCCGGCGCTTGTCGTCGCCGCCCTTCGTCTCGAAGACGATCCATCCGGTGTGATACAGTTGCGCGAGATAGTCCTCGTCCTTGGTGCGGGGACTCAGGTCGTCCGGCGACACGTCCCATGCGCGCCACTCGCGCCCGGCGCTATCGGTAAACTCGCGAACCGCCATGTCCTCCCTCCTCCCTCTCCCGATGGAGTGCTTTGTCAACTGTTCCGCTAACGAGCCCATGCAGGTTTCGACCCAGCCGGACGATTGTTTGCATCTGCCCGGACCGAGGCGAGCACGGGTTTGGCGCGCTTCTTTCGTGACAGAGGTCACGACCCATTATGCAGGCGGTGAGCCCAACCATGAGACAGTTCCGAGACGACGCTGGTATCGAATGGAAGGTGTCGTTGACGCCGCGAGGGAGCGACGCGGTGTCGAGAGAGAACTATCTCCCGGAGGCGTATCGCGAGGGATGGCTCGTCTTCGAATCCAGCCAGGAAAAGCGGCGTCTCGCTCCCGTCCCACCCGATTGGGAATCGCTGCCGGTCGAAGAGCTCGTCCGGCTGTGCGGGAAGGGCGTGCCGCAGACCGCGCGTGCCAAGGTCCCCGCCGATGCGAAGGTGTCGGCGGCGTCGCCCGCGCCCGCCGACGCCCTGCGTCCGCAGCTCCAGAAGGCCGAGGAACAGCTGGATCGAACGCTGGAGCAGGTGTGCGAGACGCCGTCTGCGGCGCGCCTCGATACGGGTGAGTTGATTCGTGTCGAGGAGTCGCTCGCACTCGCGACGGAGGCGGCCAAGGAAGCGGTCTCCCTGAGGCGGAAGATGCACGCCGATCGCGATCGCGCGACCACCCGCGTCGGCGACGCGCCCAGTCCCCCGAAGGAGGATGGCGGTCAGTCAGCTCGTTAGGCGGGCGCCGACGCTCGCCTGGAGTCGTCTTCACCAGCACGCATTCCCCCATGGCGCAGCGCGAATTCACGGATTCGAAGGGCATCCGCTGGCTGGTGTGGAGCACGACGCCGACGCAGGGCGCGGTGCTCGGCGACATGCAGAAGGGGTGGCTAACCTTCGAGTCCGACATGGAGCGCCGGCGGCTCGTTCCTGTCCCCCGTGATTGGGAGCGTGCCGCGGACGATCGCATGGAGCTCTATCTCCGCGCCGCGCAACGGGTGACGCGTACGACGCCTATTCGCGGAACACCGATGCCGACTGACGGTGACGAGTCTGATGCCCGATAATCCAACGACATCGCCCGCGGAGCTGCTCTTCGGCGACTTCGCCGCCGAGCATGCGTCCACTCGCCGAATGCTCGAGCGCTATCCCGACGGGAAGGGCGAGTGGCGCCCCGACGCGAAGTCGCGTCCACTCGGCGCATTGGCGACGCATGTCGCCGGAATCGTGACACGAGGCACACTCGTTCTCGAGACCGACAGCCACGACGTCACGAGCCGGCAGGCGCCCCCCGTATTCGACAGCGCGCACGACCTCGTTTCGTACTTCGACGAAAACGTCGCGCGCTTCACCGCCAAGCTGGCGGAGGCGGATTACGCGATGCTCGCGCAACCGTGGGCGATGCGCCGCGGCAAACAGGTGCTCATCGAGCGTCCGCGGGGTTACCTGCTGCGCGTCATGATGATGAGTCATCTCGTTCATCACCGCGCCCAGCTTGGCGTGTACTATCGGCTGCTCGGCATCCCAGTGCCGGGAATGTACGGTCCTTCGGCCGACGATTAGCGGCCTCGGGTAGGCGTGGCCTGCGTTCTGCCCATGTGAGCGGTGATTTCGACGCGTCAGACTCGTGACGCGTCTCGAGCTCGTGACACCGCGAACGGAACCACCATGACCAACCCCCGACTCACGCGGATCGCCCTCGCGATCCTACTGCTTGCCACGCCGCGCATCGCAAGCCAGGCACAGGACTCCAGTTTAGCCTTTGCGCAACCGCCCCGACTCGACGTGCAGACCCTGGGCTTTCCCGACAGCGGGCGCGCGCAGAAGACCTTCTTTACGCGGCACGATCTCGTACCGGTCGGCGTCGCCCTGGCGGTGACTGGTGGGATTGCCGTCTTCGACGAGCGCATCGGCCACTGGACGCAGAGCTCGCACGTGCAGGGGAGCGAGTCGTTTCACAAAGCCATCAGCCAGCTCACGCGCATCAACGAGACGCCGCTCACCATCGCCAGTGTCGTCACCTACGGCATCGGACGGCTCGCGCATTCCCAGACAGCCGCCGATGTCGGACTCCACTGGACGGAGTCGCTGCTCCTCACGGACGTCATCAGCCAGGCCATCCGTGGCCCCCTCGGCCGCGCGCGACCGCGCGTGTCGCAGGACGACCCGTTCAAATTCGAGTTCGGGGCCGGGTTTACGAAGTTCGAAAACCGCGCCTTCCCCTCCCTTCACTCGGCGGTCGGCTTTGCGACGGCGGCGTCGCTGCTCGGCGAGCTGCAGCTCCGGCATCCGAGCGCGACGTGGTATGCCGCACCGGTGCTCTACGGCTTCGCCATGATCCCGGGTATGACGCGAATGTACCTCAATCAGCACTGGGCGTCGGACGTCTTTGCGGGCGCCTTCGTCGGCCAGTTCATCGGCCATCGCGTCGTGCACTACGCGCACACCCACAAGCGGACCAAGCTGGACCGCGCGCTGCTCGCCACCTCGGTGATGCCGAATGGGTTTGGTGGAACGCTCGTTTCGGTGGACCTGCAAAAAGTTTTCGGCAACAACTGACGCAACTCAATCCGCGCGCATCGACTCCAACGGGTCGACGCGCGCGGCGCGAACCGCGGGCACGGCGCCGGCCACGAGACCGACGATCGCGATGATCGCCGGCACGACGACGAAGGTGAGCGGATCGAGCGCCGCGACACCGTAGAGAAAGCTGTCGAGCGTTCGGGTCAGCAGCGCCGCGGCCGCCAGCCCGACGACTATGCCGACCGCGAGCACGCGCATCACGCCGCCGAGAATCATCGCCAGCACGTCGCCGCCACGTGCGCCGAGCGCGAGCCGGATGCCGATCTCGCGCGTTCGCTGCGACACGCCGTACGACATCACGCCGTACACGCCCGCCGCGGAGAGGACGAGCGCCAGCAGCGCAAAGGCGGCGAGAAGCACGAGCACGAGCCGGCGCGTCGTCAACGAATCGCTGATCACCTCGTCCATGGTGGCCATCTGAAAGACGGGTGATTGCGGCGACAGCGACCGCACAGCCTCACGAACCGCCCGCGCCAAGCCCGCCGGATCTCCCTGTGCCCTGACGACGAACGTCATGACGTCGAGGCCGTACAGTGCCTGGCTTGCCGGCAGGTAGAACTCGGCCTGCGGATCCTGATCGAGTCCGAGCTGTCGCACGGAGCGAACGACGCCGACGATCCGCCCACCCTCGTCGCCGGCGGAAAGCAGCCTGCCTAACGGCGATGCGCCCGGGAAGAAGCGTCTCGCGAATTCGTCGTTGACGACGACGACGTGCTCGCCCGCGCGCGTGTCGCGGTCGTCGAACTCACGGCCGGCAATCACGGGGATCCGCATCGCCGCGAAGTAGCCGCCGCTCACGATGCGAACCTGTGCGTCGAGAACGCGCGAGAGATCTTTGTCGATTGGCTGACCGTCGAGGCTGAAGTAGCGGTCGGTCGCGCCACCCTGAATGGGCAGGAGGCTCGTGAAGCCAGCTCCGCGCACGCCCGCCAGCTCGCGCGTGCGCGCGAGCAGCGGTGCGTAGAATCGCCCGAAGCGCGCGGTGTCCGGGCCACCGGCAAGGGGCGGCGCACCGACGCGAAAGGTGAGCAGATGCTCGGACGCGAAGCCGGGATCGGTGTCGGTGAGCGCGACGAAGCTGCGGATGACGAGCCCCGCCGAGAGGAGGAGCACGAGCGACAGCGCGACCTCGGCGACGATCAGCGCGTCGAGCGCGCGCCGGCGCCGCTCGCTTCCGCTCGAGCGACCCGCCGCCTCGGTGAGATCTTCGCGGAGATCCACCTGGCTCGCGCGCAGCGCCGGCACGATCCCGACGACGAGCCCAGTGCCTAACGAGACAGCGATGGCGAAGAGGAGCACGCCCGCCTGCAGCCCCACCGATTGGCTCGACGGGAGGATCGTCGCCGCCATCCCGCGCAGCGCCACGAGCGTGCCGAACGCGACGAGAACGCCGAGCGCGCCGCCGGCGAGCGCGAGGAGCGCGCTCTCGGTGAGGAGCTGGCGAACGAGCCGACCGCGCGCTGCGCCGAGGGCAGTACGAATCGCGACCTCGCGGCGGCGGCCGGCGGCGCGCGTCAGCAGCAGATTCGCGACGTTCGCGCAGACGATGAGCAGCACGACCCCGACCGCGCCGAGGAGAACGAGCAGCGCCGGCCGGACCTTCTGCACGACGTATCCGGCGAGCCCCATGATCTGGATGCCACGATTCCGCTGGGCGTCGGGAAACTGCAGCGCCAGACGATGAGCCACGACCGCGAGATCGCTCATCGCGCGTGCCGAATCGACACCGGGCGCGAGCCGTCCAACGACGGCAAGCGAATGGTTGCCGCGGTTCGTCGGATCGCCGACGGCGCGCCAGTCGAACGGCACCCAGAAATCGTTATGGACCGGCGAGACGGGGAAATCGAATCGCGCCGGCATGACACCGATCACGGTGACCTTCGTGGCGCCTAACGTGATCGGCGTTCCTATGACATTTGGATTCGAAGCGAAGTGCCGGCGCCAGAGACCCTCGCTGATGACGACGACGGGCGCGGCCGCGGGCGGTTGATCGGAGTCGAGGAAGGTGCGTCCTATCAGCGGCCGGACGCTCAGAACGTCGAAGAGATTGGTGGTCGCGCGCACGCCGCGCAGCCGCTCCGGGTCGGAGACGTCGCCGAGGTCGCGCGAGAGGGGCATGAACGCAGCGAGATCGGTGAAGATCCGCTTCTCCTTCTGCCACTCGAAGAAGTTCGCGGGAGCCACGGAGCCGGTGGCCGACTTCCGGCCAGCGCTCACGTACGACTCGTACGCCATGACGAGCTGCCGCGGATTGCCGAAGGGGAGCGACTCGAGCAACACCGCCCGCACGACCGAGAAGATCGCCGTGTTCGCGCCGATGCCGAGGGCGAGACAGAGGATGGCGAGGATCGTCGTGAGCCGCGCCTTCCAGAGCGAGCGCAGCGCGAAGCGAATGTCCTGCAGGAGCGTTTCCATTGTCGGCGAGCTGAGCGTGAAACAACACTCACGATTGCCGGATTGGACAGATGCACTACCGGCAGAGGTTGGAACTGCGGCACCGACGCCACAATTGCGCTGTCCCGGCCCATTGGTAAAATGGTGTTCCCGGCGCTGGCGGGCGCCGGTGCCACCCGTCGAATCGAACAATCGAGGAGAAGCAAATGCAGCGTCTCGAGCAGGGAGCGAAGGTGCTCTGTGTGGTCGTTCTCGTTGGTTGCAGTGCAGGCTCGGACCTGACGACCCCGCGCCCGAATGCGTCGGCGCTGACGCTCTCCGCGCGGACCACGCCCCAGGAGCGTGTGACGGGGAGCGCGACGATCCTCCTGCCACTCTTCGGCAACGCGCTCGAGCGCTACAGCCTGAGTGCCATCCGCCAGAGCGACGGCTCGGTGAATGGCGAGTTGGAGGAGTTCAGCGAGCAGGAAGGCGGGCAGCGGATTCACGCCCGGGTGTACTGCTTCACGGTCACCGGGAACAGCGCTCGGCTCGCGGCGCGCATCGATCAGACGAACGTCTCGTTCGGTCCGGTGGGGAGCTACGTCGTCTGGTCGGTGAGGGACAACGGCGAGGGAG
>DATEPP010000175.1:0-12427 GCA_035273165.1 Gemmatimonadaceae bacterium
CGGGCGGCGAGCCCGGCGGTGCCGAAGCCCCGAATGACCATCCAGAGCTTGAGGGCACGAAACCGGCGGCCGAGCTGAACGCCGTAATTCATGAAGTCCACGACGGACTCTCGCTCAGGTGTCACGAGGTACTCGTGCACGAGCGAGAACGCCTGCTCGAGAATCTGGGGCTTGGTGGTGAAGAACGCCGAGCAGTCGAACGGCGTGAAGAGCCACTTGTGGGGGTTCACGACCAGCGAGTCGGCGTGATCGACACCGGCGAGCACGTCCCGCATCTCCGGGCACACGGCGGCTATGCCGCCATACGCACCATCGACATGGAGCCAGATCGACTCGCGGCGGCAGATCTCGGCGATCGCGGGGACCGGATCGATGCTGGTCGTGCTGGTGGTGCCGACGGTTGCGACACATGCCAACGGCAGGAATCCGTTGGCGCTGTCATCGGCAATCGCGGCGGCGAGGGCATCGGGGCGCATGCGGAACTCGTCGTCGACATCGATATGGACCACGTTCTCGAGGCCGATGCCCAGTGCGAGCGCTGCTTTGTCGATCGAGGAATGCGCGTGGCGTGACGTGTACACGCGAAGCCGCGGAAGGTCGCTGCGACCTGCCATGCCGCGGGCGCGAATGTCGAGCTCGGGCTTCGCCTCACGCGCCGCGGCGAGGGCGAGCATCGACGAGATCGACGCGGTGTCATTGAGGAAGCCAAACCATCCGCCGGGCAGGCCAAGCATCTGTCGCAGCCAGTCGGTGGTCACCTGCTCCAATTCCGTCGCGGCTGGCGACGTCCGCCAGAGCATCGCTTTCACGTCGAGCGCGGCGACCAGCAGCTCGCCGAGGATGCCAGGGACTGACGACGAGGTGGCGAAATAGCCGAAGAAGCCGGGATGATTCCAGTGGGTGATCCCGGGAACGATCTGTACTTCGAAGTCGCGAAGAATGTCGCCTAACGGCTCCGGGTGCTCGGGCGGCGAGACCGGCAGCATCTCCCGAACCTCACCCGGAACGACCTGTGCAAGAACGCTCACACGTTCCGGGTGATCGAGGTAGCGCGCGATCCACTCGAGGGCGGCGCCGCCGTGTGTCAGGAGCTCCGACGTCGGGAGGTCGCCGACGTCGGAAGCCGAACCGAGCGCGGGTGCGGAAGTCATGACTCGTGTTCCTTGCGAGCGTCGATGACGGAATGTAGCGTCACGCGAACCGCAACCGCTCGCATGGCCGACGCTTCACTCCCGCGACTCGACCGCATCGTCGAGACGGCACTCTACTGCGACGATCTCGCCCGGTCGCGGGCGTTCTACGTGGACATTCTCGGCGCCGTGCCGCTGCTCGACAGCGGACGGTTGCTGGCGGTGAACATCGGCGGGGCGAGCGTCTTGCTGCTCTTTCAGCGCGGCGCGACACTCGAGCCACTGCCGACGCCGGGTGGCGTTGTGCCGTCGCATGGCGGGAGGGGGGTTCAGCACATCGCCTTCGCCGTGAGCGATCGGAGCCAGTTGGACGCCTGGGCTGCCCGGCTCGAGCAGACCGGCGTGGCGATCGAGAGCCGGGTGCGGTGGCCGCGGGGCGGCGAGAGCATCTACATTCGCGATCCGGACGAGCACTCCATCGAACTGATCACGCCGGGGTTGTGGGCGATCTACTGACTAGACGAATGTCGCCTAACGGGCACGCAATACAAACCGCAGCGAGTACTGAGGATAGTATCGAAGGAGGTCACACATGAGAGTTCGTGTTGTCTACCTGCTCGGTCTGGCGATCATGCCAAGCTCCCTGGTCGCGCAGAATCCGGACGCTGTCGCCGCGCGAGTGGTGAGCGCGGCATTCTTCAAAGCGATCGTGGCGAGTGACTGGAAGGCGGCGGCGGGCTTCCTCGACCTCGCCGCGTTGGATCGTGAGCGTCAGTCGGCCGTCGAGGGAGCACGAAGACAGCGGACGATGCCTCCCATGACGGTCGAACGGCTGATGCGCATGGATCCAGAGATGCCGCGAGCAGTAGCAGAGTACCAGGTCAAACGCATGAACAGGTCGCGCCAATCGAGGAACTACTTGCAGAGTGACTTCGGTATCGCAGATCCGGATTCGTTGCTCGCGCTTCCGATGGAGGTTGTCGCCGCACGGTGGCTCGAAGCGCACGATGAACGAGCGATGTACCGCGAAGCGCTACGCGCCAGCGGGTCATGTCCCATCACGCCGGCCGACACCGCGCCGGCTCAGGAGTATCGCATCATCGGCACCGTTGTCGACGACAGTATGGCCTACACGCTCTTCAGGCCGGGCGATCGCGGCATGGTTCCGCAGGTCCAGGTGGGCCTCTTCCCGCCCAGGATACTACAACTCCGTCAGGACCGAGGCGCGTGGTGGGTGGTTCCCAGTCCCGACATGAGTAGTTCCATGGCCATGTCGATACAGTGCGCGTCGGCAGGACTCAAGAAGTCAGGGGGCGCCTAACGCCAGCGAAACCACTTGAGCGCCAGCCAGAGCGTCGCAACCGCCCACGCCGCGAGGATGGCGATCTCAGGACCGACACCACTCCACCCGGCACCGCGGAGGAGATTCGCACGGAGGGCATTGTTCGTTGCCGTGAGCGGCAGAGCCTGAATCAACGGTTGAAAGGCCCGGGGAAAGTTCTCGGACGAGAAGAACACGCCGGAGAGGACCCACATCGGCATCATCGTCACGTTCATCAGACCCGACGCGCCCTCGATCGTCCGCGCTCGCGACGCGATGAGCAGGCCGAGACCGCCGAATGCGAACGTGCTCACGAGGATGATGAGCGCGAGCTGCACGAAGGAACCACGGACCGGCACGCCGAAGAACAGCGCCGCGAAGCCGAGAAGGACGACGACCTCGCCGACGAGCAGCGCGATGCGCGAGATGAGGTACGAGACGAGATACTCCGCGCGCGACATCGGCGTCGCGACGAGACGCTTGAGCAGCTTCTTACGCCGGGCATCCACGATCGTATAGCCAAGCCCCCAGATGCTGCTGCCCATGATGTTCATCCCGAGCAGACCGGGGATCACGAAGTCGATGTAGCGCGACCCGCGTTCGCGCACCTGACTCTCGCTCACCGATACGACGTCGGCACGGCCGTTCCCTCGCTGAATCGCGTT
Source organism: Gemmatimonadaceae bacterium (assembly GCA_035273165.1). Classification (GTDB taxonomy): domain Bacteria; phylum Gemmatimonadota; class Gemmatimonadetes; order Gemmatimonadales; family Gemmatimonadaceae; genus AG2. Next base: position 3,117 of record DATEPP010000175.1, read on the forward strand.
GTCGGCGAGGAGCCGTGCATTGCGCGCGTCGGGTCGCGTCTCGTCGAATTGGTATTGGAGCTGGCCGTTGGCCTGGGGAACGACCACCAACGCGACCCGCCCAGTGCGGAGAGCGACGCGCGCGCTGTCGGCCGACAGCTCCTCGACGGCAAGGCCCGAGTCGGCGCGTGCCGCGGCCGCGACTCGGCTTGCCGCCGGCGAGGGCCCGACGACTGCGATATGCACGACCTCAGGGGGTCGGTTGCGAAAGGCTATGCCGAGCCCGATGGCGAGGATGATCGGAAAGGCGAAGGTCCAGAAGAGCGCTTCCGGCTCGCGCATGAATTCCTTGAACCGCACCGACGAGAGCTGCACCAGCGAGTCCGACGGGAAGCCGCGTCGCCGGCGGGGAGTTTCGATATTACTCATCACGAAGCTGCCTGCCGGTGAGATGGACGAACACGTCCTCGAGCGTCGCCGAATGGGTGCGGAGCTCGGCGAGCTGAAGGTCGCGCCGCGTGAGCTCGGCGAGCAGCGCTGGCACGGTGCGGTGCAGTTCCGCGACCTGGAGCTCCCAGACCGTGCCATGATCCTCACCACGGCTCCGCGCCGCGCGCACGCCGTCCAGCTCGCGGAGTCTGTCGGGGGTCAGCGCGCCGGCGCCATCACCGTGCGCCAACACAAACTCCACGACCTGTTCTCCGCCTAACGACGCAATGAGGTCGCGGGGCGTACCCAGGGCGATCACCTTGCCATGGTCGACGATCGCGACCCGATCGCAGAGGCGTTCGGCCTCGTCCATGTAGTGCGTCGTGAGGAGGATCGTGCGGCCGGTGGACTTGAATTCCTCGACAAGATCCCAGATCTGTCGGCGCGACTGTGGATCGAGTCCGGTCGTCGGCTCGTCGAGGAAGAGCAGATCCGGATCGCCGACGATCGCGCAGGCGATGGCGAGACGCTGCTTCTGGCCGCCCGACAGCTTGCCGACGCGGCCGTCGCGCTTCTCGTCGAGCTGCACGAGCCGGATGACGTCGTCGATGCTCCGGCCCCGTGTATAGAAGCTGCGAAACAGCCGGACCGTTTCCGCGACCGTCAGCTTTTCCGACAGCTGGGTTTCCTGAAGCTGGATGCCGAGCCGCTGACGAAGCTCGTGCTCGTGAGTCGCCCAGCGCCGGCCGAGCACGACGACGTCGCCTTCGTCCGCGGAGTTGAGGCCCTCGCAGATCTCGATCGTCGTCGTCTTGCCGGCGCCGTTAGGCCCGAGGAGCCCGAAGCATTCGCCAGTCGCGATCTCGAGGTCGAGCCCGTCGACGGCGACGACGTCCGCGTAGCGCTTGCGGAGGCCGTGTACCGAGACGGCGAGATCGCCCGTCACGGACTGTCACGGTGTGACACGCGTCTCCTGCGCATAGCGGAGCACGTCGTACAGGTAGTGCACGCCGAAGCCGACATTCTCGATCGAGAGGCGTTCGTCGTTGCCGTGCACTCCACGTTGCGCGTCGGCTGCTTCCACCTTGAACGGATCGAATCCGTACGTGACGATACCAAGCCGGCGATACGTTGGTCGATCCGTCGCGCCGGTGAGCATCGGCGTCGTCACGTAGGCGTTCGGGTCGCGGTCGTGCGCCGCCTTCTCGATGGCGTGGAAGAATTCCGTCTCGATCGGACTCTCGAGCGGCGGCTTGGGATCGAGCAACGGCGTGAACTGCACCGCGGTGTCACCGACGACGCCCTGCAACGTCGCGAGGAACTGCTTCGGATCGGCGTCGGGCAGAAGACGGATGTCGATGTCCGCGGAAGCCTCGGCGGGGATGACGTTCGTCTTGTTGGAGCCGTGCAGCCCGGTGAGGCTGATCGTATTTCGGAGAATGGCGTTCCAGTACACGTCGCTGAGAATCCACTGGCGAGCGGCGGGGTTCTCCAGCGCGACTTTCACGTTCGCGAGCCACTGCTTCTGCTTGCCGGTGTAGCCGCGCGCGATGTCGCGGAAATACTTGTCGACGCCGGGCGTGACGTGCAGAGGCGTCTCGTATCGGGCGATCTTGTCGAGCGCGGCGACGAGTCGCGGCACCGGATTCTGCTTCGTCGGGCGGGAGCCGTGCGAGGGCGTGCCATGCACGGTGAGATGCTGCCAGAAGGTGCGCTTCTCGGCGATCCCGACGCCGTAGTAGGCAAGCTTGCCGTTCTCGAACTTGTTGTCGCCGCCTTCGGTGATCAAATACTCGACGTCCGCGAGCAGATCGGGGTGTCGCTCGACGAAAACGATCGCGCCCGTGCTGCCGAGCTCCTCGTCGGAGTTCGCGATGAAGACGATGTCGCGATTGAGCGGGACGCCGCTTCGCTTGAGCGCGATCATCGCCATGAGGTGGATGATGCCCTCACCCTTCATGTCGAGCGCGCCGCGGCCCCAGACGTAGCCGTCCTTCACCAACCCCGAGAATGGATCGACGCTCCAGTAGCGCGCGTCGGCAGGAACGACGTCCATGTGATGGACGAGCGCGATCGCTCTCTTGCTGCCATTGCCTTTGAGACGAGCGTACAGGTTGGCGCGCCCGGCGGGCTTCAGCTCCGCCGTATCGAGGATCTGCGCCTCGATGCCTTCGCGCTCGAGAATGCGCTTGAGGTAGAGCGCCGTCTGGATCTCGTTACCGGGCGGGTTGGTGGTGTTGATCTTGAGATAGTCGACGAGAACTTGCACGGTCTCGTCGCGCAGCTTGTTCCAGTCGACGGGAGCAGGTTGCTGCGCCCGGAGCGATGCAAGCGGTGCGGCGAGGAGCAGGAGTGGAAGCAGGGCGCGACGAGTCACTGTGAGCGATCCGGGCATCGATGGCGTGCAAGAGGTGAAGTAATTGTCTTCGTGGGCGATGTGTCGATCAAATCGAAATCGCAGGCGCGCGGAGCGCAATCTCACACGCCGAAACTCACCATTCGATCCGGTCGTACGCTCGGACGGACTCCCTCCACGGCCGGTCGCCCGATGTCGCTCCTCCTCGCTCTCTCCTTTCCGCTCCTAGCCGCGGCCACGCCATTCCAGGTCCCGGTGGACGTCAAGAAGGACACGACCAGGAAGGGCACCTACGAAGTCACCGTCGGAAAGCGACGCGACCCGAACGATACGATCACCGTCGTGCGGGATAGCACGGATTCCATCGTCGTAGGGGAGCACGGACGCCGGCGTCACCTCTATGCGAGGCGACTACCTGTCACCTCCCAGGCGCTGGCGACGGCTTTTCGCGACCCAACAGCCCGTCAGCTGCTCGAGCGGGCGCGCGTGGCGCGCATGACCCAGGATTCGGCGCTCCAGGGATACGATGCGACCTCGTATCAGCGTATCTCCGCCGGAATGGGATTCTCCAGAATTGGCCGCGACCGGCTCATCTTCCGGACCGAAAACGTCTCCCGGGTGCGTTGGCAGCGCGGTGTCGGAGCCTGGATCGACGTCAAAGGGGAACGCACGGCCATCCCGGTAGCGCCCGACGAGGCGCAGAAGGAGGCGGAGCAGGACATGGCCGAAGATGCCGACATGGCCGCGGTTCCGTACTACCCCGGCTATGAAGCGCTCTGGGTCGGCATGGGCTCGGCGAGAGCGAATGTGAACGAGCGAGAGTTCGTCCATCCGCTCGCCCGGGGCGCGGAGGCGTACTACGTCTACGAGAGCGGCGACTCGATCGACATCCGACTTCCCGACAAGGAGACGGTGAAGCTCCGCGAGCTCCGCGTCCGTCCACGCACGCCGAAGTGGAACGTCGTCGTTGGATCGCTCTGGTTCGACGTGAAGAGTGGCCAGCTCGTCCGCGCTGCCTATCGTTTCGCCGTACCCCTGGACGTGTGGGAGATGGTGAAGGACGAGGATCCGCACGCGCTCGACGATGTGCCGAAGTGGGTGATGCCGATGATCTCGCCGATGCATGGCCAGATCACCGCCGTCGCCATCGAGTACGGTCTCTACGAGAATCGTTTCTGGCTGCCGCGCATCCGCGCCGCCGAGGGGAGCGCGCAAGTGTCGTTCATGCACGTGCCGTTCAAGATGGAGCAGAGCTTCAGGTACGCCTCTGTGAACGCGCTCGATACGCTGCCGGCCGCAGTAGTTCTGGCGTCGCAGACCCTGCTCGATACGCTGCCCGATTCGCTGGCGACCCAGATGCGCGACTCGCTCCGCGCCGCGCGCCGCGCGCGCCGCGACTCCGTGAAAGCGGGACTGCTCAAGGCACCGCCGGGGCAGTGCGACACGAGCGAATATCGAGTCGTCAGGCACACCGAAGGCCGGAGCGACGAGCTCGGTCCGGCCCTGCATGTGGCCGTCCGGGTGCCCTGCGATCTGAAGAAGCTCGCCAACTCGCCCGATCTACCGAAGTCCATCTTCGATCCAGGCGAGGAGATCTTCGGCGCCAAGGAGCGCGACGCGCTCATCGCGCAGGCCTTGTCGTTAGGCGCGCAGCCGCCCTTCGTGCTCGGGTCGGGGCATCTCCCGCCGCCAACGGTGAAGTACGGCCCCGAGTTCATGCGCTACAATCGCGTCGAAGGGTTCTCCATCGGCGCGCAGATCGAGCAGCAGCTCGGCGGCGGCTACGTCGCGCGCAGCGTCGGCCGGATCGGTCTCGCCGATTTCGAGCCGAACGTCGAGCTCACGGTGGAACGTACGAATCTCGAGCGAACCTACGCGCTCACCGGCTACAACCGGCTCGTGGCCGCGAATGATTGGGGCAATCCGCTCTCGTTCGGAAGCTCGCTGTCGGCACTGCTCTTTGGCCGTGACGAAGGCTTCTACTACCGGGCGAGCGGCGTCGAGCTCACGCGCACGCGGGACCCGAGGAGCGACGGCGCCCACATCGACTGGCGCCTCTTCTTCGAGAACGAGCGCGCGGCGCGGCAGAATACGACATTCTCGTTAGGCCCGGCGTTCATCCCGAACATCGACGCGGTGAGCGAGCAGTACGTGGGTACGGGCATGCGCGTCAACCACACTGCGGGCCTCGACCCGCGCGGCTGGCGCCTACTCTCCGATGTGCGCGTGGAGGCCGCGACAGCGCTCGCGAAGGACGATTCGGTCTGGAATCGCTATCTGCGCGGAGGTGGCGACTTCACGCTCTCGCATGGCCTCCCGTCGAAGCTGATCGGCGCGCTCACACTGTCGGGAGGAACGTCGGCTGGTGTGGTCCCAGTGCAGCGGCTTTGGTATCTCGGCGGTGCCCAGACGGTGCGTGGACAGCGACCGGATACCTCGGCGAGCGGGAACGCCTACTGGCTGACGAGAACGGAGCTCGCGTACGACGCCGGCGGTTACCGGCCGTCGCTCTTCGCCGACATTGGCTGGACGGGCGACCGCGAGCGCCTGTACAACAACGACATCGGCCGACCGATGAGCGGCGTCGGTGTGGGCTCGTCGCTGATGGACGGCCTCATTCGATTCGACGTCGCCCGCGGGCTTTACCCGCAGAAGCGGTGGCGCGTCGATCTCTACGTCGAGGCTCGCTTCTAGAAAGTCGAGCGCCGCTCCGACTACTGGCCGTCGGTCTCGGTCAGCCGGTCGGCACGAGCGAGCAGCCGGACGAGCTCCGTGTCGTCGAGCGTCACCCAACGCTCGGGGATTGGCGTGAGTCGCCGCCGATCCTTGCCGGATTGGAACGCGAGCCACCCGTCCTGCAGAGCGGAGGGGACACGGATTCGAACCTCACGCCTTTCACGCGCGGGGCTATCACCATCGGGCACCGCTGGGTATTCCCCGCTCATCCGCTGCTCGACCGCAGACGGATAAACCTCCCACACGTCCCACGCCCTCCCCATCCCGTCTTTGATCTTTCGGTGCGTCATTGCTTGCGTGAGCCATCTCGAGTTTTAGGCTCACGCTATTGAAAGAGTCGTTCCATAAAATCAGCGGTAAAGTCACCAGCGTACCGGTTACTCCCCGCGGAGGGCAATAGCCGGATCGGCGCGACTGGCCTGGACGGCCGGGATCCAGGCCGCGACTACGCCAGTGAGGGCAAGCACTATCGGAACGGCGACGAAGGTCACCGGATCCGCCGGGGCAACGTGGTAGAGCAGTGCTGACAATCCGCGCGTCGCGACCACGGCGACGGCGATGCCGATCGCGAGCCCCGACACGACGAGAGTGAGGCCGTGCCTAACGACTATCCACCGCACGCTGCTCACCGGCGAGCCGAGGGCGATACGGATGCCCATCTCGCGCGTCCGCCGGCGCGCCACCTGACCGAGCACGCCGTAGACGCCAATCACGGCAAGGAGCAGCCCGACGGTCGCGAAGACGAGGAGCATCGTCATGAGAAAACGCTCACGAGCAAGGGAACGCCCGCGAATCTCGTCGAGCGACTGCATCTTCGTGATCGGCAGCTCCGGATCCAGCTCGGCAACGAGGCGACGGATCGCCGGGCCGAGCGCACCCGGATCGCCGGAGACGCGTGCCAGCACGGACATCGCCTCCGTCGTCTCCTGGGCGTAGGGGACATACGCTTCGATCGACGGCTCGGCGGCGAGCGCCTGTTGCCGTTCGCCGCGGACGACACCGACGATCGTCAGCCACTCGGATTTATCGTTAGGCACCTTGTCGAAGGTGAGACGCTGCCCGACAGGGTTCTGGCCCTTGAAATACTTCTTCTCGACCTCGTCGTTGATGATCACGACCGGCGGCGATCCCTGGCGATCGTCCCGGGTGAAGGCGCGGCCCCGAAGGAGCGTCACGCGCATCACGTCGAAATAGCGGGGAGTCACCATGCGATGGGTGATCTCCGTGTAGTACTCCCCCGCGGGCCGGCCGGCCACGACGAAGTCGCTGGTGTAGCCGGTGCCCTGGAGGGGGACGTTCGATGTCGCCGCCGCGCCCGTGACGCCAGGAAGCGCCGCGACTCGACTGACGAGCTGATCGAAGAAGACCCGCGCCTGGGAGGCCGAGTCGTACTTCGGTCCGGAGAGCACGATCTGCGTCGCGAGAACGTGATGCGAGTCGAAGCCCGGATCGACCTGCGTGAGCTGCCGGAAGCTGCGGACGAGAAGCCCCGCTCCGAGAGTGAGCACCACCGCGAGCGCGACCTCGCCGATCACGAGAAGCTCGGTCCAGCGTCGCATTCGCCGGGTGTCGCCACTGCGGCCACCCTGCTTGAGCGACTCGGCCGGACTCCGCCGGCCGCTCCAGATCGCGGGCGCGGTGCCGAAGAGCAACCCGCTTCCGGCGACGATGACGAGCACGTAACCGAGGACAGTCCAATCCACGGCAAAGTGTGAGACTCGTAGCATGCCGGGCGGCTGCAGCACCTCGAGCGCCCGAGTGCCGACGACCCCGAGAGCCACTCCCGCAACGCCACCGAGCACGGAGAGCACCAGACTTTCGGTCAGCGCTTGCTTGGCGAGGCGTCGCCTGCCGGCGCCGAGCGTGAGGCGGAGCGCTGCCTCGCGCTCGCGACCGACCGCGCGCACGAGGAGCAGGTTGCCGACGTTCGCACACGAGATGAGCAGCAGGAGACCGACGGCGGCGAGCAATACGAGCAGCGGGAGCCGTGTGTCGCCGACGAGGAAGCGATGAAGGGGTGTGAGACCCGCGCCCATGTACTTGTTCGTCGCGGGATATTGTTGCTTGAGCCGGCCGGCCACAGCCTGCAACTGCGCATCGGCACTCTGGAGCGAGGCGCCGGGCGCGAGCCGCGCGACGGCGCGCATGAAGTGGGCGCGCCGGAAGAAGTCCTTGCCGCGGATGTCCGGCTTCCAGCCGCGGGGGAGCCAGAGGTCGATGCCTTCGACGGGGAACGAGAAGCCGCTGGGCGCGACGCCGACGATCTGCAGCTGTTGACCGTCGACGCGAATGGTGCGGCCGACCGCGCGCGGATCGCCACCGAACTGCTCGCGCCAGAAGCGATCGGAGATCACCGTCGTCCGCGCGATGCCGTCCGCGGACCATGTCTCCTCAGGCACGAGCGCGCGGCCGAGCTGCGCGCGGACGCCGAGCACGTCGAAGAAGTTGCCGGTGACCCCCGACGTCTTGAGAACGCGCGGCGCACCCTCGCCGGTGAGTGTGCCGACACCGGCACCGTCGAAGAACATCGCCACGTCCTGGAACGCCTTGACCTGCTCTTTCCAATCGAGGACGTTGGCCGGCGCACAGACCTGCTCGTGCCAGCCCTTCTCCGGATTCTCCTCCCAGAGCATCACCAGCCGATCGGGTTCCGCGAACGGCAACGGTTGAAGGACGACGGCATTGACGGCGGAGAAGATCGTGGTGTTCGCGCCAATGCCGAGGGCGAGGGTGAGGATGGCGGCCGTCGCGAGCACCGGAGCGCGGCGGAGGGTGCGCAATGCATAACGAGTATCGGCGCCGAGCTCCTCGAGCCACCGGCCGCGCACGTCGCGATGGGACTCCTTGGTCGGCTCAACGCCGCCGAAGTCGCGCAGCGCGCGGCGGCGGGCGTCGGCGGGATTCATTCCAGAGCGCACGTTCTTCTCCGTTTCCATGTCGATGTGAAAGCGCAGCTCTTCGTCCAGCTCACGCTCGGCCGCAGCTCGTCGGAGGTGCGCGCGGAGCCGAGCCCGCAGACCCTTGATCCTCGACATCATGGGGCTTCGTCAGGGGGCTTCGTCAGGGGGCTTCGTCAGGAGATCTCGAGAATGAGCTCGACCGCCGCGACGTAGCGACGCCAGCTGGCCGCCTCCTCACCGACGGCACGGCGGCCCGCTCTCGTTAGGCGGTAGTACTTGGCGCGGCGATTGTTCTCGGTCGTCTGCCACTCGCTCTCGATCCATCCCTTTTGCTCGAGGCGCTGCAGGGCGGGGTAGAGTGAACCCTGATTGACGTCGAGCACGCCGCGGGAAAACTGCTGGATGCGCTGGTTGATCCCCCACCCGTGCATCGGCGCGAGGGTGAGCGTCTTGAGGACGAGGAGATCGAGGGTGCCGCGGAGGACATCGGCCGCGGTCGGCGGAGGCGTTGGCATTCGTGAACGATGGCGTTGGCGAGTAACGCGTGGCGCGCTTCTCTAGGAATTCGACAGAAGGTCCATCGGCTCCTGTCGGAAGTCAAGAGGAGTGGGGCGGCACGGCCGTGGCGCCGCATGCGCCGCTGTTGCCAGCGTGCCGGCCGGCGCCTACATCATTGCGCACGCATCAACCAACCGTCCTCGCCATGCAACGCCTCACGCCCCTGCTGCGCTTCTGGTTCACCTTCGATGCGCCAGTGTCGCGTCGTGCGTATGTCACCCATGGCGCCGTGCTGATGGTCGTGAAGTACGTCGTCGACGCGACGCTCATCCACGCATTGACGGGACAGCTCTGGACGCCATGGGACTACCTGACGACAGGCGCTGACTTCGCCCACTCGAAGCTCGCCGGCG
>DATEPP010000176.1:0-22574 GCA_035273165.1 Gemmatimonadaceae bacterium
TTCACCCGCCGGTCCTGACATATTCCGCCGTCATGCCTGCCAAACAATCCACCGTCCTCGACGCTCGGGCGTTCGATCGGACGCTGCGTCGCATGGCCGATGAGATCGTCGAGCTGAATGCGGGCACGGACGACCTCATCATCGTCGGAATTCAGCGCCGCGGAGTTCAGCTCGCGGCGCGTATCGTATCGAGCATTGCGGACCGTGAGAAGGCGAAGGTTCCGCTTGGTGCCCTCGACATCACGCTCTATCGCGACGACCTCCAGACGGTGGGTCCTCGGCCCGTCGTGGGTCCAACCAATATCCCCGCCGACGTCGACGGCCGGGCCGTCGTGATCGTGGACGACGTGCTCTACACTGGCCGTACCGTTCGTGCCGCGCTCGATGAGCTTGCCGACTTCGGCCGGCCAAAGCGAATCGCCCTGGCCGTTCTCATCGACCGTGGCGGCCGCGAGCTTCCCATTCAGCCTGACATAGTCGGCAAACGCGTGGAGTGTCCTCCCGGCCAGCGCATCGACGTCCTCGTCGAGGAGCTGGACGAGCGCGACGCGGTGGTCCTCAGCGACAGAGAGGAATCGGCGTGAGCGGCGCCGCCGCCGCACCGTTGGGGAAGGACCTCCTCGGCCTCGAGCCGCTGACCGCCGAGCAGATCACACTCATTCTCGATACTGCCGAGCCGTTCAAGGAGATCAGCGAGCGCGCGATCAAGAAGGTCCCGACGCTCCGCGGTGCGACCATCGTCAATCTCTTCTTCGAGGCGTCGACGCGCACCCGCGTATCGTTCGAGTTTGCCGAGAAGCGACTGTCGGCTGACACCGTCAATGTCGCCTCGACCGGATCCAGCGTTCAGAAAGGTGAGACGCTCGTCGATACCGCACGTAATCTCGAGGCGATGCGCATCGACATGGTGGTGATTCGCCACGGTGCTTCGGGCGCGGCTCAGTTCCTCGCCGATCGCATCGAGTCGAACGTCATCAATGCCGGCGACGGCACCCACGAGCACCCGACCCAGGGTCTGCTCGACCTGCTCACGCTCCGCGATCACTTCAAGCGGCTCGAGGGTCTCAGGGTGTGCATCGTCGGCGACGTGCTGCACTCGCGCGTCGCCCGCTCCAACATCTGGGGACTCAAAAAGCTCGGAGCGGAGGTCGCTGTCTGCGGCCCGCGGTCGCTCCTGCCTAACGCGATCGACGAGCTCGACGTCGAGGTCTTTGGTCGCGTCGAGGACGCCATCGAATGGGCCGACGCGCTCAACATTCTCCGTCTCCAGCTCGAGCGCATGCAGGGCGGCTATATCCCCTCGCTGCGCGAGTACAACCGCGTCTTCGGCGTCTCTCGCGAGCGCCTCGAGCGAGCGCCGCGGGATGTCCTCATCCTTCACCCTGGTCCCATGAACCGAGGCGTCGAGATCGATTCCGATGTCGCCGACGGCCCCTTCAGCGTCATCCTCGATCAGGTGACCAACGGCGTCGCCGTTCGCATGGCTGTGCTCTATCTCCTCTCCGGCGGCCGGCCCGAGCTCGCCGAGGCCGCGAAGAGCGGCGGCAGCCGATGAGCCGCCAGCTTCTCCTCCGCGGCGGTCGCATCGTCGATCCGTCCTCGGATACTGACGTCGCTGGTGATCTCCTCATCGACGGCGGCAGGATCGAATCGTTAGGCGGTCGCGTCGACATCGGCGCGCGCGACGACGTCGACGTCCTCGACTGCGGCGGCCTCGTTGTGGCGCCAGGCTTCATCGACGTCCACTGTCACCTGCGCGAGCCCGGCCGCGAAGACGTCGAGACGATCGCGACCGGCGCCCGCGCCGCGGCCGCGGGCGGCTTCACCGCGGTTTGTGCGATGCCGAACACCGATCCGGTCACGGACAATCAGGCCGCGGTTGGCTTCATCATCCGCCAGGCAGCGCGCGCGGGTGCCGCTCGCGTTTATCCCATCGGCGCGATCTCCCTCGGCCAGCGCGGCGAGGCACTCGCCGAATTCGGCGAGATGGTCGGCGCGGGCGCCGTGGCGGTGAGCGACGACGGCAAGCCCGTGGCGAGCGCGCATCTCATGCGCACGGCCCTCGAGTACGCGCGCACTTTTGGCATCCCGGTCGCGGACCATTGCGAGGAGCCGACCCTCGCCGCCGGCGGTGCCATGAACGAGGGGGTCGTCAGCGCGCGGCTCGGACTCAAGGGCGTGCCTAACGAAGCTGAGGAGATCATGGCCATCCGTGACATTCTCCTCGCTCGCCGGACGGGGGGACAGGTTCACCTCTGTCACATGAGCACACGCGGCTCGGTCGAGCTGATCCGATGGGGCAAGGAGCGGGGCATACCGGTAACGGCGGAAGCTTGCCCGCACCACCTCTCTCTCACCGAGGAAGAGGTCGAAGGCTACGACACCAACGCCAAGATGAACCCGCCGCTCCGAACGGCGGCCGATGTCGAAGCGCTCCGCCAGGCGGTGAAGGACGGCACGATCGACGTCATCGCCACCGACCACGCGCCGCACCACTACGACGAGAAGGAACGGGAGTTCGCCGATGCGCCTAACGGGATCGTCGGGCTCGAGACGGCACTCGCCGTCAACATCACCTGGCTGGTGGCGCCAGGCATCATCGATGTGAGCACATTGGTCGATAAGATGGCCTGTGCGCCGGCTCGTGTCTTTCACCTTTCGGGTGGCACCCTTCGCAAGGGGAGTGTGGCCGACGTCACCGTGTTCGATCCCGATGCCGAATGGACCGTCGATCCCGCGCGCTTCCGCTCCAAAGGACGTAACACTCCGTATGCCGGAAAACGGCTCCGAGGGCGCGTCCATTTCACCATCGTCGACGGCCAGCTGATTCATCGCTACGAAGGGTGACGGGAGCCGTGGACGAGCGGTCGTTGCGTCGGGAGATCGTCCAGGTCTGCCGTCGGCTCTATGAGCGAGGGCTCATTGCCGGAGGGGAGGGCAATGTGTCCGCCCGGCGCGACGCCTCGACGCTCCTCGTAACCCCCGCCGGCGCCTCGAAGGTCGATGTCACGGAGGACGACCTCGTGGTGGTCGACCGCGCCGGCAACCCCGTTGCGGGCTCTGGAAGGGCGTCGTCCGAGTTAGGGATGCATCTGCGCATTTATGACCGGCGGCCCGACGTTGGAGCCGTCGTTCACGCGCATCCGCCGTTCGCGACCGCGTTTGCTGTCGCGGGCGAGGATCTGATGTCGCCGGTGCTTCCCGAAATAGTCGTTCTCATTGGTGGCGTGCCGCTGGTTCCTTACGCGACTCCAGGCAGCCCAGCGCTCGCCGCCGCGATCGAACCATTTCTCGAGCTTCACGACGCATTTCTGATGGCGAACCACGGCGCGACTTCCTTCGGCTCGACGCTTTCCATCGCTCACCAGCGCATGGAGAGTCTCGAGCACGCGGCGCGCACACTCTGCCTCGCGAGAAATCTCGGCCGGGTCACGCCGCTCACCGACGCGCAGCGTGACGAGCTCCTGCAGCTCCGGCGTGCGGCATCGCCACCTAACGCGAGCGCGACGACGCGCTCCGCCGATCGGCATGAGTAAGGACGCACAGCAAGGACTGGAAAACGTCGCCGCCCTGATGCTGGAGCGTCAGCGCATCGAGGCCTGGCTTGCCACCCTCGAGGCGCGCAAGGCGAGCACACCCGATCACGTCTATCAACGTGTGCGCGGTGACTATTCGACGCGACTCAAGGCGATCACCGATCAGCTCCTCGCCCGGCACACCGCTCTGAAGACGCACGTCGACCAGCTCCAGACGCGGCTCAGTCAGTTCGAGACCGAGGCGCAGCGCTTCAAGGATGAACGGGCCGAGTCCGAGCTCCGCATGCAGGTGGGTGAGTTGAGCGTTGCCGACTGGAACACCAAGGCACGTGAATGCGACGAGGGCATCGCCAAGCTCACCGAGGCCCAGGCGCAGGCGCGCGGCGCGCTCGCTCAGGCGCGCGAGATTCTCGCCATGGTCAGCGGTCAGACAAATGGCGCTGCCGCCGTGAGCAGCTCGACCTCTTCGCCGCGCATCTCGCGACCCGTGAGCGTGGACGAGATGCGCGCGAAGGAGAACGGTGTGGCGAAGCCGCGCTCACCCACCCCCGCGGCGCCGCAGCCGAGTGGAAGCGGGATGAACGAATTGGAATTCCTGAATTCTGTCGTCGGCGGCCAGGGACCGAACGCGGGCAACGGCCAGAAGTCCGGATCGGACTCGATCGAGCTCGAAACCGAAGGCGCACCGGATCTGGCCGAGACGCTGATGAATCGAGTCAATCAGCGCACGGGCGGCAACCTCCGCGAAGCCAACGACGCGGATTCGCTCCTCAAAGGCGTAGGGGAGCAGAAGCCGGGCAACAAGACGAATCCGCTCGCCGCGAACGTCACCGAGAGCAACCCGATCGTGCTCCGGCCCCAGGGCGGGGCGGAGCGTCACAAGACGCTCAAGTGCCAGGAATGCGGCACCATGAACTATCCCACCGAGTGGTACTGCGAGCGCTGCGGCGCGGAGCTCGTTTCCGTTTGATCACTCCGTGAGTGAACGTTAAACAAAAAGGGTCTCGTGTGAACGAGACCCTTTGCGCGCCTGCCAGGAATGTCAGCTGGCTTTGGCGAGACGGCTCTTGTAGCGGCCCGCGGCGTTCTTGTGAATCAGTCCCTTGCGCGCCGCGCGATCGAGAAGCTTCACCGCCTGCAGTCTCGACTCGGCAGTTGCATCGGAGGCTCTGGCCTTCTTCAGCGCCGTCCGGAGCGCGGAACGCTGAGCGCGATTCCGCACCGTGGCAGCGCGTGTCTTACGCATGTTCTTCTTCGCGGACGCGATATTGGGCACGAGTACCTCGACAGTCGGTATGCTGGGCGGCGCCGGGGACGGCGCGCGGAGCCCGAAGTCTACGGAGCAAGATGACCGATGTCAATGTGTGACAGTGCTTTGACTGCTTTGACATCGCGAAGGGGAGCGCGCTAGCTTTCCGCCCGTCCCGCCACGCATCGGTACGATCTCGACCCACTCGACTGCCAGAACCTGACGTTGGGTTTCCAGGACTTACTCCTCTTCGTGCCGATGCTGTTGATCTCGGTGATCGCGCACGAATATGCGCACGGCTATGCCGCGCTCAAGCAGGGCGACGAAACAGCCCTCAAGGCCGGACGGCTCACCTGGAATCCGATCAAGCACATCGATCCCTGGATGACGCTGTTGCTGCCCGCTCTCCTCTGGAAGCTGTCCGGCGGCGCGGTCGTTCTCGGCGGCGCGAAGCCGGTGCCGGTCGATCCCCGCAATTATCGCAACTATCGGCGCGGTGACATCATCGTCTCGCTCGCCGGCGTATTTACGAACTTGCTCATCGCGATCATCTGCACGGGCGTCATCGCCCTCCTCGGCCTGGCGGGCCGTTCCGTGGCGCTGCAGTCGTCGGCCGGCATCCTGCAGGCGATGATGGTCACCGGCGTCCGCGTCAACATGCTGCTGCTGGCATTCAACCTCCTTCCGATTCCGCCCCTCGACGGCTCGCAGGTGCTGAAGCACTTCCTGCCGCGCGCGTGGGCCGTCCACTATCAGCGCGTCGGATTCTATGGCATCGCGTTGCTCGTGATGATCTTGTACTTCGCGCCCGGACTTCTCAGTGCGTGGCTGCACCCGGCCAACGTCGTCAGCACCGCGTTGCTGAACGTCGTTCGTCCCACTGTCCTTCCGTCTGCCGGCCGATGGATGCAGTGAGCGCCCCCGCGACTGGCTCCTTTGCCGTCGATCTGCCGCAGTTCTCCGGCCCCCTCGATCTGCTGCTCACGCTCATTCGCGAGGAGCAGGTCGACATCTATGACATCCCGATCGCGCGCATAGCCCAGCAGTTCGTCGAGCGCATTCGTACGCTCGAGCTGAACGAAGCCGCGGAGTATCTGGAGATGGCGGCTCGACTGCTCAGAATAAAACTCCAGCTCTTGTTGCCCGCAGGGCAACAAGAGCTCTGGGAAGATCCGCGCGCCGAGCTCGTACGGCGTCTTCTCGAGTATCAGCAGATGCGCGAGGTCGTCGATCTCCTCGAGCGTCGCGGCGAGGAGCGACGAAGCCATTTCGCGCGGGCGTATCTGCCGGTTCAAGCGGTTCCTCCACAGGCGCCGCTGGCGCTGTCGCTCGTCGAGCTGCTCACCGCCGTCGATCGCGTGCTGCGCGCGGTGTCGCGGCCGGATATGCACGACGTCGTACCTCGCGCGCTCGACGTTCCCGGTGCGATCGAGGCGATCCGCGCCGTCCTCGCGTTGCGGGCCCGCGCGCTCCTCAGCGACATGATTGCTGGAGCCCGTGAGCCGTGGCAGGTGCTGTCGATGCTCCTCGGTTTGTTAGAGCTTGCGAAAGTCGGCGAGCTGCGCGTGCAGCAGCCGCGCCCCTTCAGCAACGTCGAGATCACTTCCGCCGACCGTGACGCCGCTAGCGAAGCTGCTTGAGGCCGCGCTCTTCGCGAGCGCCCGTCCCATCACCACCGAAGAGCTGGCGGCGCTCTCGCCAGACGATTCGCCGGCCGCGCTCGCCGCCGCCATCGACGAGCTCCGTGAGCACTATGACGTGGACGGGCACGGCGTCGAGCTTCAGGAGATTGGTGGCGGGTGGCAGATTCTCACTCGCGCCGAGTACACCGAAGCCATCGAACGCGCGCAGCTCGCGTCCCGGCCGCAGCGCCTCTCCGCCGCTGCGCTCGAGACCTTGGCGATCATCGCGTACAGGCAGCCGATCAGCCGCGCCGAGATCGAGGAGATCCGCGGCGTCGGCATCGGAGGGGTCCTCAAGTCCCTACACGAGCGCGGTCTCATCGACGTCGTCGGTCGCGGCGAGGGACTCGGCCGCCCCCTGATGTACGGCACGACGCCCATCTTCCTCGAGCATTTCGCGCTGCGTCATCTCGAGGAGCTCCCCCGTGCCGACGAGCTCGCGATCGCCCTCCGCGCGCCAGTGCCCGCGACGCTGGATTAGCTCACTGTGTCCGAGCCGATGCGCATCCAGCGCGCGCTCGCGCGCGCCGGCGTTGCTTCGCGACGCCACGCCGAGGAGCTCGTGTCGGCGGGCCGAGTGATGGTCAACGATCACGTCGCGCAGATTGGTGAAACGGTCGATCCTGCTCGCGATCATATCGTCGTCGACGGCCGCCGCATCGCGGCCGTCCCCTCGACCGCGCGCGCGACCTGGCTCGTGCTCAACAAGCCGGCGGGTGTCATGACGACGCGCTCCGATCCTCAGGGCCGGCGCACCGTCTTCGATCTGGTGCCGGCAACACCGGGACTCACCTACGTCGGTCGCCTCGATTATCTCACCGAAGGTGTGCTCCTGCTCACCACCGATGGCGACGCCGCCCATCGTCTCACCCATCCGAGTCGCGAGATCGAGCGCGTCTACGTCGCGACGGTTCACGGCGATGGCCGCGCAGCTGCTGCTCGCGCGCGCGAGGGCGTGGAGCTCGAGGACGGTCTCGTGTTACCGCGCGCGGTCGAGATCCGTCCGCTCGGACGTGGCAAATGGGAATTCGAGATTACGATCGCGGAGGGTCGTTCGCGTGAGATCCGGCGGCTCTGTGAAGCGCTCGATCTGGACGTCGATCGCCTCATCCGGGTTCGCTTCGGCCCAGTCTCGCTCGGTGCACTCGCCAGCGGGGGAGTGCGGGAGCTCACGCCGCACGAGGTGCGCGAGATTCGTGACATGACGGCTGACGCGGAAGGGCCGCCGCCACCACGCCGCTCGGCAGGTGCCCGACGTAAAAAATAGAGGTGAGCCGAGGGGAGCGCGGCAGGCCACAGGCGGTACTAAACTTGTAACATCGACGCTCGCACACGCGTGCTCCGACGCACGCGCCGACTAACGCACATCAACGCACAGGGAGCTCGCGCGTGGCAACATCGGTTTCGCCGGGGGCGGATTCGCGCCTCATCCAGGATGTCTCACGCCAGGTCGCGAAACGCGTCGTCGGCCAGGACTACATGATCGATCGCCTCCTGATCAGCCTTCTCACTGGCGGTCACGTGCTGCTCGAGGGCGTTCCCGGTCTTGCGAAGACGCTCACCGTTCGCACACTCGCGGAAACGATCGACACGACGTTCAACCGCATTCAGTTCACGCCAGACCTCCTTCCAGCCGACGTCGTTGGAACGCAGGTGTACGATCAGTCGACGGGGAAGTTCCTCGTGAAGAAGGGGCCGATCTTCGCCAACATCATCCTCGCGGACGAGATCAACCGCGCTCCTGCCAAGGTGCAGGCGGCGCTCCTCGAGGCAATGCAGGAGAAGCAGGTCACGATCGGCGGCACGACGTTCAAGCTCGAGGAGCCGTTCCTGGTGCTCGCGACGCAGAACCCGATCGAGCAGGAAGGCACATATCCACTGCCGGAAGCCCAGGTCGATCGCTTCATGCTCAAGCTGCGCGTCGGCTATCCGACGCGCGACGAAGAGAAGGAGATCATGCGCCGCATGGCCAGCGGCGAGCCCATTCCGATCGATCACGTCGCGTCGCCGGAGGCCGTCATGGCGGCGCGCGGACGCATCGCCGATCTCTACATGGACGAGCGCATCATGGACTACATCGTCGACATCGTCCATGCGACGCGCGAGCCGGCGGCGGCGGGGCTCGACGATCTGGCGCCTCTCATCGAGTTCGGTGCCAGTCCCCGCGCGACCATCGCGCTCGCGCAGGCTTCGCGCGCCAACGCCTTCCTTCGCGGTCGTGCCTTCGTCACTCCAGACGACGTGAAGGCCATCGCTCCCGACGTGCTGCGCCATCGCGTGCTCACGACGTACGAAGCTGAAGCCGAAGAAGTCACCAGTGACGACATCGTCACAAAAGTTCTGGCGAAGATCGAGAGTCCGTGAGCGTGCCGCGTGACGCGTGGTGCGTGGCGCGAAGCCACTGATGAACGATGAGTCCTGACTGGCGATTCTGGCGTACCAAGGACGCAGGCGGCGGGACGAGTTCGCGCGCCACCCGAGACGGGCCACACGCCACGCGCGGCGTCACGCGCCACGCGCCACGCGCCGCGCTCAGCGCCCACCGTCCCGACACCCAACCGCCGACACGCGGCGTCCCGCCCGAGATCCTGCGCCAGGTAAAGCTCATCGAGCTCCGCACGCGCGGACTCGTCAACTCCCTGTTCACCGGCGAGTACCGCTCGGTGTTCAAAGGGCAGGGGATGGAGTTCGCCGAGGTTCGTGAATATCAGCCAGGGGACGAGGTTCGGAGCATCGACTGGAACGTCACGGCGCGCATGCGCCGTCCTTACGTCAAGCGCTACATCGAGGAGCGTGAGCTCACCGTCATGCTCGCGGTCGATCTGTCGGGCTCGGAGCGTTTCGGCACTCGCCGGCGCTTCAAGAGCGAGATCGCTTCGGAGCTGGCCGCCGTCCTCGCGATGTCCGCGATCCGCAATAACGATCGTGTCGGCGCGCTCCTGTTTACTGATCACGTCGAGCACGTCTTGCCACCGCGCAAGGGACGCCGCCACGCACTGCGGCTGATCCGTGATCTCCTCGTCTTCGAGCCGGAAGGATCGGGCACCGACATCGCGGGTACGACCGACTACCTGATCAAGATGCTGCCCCACAAGTCGATCATCTTTCTCGTGTCGGATTTCTTCAGCGACGACATCGAGCGCCCGCTCAAGCTACTCGCGCAGCGGCACGACCTCGTTGCGGTCAGCGTCGAGGATCCGAGCGAGCAGCAGCTCCCCGATCTCGGCGTCGTTAGGCTCGTCGACCCAGAGACGGGGCGGACGATCAGCGTCGACACCAGTGACCCGGCGGTCCGCTCGCAGTTCGAGCAGGGGACCTCGGCGGATCGCGAGCAGCGGCGCCACCTCCTCCGCCGCCTCGCCATCGACGAGATCCCGATCAGCACGGACGAAGGGATCATCGAGCCGCTGCTGCGCTTCTTCCGGTCGCGCGAGACACGCGTACACCGTCGATGAGTCGCCGCGGTCTCGCATTCCTCGTCTTTCTGGCGTCGCTCGCTGCGGACGCCACTGTCGCCGCCGCCCAGGCCACGGGAACGCCGATCCCCGTGCAGGCCGCCGTTGGCATCGAGCCGGATACCGTTCGCGTCGGCGACCCGTTCGTCGTTCAGATCGGCATTCGCGCGCCGTTAGGCGCGACGATCGCTTTTCCCCCTGCGCCCGACTCGACCGGGCCGGTGCAGGGGATCGATCCGGTGCGTGTCGAGACACGCCCCGATTCCGGCGGCGTCGTTCAATGGGGATACTATCGCGTCGCGGCGTGGGACGTCGGCGACCAGCCGATCACGTTAGGCGACGTCGTCGTCACCCTCGGCGGGCGCACTCGTCGGATTCCCATCGCCGGCCGAAAAGTCTTCGTCGCCAGCGTTCTCCCTGCCGACACCGCCCAACGGGTACCCAAGCCACCGCGACCGCTCTACGAGTTTGCTGCTCCGATGTGGTGGCTCTGGCTCGCACTGGCGGCCATCGCCGTCCTCCTCCTCCTCTTCTGGTGGTGGTGGCGCCGCCGGAAGCGCGGCCGGCCGCTCGCCGTCCCCGACCCATTCGCGCGCGCCGAACGCGAGTTCGCGCGGATCCAGGCGCTCCGGCTCATCGAGGCCGGCGAGCGGGGACGCTACGTCACGCTCGTCGTCGAGGTTCTCCGCGACTATCTCGCCGCGCGCTACAAGAAGGCGCCGCTCTCGCTCACCAGCACCGAGCTGCTCGCGGCGTTGCGCGGCGAGCGCGCCGTGCCTAACGACCAGCTCATGCGTGTCCTCACCGAGACGGATCTCATCAAGTTCGCGCGGCGGCCCGTCACCGCCGAGCGTGCTCAGGAGATCGGCCGGGAGGCACGCGCGATCGTCGCTCAGGAGCATGCGGCGTCACAGCCGGTCGCACCGGTGGAGAAAGCAGCATGACCTTCCTCGCCGGCCTGCAATTCGTTTCTCCCTGGGCGCTCCTGCTCCTCCTCGCGCTTCCCATCTGGTGGATCTGGCGACGGCGCCATCGCCCGCCTGCAATCGTTTTTTCGCGCGTCCCCGTGCTCGAGCGCGGACCACACGCGGGCCGTGGCATCACGGTCTTTCTCTTCTTACTTCGCAATCTCATCCTCGCCGCGGCCATCATCGCCCTCGCGCGGCCACGTTCCGGAGCGCGCGCCGAGAACGTCACCAGTCAGGGCATCAACATCGTCCTCGCCATCGATCTCTCGAGCTCGATGCTCGCGCAGGATTTTCAGCCGCAGAATCGCATCGAGGTGGCGAAGGACGTCGTCAAGAAGTTCATCACCGCGCGGTCGAGCGATCGCATTGGCGTCGTAGCGTTCGCGGCTGAAGCACTCACTCAGGTTCCATTGACCACGGACTACCCGGTCGTGAGCGCCGCCGTCGATAACCTCGCGCCCGGCCAGCTGGAAGACGGCACCGCCATTGGCACCGCCCTCGCAACCGCGGCGAATCGCCTGCGAACAGCACCTGGCCGTTCGAAGGTGATCATCCTCCTCACCGACGGTGAGAACAACCGCGGCGCGATCGACCCGCGTACGGCGGGGAGAGCGGCCGCCGCGTTCGGCATCAAGATCTACACGATTGGCGTTGGTACCGAAGGCATGGCGCCCGTTCCAGTCGGGCGCGGACTCTTCGGGCTGCGCTATGAAAACCGTCCCGTCCGCATTGACGAAGCCCTGCTTACCGACATCGCGAGCGAATCCGGCGGCCGTTACTTCCGCGCCCGCGACGCCGCCGCCTTGCAGCGCATCTACGAGCAGATCGATCAGCTCGAGCGCGAGCCCGTGCAAACGAAGTCCTACGTCCGCTTCACGGAGCTGTTCCGCTGGCCATTGGCGCTTGCTCTCCTTGCACTCACCATCGAGCTCTTGCTCGGCGCGTGGCGTGGGCCGCTGCCATGATGCTATTCGGTGTCTACTTCGACTATCCGTGGCTCCTCTCGCTGGCGGTCGTACTGCCGGTGCTCGTCATCGTCCTTCTTCGCTACAACCATCGCCAGCGCTTCGCCCGCCTTGCCCGCCTCGGCTCACCCGACGTCGTTGCGCGGCTCGTTCCGCCTAACGCGATCCGTCCCCCGGGGTGGCACGTCGCGCGGCTCGCAACTGCGGCGCTCGGAGTCGGCATCGCCGTGGCCGGTCCACGCTGGGGCGCCGAGCGGAATGTCGTCCGAACCAGCGGTATCGACATGGTCCTCGCGCTCGATGCGTCGCTGTCGATGCTCGCCACGGACGAGCGCCCCAATCGGCTCGAGCGAATGAAGCAGGAAGTACGTCGTCTCCTCGACCAGTCGCGCGGCGACCGGACCGGTCTCATCGCCTTCGCCGGGCGGAGCTACATCCTGACCCCGATGACCGTCGATGGCGGAGCCCTTTCGCTCTTTCTCGATAACCTCGATCCGTCCGTCGTTGGCCAGGCCGGAAGCTCGCTCGCTCGCGCCATCCGGCAGGGATCCGATCTGCTCATGCTCTCCAACAGCGGCGCCGACAAGGCGCTCGTGGTCATGAGCGATGGCGAGGCGTTCGAGGACGTCAATGACGTGATCGCCGAGGCGAAGCACGCGGGCGACCAGGGAATCAGCCTCGTCACGGTCGGATTCGGAACGACGCAGGGCGCGACGATTCCCGTCAAGAACCCGGACGGGACCACGACGCAGAAGCGCGATGAGTCAGGCCAAGTCGTCGTGACCCACTACACACCTGATTTTCTGCGCGCCGCCGCCGAGGCCGCCCACGGAACCTTCATCGATGCATCGCGCACCGACAAGGCTGCCCTCGTGAAGAGTGCGCTGGCGCGATTACGCACCAAAGCACATGCTACGATAAGCGGTGAATCGCGCACGCCGCGCTATCAGCTCTTTCTTCTGCCAGCTGTGCTCTTACTCCTGCTCGATACGCTGCTTGGTGAGCGGCGCGGACGGCGCCGCCGCAGCAGCGCTGCCGCCGAGACTTCGGTCAGCGCCGCGGCAGCGCTTGCGCTCATGCTTCTGCTTACCGTGAACGGCTGCGCCGGCGTCCTCCCGTCGTCGTCACCGACGGAAAACGGCGCCCGCGCCTACCGGTCGCAGAACTACCAGCAGGCGGCTCAGTTGTACCGAAGGGCAATCGACGGCGGCGACAAGCGTCCGGAGATTCTCTACGACTACGGCACCGCGCTTCTTGCGGGCGACTCGCTGCAGGGCGCGGCCGAGGTCCTCGAGCGTCTAACTGATGCTACTGATCCGGAGCTGCGCTATCGTGCGCTCTTCAATCTCGGCCTCGCGCAGCTCAAGCAGGGACTCGCTGCTCCGAAAGAAGCGGCAAACGAACCGCTCGATGCGGCCCTCGCGGCGTACAAAAAAGTGTTGCTGATGCGCGCGACCGATCTCGACGCCAAATGGAATTACGAGCTCGCGCTTCGAAAGAAGCAGCAGGGCGGCGGCGGCGGTGGCGGAGCCGGCGGCGGACAGTCCAACTCATCGCCGCAGCAGGAGAAGCCGCAACCGACTGGCGGCCTCGGCCAACAGCAGGCGGATCAGCTCCTCGGCAGCGCGGCGCGTGAGGAACGCGACGTCCAGGCGAAGAAACAAAAGCAGACCCGAGTCGAGCCCCCGCCGGGCGGGAAGGACTGGTGATTCACCTCCTCGTCTTCGCGCAGCTCGCGATTGTCGCGCACGCGCCGGAGACGGTCGCGGCCTGCGACGCCGTCGAGGTCACGGTAGCGGTGAGCGCGCCAGGAAGCACCGCGCCACTGCTCGTGCCTCCAACGTTCCGGCCTTTCGACGTCCTGCGCTCGTCGGTGACGCCCCACGTGCAGCTCGATCCACGCAATGGCGGGTCGATCATCGCCGAGTTCCGCTACGTCCTCACGACCGACCAGTCTGGCACCTTCACTCTGCCGCCATTCGAGGCGCGACTCCGCGACGCGACCATACGTTCACGTCCACTCAAGATCATTGTGCGCGGTTCCCGCGCCGGTGAAAGCATACCCACCGTCGTCGCGCGCGCCCGCATCGACACCAGTCTCGACGTGAACTTCCGCGCGCTCACCGAGCCCGAGACCGTTTACGTCGGACAGCAGGCGAACTACGAGGTTGCCGTCTTTCTCAACGAGACCGTGCGTGACCGGCTGCGTCGCAATCCGACTTTCTTTCCCCCGGACATGCAGGCGATGCTCGCCTATGACCTGCCGCCGGTCACGGGCGAGCCCCCCAAGCGAAAGGTCGGCACGCGCTGCTTCGACGCTCTCGTCTATCAGCGCGCGCTTTTTCCGCTCGTCCCCGGACGCTTCGTCATCGCGCCCGCGCAGCTGGTCTACTCGCTGCCGCTCTCGTCCAGTTTCTTCAGTCGTGAAGAATCGCACGAGCTCGTGACTGACAGCACCATCCTGGTCGCCATCGAACCGCCGAGCGCGGGGCGGCCGAGCGAGTACACCGGCGCTGTTGGAGACCTTGCCATCGCCTCGAAGCTCGATAGCCCGCGGGGGCGCGTCGGCGATCCGATGTTGCTGACCGTCAGGCTGTCTGGGGCGGGGAACGTCAAGCTGTTCCCCGCGCCAAAGCTCGACATCCCCTGGGCCAATCTCGTTCGCGCCGACGAGCGGGTTCAGGTCGATTCCACCGCTCGGCGGATCCGCGGCGCGAAGGAATTCGACTGGGTGCTCACGCCCAAGGTTGCCGGCGAGCTGGATCTCCCGCCGATTCGCTATGGCTACTTCAATCCCGACACCCGTCGTTATGCGGTGACGTCGGCCGCCGGTGCGCGGGTGACGATCGCGCCTGGCGCCCTTGCGGTCGTGGACACCTTGCGCGCCGAGCCGCTTCTCCCGCTTCGACTTCGTTATCGTGGCCCGGTCGATCGTCCGCCGCATGAGCGCGGCTACTTCTGGCTGGTCCTCGCCATGGCGCCGCTGCCCGCATTGGTGGGACGCGTCAGACGCTCCCCGCGCCGCGCGCCGGCACTCTCCGCGGCAGCGCGTTTGCGCGCCCTCGCTCGGTCGCGCCCCGACCTCCGCGATGCCTGCGAGCTGCGGCGCGCCTTCGCGAACGCTCTTGGCGAACGCCTTGGCGTCAGCTCCCAGCGATTCACTCGCCATGGTGCACTCGCCCGCGCACTCCGCCGTGCCGGTGTCTCCGTGTCCACCGCGGCCGACGCCGAGGTGCTCCTCCGTCAGCTCGACGAGGCTGCGTACGGTCAGTCGTCGGTGATGCCTGACGACGCGCTCCAGCGGGCGATAGCCATCGCCCGCGCCACGGATGCCGAAGCGCTGCCCCGGCACCAGCTGCGCCTTCCTCCCGCGCTCGGGCTGATCATTGCTCTGGCACTTCCACTTTCAGTCGCGACCTTGCGAGCGCTGTCAGTCGACGAGGCGCGGCAGCAGTTCGAGGTCGGAGTTCGCGCGTACAGCTCCCGCGACTTCGTCGCCGCGCGCGACGCCTTCACCCTGGCGTCGGCTCGTGCGGCCTGGGCGCCGGATGCGTGGGCCAATCTGGGAACCTCCGCGTGGGCAGCCGGCGACACAGCAATCGCCGTCCTCGGCTGGCAGCGCGCCCTCCGTCTCGAGCCAACCGCCCTGGATCTCCGCGATCGGCTGCAGCTTGCACAGAGCACGCCCCTCGGCTCGTTAGGCTTCGTGCCGCCGGTGTCCTCGAGTGCCACCCTGATCACGGCAGTTGTCACTTGGTCTATCGCCTGGTTGCTTGCCGCCGCGCTTGGATTTCGACGCTCACTCCCGTGGCGGATCGGCGTGCGACGCTGGGCCTACGGTGCGGGAATTGTCGCCGTCGTTCTCCTCCTCGGTGGACTCGACCTCGATCGACGTCTCGGCGCACGCGACCTCAGTGTACTCCGCTCCACGGCAAAATTGAGCAGCGATCCCGCGCTCGGAGGCGAAGCCAGGGGAACGGCGTTCGTTGGCGAAGTCGCGCGCTCGGTGCGTCGAGAAGGCGCATGGACTCTCGTCACCCTCGACGAGCAGCGTGAAGGCTGGATCGAGTCATCGAAGCTCGTCTCGCTCGAGCGCGGCGCACCCGCCGATTGATACTGTGGTGGCATCGGTCATCGCCGTTCTACCCAGCGCCGTCGCCGATCAGATCGCGGCGGGTGAGGTCGTCGAACGCCCCGCCTCCGTGGTCAAGGAGCTCGTCGAGAACGCGCTCGACGCTGGCGCCGCCACGATCGACATCGCCATCGAGGATGGGGGCCGCCAGCTTGTGCGGGTCAGCGACGATGGCTCTGGCATGTCGCGCGACGACGCCGTCCTCGCTCTCGCGCGCCACGCGACCTCGAAGATTCGATCGGCTGGCGATCTCGTAGGTGTACGCAGCTTCGGCTTTCGCGGCGAGGCCCTGCCGGCGATCTGCTCCGTCTCCCAGCTCGCCATCGAGACCGCGTTAGGCGATGGAGCAGGGACTGTCGTCCGCGCCGCCGGCGGCTCGGTCCCGGACGTGGCCGACACGGCACGACGCCGCGGCACGACGGTGGAGGTCAATCGACTCTTCTTCAACGCCCCCGCCCGCCGGAAATTCCTCCGTGGCGCGCGCTCGGAGTGGCGAAGCATCGTCGACGTCGTCGCGAATCTCGCCCTCGTCAGACGTGACGTGCGGTTCACTCTGAGCCACGATGGCAAGCCGGTGCTGACACTGCCCGGTGCCGCCACGCTTCGCGAGCGCGTCGCATCCCTTCACGGGGCGTCGATTGCCCTGCGTCTCGTCGACGTCGACGACGTCAGCGGCACGGTGCACGTCTCCGGACTCGTCGAGCGTCCGTCCGAGGTGGGCACGGCGGCTCGCCGGGTGCATGTCGCGGTGAACGGACGCACCGTGCGCGATAACGGCATCATCCGCGCTGCTGAAGCGGCGTATCGATCCACCATACCTGCCGGCGTTCGCCCGACCCTCTTTCTCGAGATCACCCTCGCCGCCGCTGATGTCGATGTGAACGTGCATCCGGCGAAGGCGGAAGTCCGTTTCCGCGACCGTTGGAGCATCGAGCGCGTCGTCGAGATGGCCGTCCGCCGGGCCCTCGGCACGATGGAGAGCGGAGCTACCGTCGGCCGTGCGCTCTGGCCGCCCGCGGCGCCGTTCGTGCCGCGCGACGTCGACGTCGAAGTCCTCAAACCCACTCCGTTCGTGGAGACCGGGATCTTCGCGCCTCACGAACCCGACGCCCGCGTCGCCGACGCCACAGCGCCGGAGAACGCCGTCGATCAGCTCGACATTCCTCCCCTCGTCCAGCTTCGCCGCACGTACATGATGTTCGAGCGCGACGATGGTATCGTGCTCATCGATCAGCATTCGGCACACGAGCGCGTGCTCTTCGAGCGGTTCATGCGGTCGCTGGAGTGCGGCGAGGTGCCAGCGCAACGATTGCTCTTTCCTCTCACGCTGCATCTCAATCAGTCGGAGGCAGACGCGTTCGAGGAGTATCGCGCGGCATTGGAGAACCTCGGCTTCGAGGTCGAGGGCTTTGGCGGCCACACGCTGCTCGTGCGGAGCGTTCCCATGCCCCATCCGCGCTTCGACGCCGAGCGATGCCTCCGCGAAACACTCGCCGCGCTGGCGGGGGATCGCGATCCCTCGGCCGCGCCCCGGCATCAACGCCTCGCGGCAACTATCGCTTGCAAGGCCGCGATCAAGGCTGGCGATCTCATGTCGCCCGCGGAGATGCGTGCGCTTTTCGCTTCGCTCGCCGCTACCCAGCTGCCCGCGCACGACGTGCATGGCCGCTCCACCATCGTCCATCTCTCCTGGGACGAGCTCGAGCGCCGCTTTGGGCGGCGATGAGCGTTTGCTCATCCCCGTCGTCTTCGGGCCCACGGCGGCGGGGAAGAGCTCCGTTGCGTTCGCGCTCGCGCGCCGTCAGCCCATCACCATCATCGTCGCCGATTCGCGCCAGATCTACCGCGGCTTCGACATCGGCACGGCGAAGCCAGACGCGGCGGAGCAAGCGGCTGTCCCGCACCGCGGCATCGATCTCATCCAGCCAACAGACCGTTATTCCGCCGCCGCATGGGCTGAGCGAGCCGACGGCTGGATCGAGGAGGCGCGCGCCGCGGGACGGATCCCGCTCGTTGTCGGCGGCACTGGGTTCTACCTGCGGGCACTGTTCGAGCCGCTCTTCGACGAGCCGGAGCTCGATCCCCGCGCCCGACGGCAGCTCGAAATGGTTCTCGCGTCCTTATCGGTGGACGAGCTGCGCCGATGGTGCCTGGCACTCGATCCGGAGCGCGCACACCTCGGCCGTGCACAGCTCCTGCGAGCAATCGAGGTGGCGCTCATCAGCGGTGAGCGCCTGAGCGACCTCCATCGCCTGCGGGCACGTCCGGCGCGGCGCTTGGCGCGCTATCTTGTCGTCGATCCGGGGCCGGCGCTCGCCGGTCGTATCGAGGCACGACTCGACGCCATGCTCGATGGAGGGTGGGTGGACGAAGTGCGGGGACTCATCGAGACTGTTCCGGCCGATGCGCCGGCGTGGAATGCCACAGGATATCGGGCCGTGCGCGAGCTCGTCAGCGGCACCATCGATCGTGGCACTGCTCGTCAGCGGATACTCATCGCGACACGGCAATACGCGAAGCGGCAGCGCACCTGGATTCGCCACCAGGTCGAGGAGAGCGCCGTAACGCGTCTCGATCCGGCGGATCCGTCGGCTGCCCTCGCCGAGCGCTGGTTGCTCGCCTCCACGGAAGGACGCGCGTGAAAATCGGTATCACCTGCTACCCGACCTACGGGGGCTCCGGGGCCGTAGCGACGGAATTGGGGATAGCCCTCGCGCGCCGCGGCCACGAGATCCACTTCATCACGTATCAGCAGCCGTTCCGCCTGCCGTCCTTCCTCCCGCGCATCTTCTTCCACGAGGTGGACGTCGGCCGTTATCCGCTCTTCGAGTATCCGCCGTACGACCTCGCCCTCGCCGTCCGCATGCACGAGGTCGTGCTCGCGCACAAGCTGGATCTGCTGCACGTGCATTACGCCATCCCGCATGCGACGAGCGCCTGGATCGCGCGCGAGATGCTCGCCCCGACGCGCCCCGACATTCGCGTTCTGACGACGCTGCACGGCACGGACATCACGATCGTTGGTCAGGATCCGTCGTTTCACGCGATTACGAAGTTCTCAATCGAGCAGTCCGACGGCCTCACCGCCGTCTCCCGATTCCTTCAGCGCGAGACCGTACGCGCCTTCGGCTGCACGGGCTGTCAGATCGAAGTCATTCCGAACTTCATCGATCCCGAGGTCTACGACCGCACGAAGTACAAGGCCGCGTTGCGCGACCAGTTCGATCCGGCAGAACGCGTCCTGATGCACATCTCGAACTTCCGGCCGGTGAAACGTGTCCGCGATGTCGTACGCATCTTCGCCCGTGTACGCGAGCAGCTTCCGAGCGTCCTCGTGATGGTCGGGGACGGCCCCGATCGCGTGCACGCCGAGGCGGAGGCGCGTGAGCTCGGCGTCGAGGAGCGGGTCTTCTTCCTCGGGAAGATCGAGACCGTCGCCCCGCTCCTCTCCGCTGCCGATCTCTTTCTCCTTCCGACCCAGAGCGAATCGTTCGGTCTCAGCGCGCTCGAGGCGCTCGCGTCCGGCGTGCCCGTCATTGGCACGAATGCCGGTGGCCTCCCTGAAGTTGTCCGCGATGGCGAGACCGGTGCGCTCTGTCCAGTTGGCGACGTCGATGCGATGGCGTCTGCTGCCGTCGGCATCCTTCGCGATCGCGACCGCTGGCAGACGATGAGCGCCCTCGCCGCACGCGACGCGCGCGAGCGATTCGCCATCGACGATGTCGTCGAGCAATACGAATCCTTCTACGACCTCGCCCTCACGCCGCGCGCCTAGCTCCGACCTCCACTCCACTTCTGTGACCGTCTTTCAAGCGTTTGTCCTTGGCATCATTCAGGGATTGTCGGAGTTCCTGCCCATCAGCAGCTCGGCGCACCTCGCCCTCGCGCCCTGGATTCTGCATTGGCGTGATCCGGGCCTGGCGTTCGATGTCGCGCTGCACTTCGGCACGCTCGTGGCCGTGCTCTGGTACTTCCGCGCCGAGTGGGTCGCGCTCCTGCTCGCGGCGCGCGACATCGTCGTTAGGCGACGGGTCGAGACGGAGCGCGAGCGGCGGGTGCTCTTTCTGATCCTGGCCACCATTCCCGGCGCCATCGCCGGCCTTGCCTTCGAGAAGCAGGCCGAGAGCACCTTTCGCGATCCGCGCCTCGTCGCGGTGGCCTTGATCGTGATGGGCGTGCTCCTCTGGGCCATCGATCGCTTCGCGCGTCGCGATCGCGGCCTCGCCCGAATGCGCTGGTCGGACGCGCTGCTCATCGGTATCGCGCAGATGTTCGCGATCATCCCGGGCGTCTCTCGCTCTGGTTCTACGATCACGGCCGGGCGCGCCCTCACCTTCGAGCGCGAGGATGCCGCCGTGTTCAGCTTTCTCATGAGCATGCCGATCATCGCTGCCGCCGCCGTGCTCAAGGTACCCCAGGCGTTGCGCGAGCAGGGATTGTCCGCTCCAATAATCGTCGGCGTGCTCGCGTCCGCGCTGAGTGGTTGGCTGGCGATTGCCGTGCTGCTCCGCGTCGTGAGCCGCCACAGCTACGGAGTGTTCGCCGTGTATCGCATCATCCTCGGTCTCGCCGTCCTCGTCGCCGTGGCGCACGGCATGTGACCGCGCAAGCTCCAGTGCCCTCGTCTTCTCACGACGTCGCGACCTATGATGGACGCGATGCGAGCTACCTCGCGTCGTCGCTCGATCTTCCGCGCGTGCTGGTCTTCGACGAGGTTGCTTCGACGCTGGATGTCACCCACACCCTGGGTGAGCGCGGCGAAGCTGCGGGGACGCTGGTCCTCGCCGACGCCCAGACGGCCGGTCGCGGACGCTTGGGCCGGAACTGGCGCTCGGACCGCGGGGCAGGGATCTGGCTCACTCTCCTCGAGCGCCCGGCGCGCGCCGAGTCGTTAGGCGTTCTCGCCCTGCGACTCGCCCTGGCGGTCGCGCCCGCGCTCGACCGGTTTGCCGCTGAGCCGACGCGCCTCAAGTGGCCCAACGACGTGTACATCGCGGAGCGAAAGCTGGCCGGCGTGCTCGTCGAGGCGCGCTGGCGCGGCCCACGCCTCGACTGGGTCGCCATCGGTGTGGGCATTAACGTGCGCCCACCGGTTGGCTTCGACGGGGCTGGCCTCACGCCGGGTGCGGAGCGTGTGGAGGTGCTTGCTGCGGTCGTGCCGGCGCTTCGTGCCGCCGCGCGCGCGGCGGGCCTGCTCACGGACGAAGAGCTTGCGGCGTACGCGCGTCGCGACCTTGCCATCGGCCGAGAGTGTATTGAGCCGGCGACAGGTATCGTGGCCGGTATTCGCGCCGACGGCGCCTTGCTCGTCGATACTCCTGCTAGCCGTATCGCCTGTCATGCCGGCTCGCTCGTTCTCGCGCCGGCCAACTCGTTAGGTTCAGCCCCATGATCCTGGTCTTCGACGTCGGCAACACGGAAACGACGATCGGTCTCTTCGAAGGGGAGACGCTCCGCGGTCACTGGCGCATGGTTTCCGGTGTCGAGCGAACGGCCGACGAATTCGGTGTGCTCCTGCGCGGGCTGCTGGCGCTCGGAGACTTCGATGCCGCCGACATCGGTGGCGCTGCCATCGGTTCGGTCGTGCCGCGAGTCACCGAGCCGCTCGTCGCCGCCTGTGAGGCGCTCGCCAATGGCTCTGTCATCGTCGTCGACGCGCGCGCGGCACTGCCGATTCGCGTCGACGTCGACGAGCCGCTCACGGTCGGCGCGGATCGATTGATCAACACTCTGGCCGCGACACGCCTCTACGGCCGCGACGCCATCGTCGTCGACATGGGCACGGCGACGACCTTCGACTGCATAACGGGTGACGGCGTCTTCATCGGCGGTGTGATCGCGCCCGGTGTGCAGACGGCGCTCGATACCCTGGTCAGGCGAACGTCGAAGCTGCCGGCGACGGAACTCGTCGTGCCGTCGAAGGTCATCGGACGCCGCACCGAAGACTGCATCCGCGCCGGCGTCATGTTCGGTCAGGCCGAAGCGATCGACGGCATCGTCCGCCGCATCAAGAAGGAGTGGCCAGGCCGCGAACCGCCCCTCGTCGTCGCGACGGGAGGACTTGCCCACACCTTCCAACCGCTCTGCAGCGAGTTCGATCGCGTCGAGCCGCACCTCACCCTGATCGGGCTCGAGATGGCGTACGTGCACCTCACGAGCAAGGGCACAAAGGCCGTAAAGAAGGCGCGGAAGGCTGGAGCTAAGTCGCGGTAACTCATAAGCTTATAGGGAGTTTCGGTCCCGGTGCCGCTCTTGACGGAAGTCCGGGTCCACATTAGACTGCCCGCGTGTTAGCACTCACCAGAATTGAGTGCTAACGAATGCCACTCATTCTGTACTGAACCACAGTCACGCACCACGGAGGGGAACACCGTATGGCCACGAAGAGCGCCACGAGTGTCAAGGTCACACCGCTGGCTGATCGCGTTGTCGTGAGAGCACTGGAAGAGGCCGAGCAGATGCGCGGCGGGCTCTATATCCCGGATACGGCCAAGGAGAAGCCGCAGCAGGGCGAGATCATCGCCGTCGGCCCGGGCCGTTTTGAGAAGGACAAGCGCGTGCCGATGGACGTCAAGGTCGGCGACAAG
>DATEPP010000177.1:0-7290 GCA_035273165.1 Gemmatimonadaceae bacterium
TCGCATCTGAGAATCGCGAGGGGGTCACACCGTCGCGTGCTGCTGCGACATGATCGCCGTCGCCCGCGCGAGAATCGAATCGAGCCAGTCGAAGATCGTCGAATTGTGCAGCTGTCGCCGCATCCGGCGCATTCGCCGCCGCCGCTCGTCTGGCGACATGTCCAGCGAGGTACGAATGGCGCTCACGAATCCGTCGACGTTGAACGGATTGATGAGACACGCACCCTCGATCTCCTCGGCGGATCCGGTGAAGCGGCTCAGCATCAATACGCCGCGCTCGTCCACCTGGCAGGCGATGAACTCCTTCGCGACGAGATTCATACCGTCCTGGAGCGACGACACGATGCAGAGGTCGCCCGCGCGATACACCGCGGCCAGAAGGTCGGAGTCGACGTTCTCGTTGATGAGGACGATGGGTGTCCAGTCGCGCGTGCCGTACTTCTTGTTGATCGCGATTGTCGTCTCGACGACCTCGCGCTCGAGGGTGTTGTACGCGGGGACGTTGGATCGCGACGGTGTCGCGACGAAGATGAAAGTGAACTGGGCGCGGAGCTCCGGCGACTCCTCCCACAATGTATCCAACGCTCGCAAACGCTCCGGAATCCCCTTCGTGTAATCGATCCGGTCGACGCACACACCGAGCTGCCGTCCATCGCGGGCGTAGCGCTCTCGCAGCGTGCGCACGCGCTCCACGGTCTCCGGGGCACGCGCCATCGCCTCGTAGCGCTCGACGTCGATGCTGATCGCGAATGCCCCGACGTGGATCACCCGATCGCGGAAGGTGATCGTCTGCCTAACGGGATCCACCCTTGCCTCGGGGATGAACTGCTCCACGCAGTCCATGAAGTTCTCGGCGTAGCGATCGATCTGAAATTCCACGAGATCGTTGCCGAGCATGCCGCGCAGCAGCGACTCGTGTGTGCCCGTCGGCAGAAGGCGAAGGATGTCAGGCGGTGGAAACGGGATGTGCCAGAACTGATGGATGAAGAGCGATGGCCGCATCGCACGGAGGAACTCCGACGCCAGCGCGAAGTGATAATCCTGGATCCACGCCATCGACCGGCCCGTGCAGCGCTCCGCCTCGTCCGCGACGGCGTGCGCGAAGCGAAGATTCACGGCGCGGTAGCGTTCCCAGTATTCCGTGCGAAACTCGAAATGCTGGATGAGCATGTGGCAGAGTGGCCAGAGCGCGCGATTCGCGAAGCCGTGGTAGTAGCCGTCGATATCCGCTTCGTCGAGCCACACACGGTGCAGCGTGTACTGCGGATCCTCCGGCGGCACCTGAACGCGGCCCGCCTCGTCGCTCACGTCGCGGTCCGCGGTGCCCGAGCCCCAGGCGACCCACGTGCCGTGCGTATGACGCATCGTGGGATCGAGTGCGGAGACGAGACCGCCCGGCGGCTGCTTGATCTCGATTCCGTGCGCGCCCCGCATGTGCTCGTACGGCTCGCGGTTCGAGACGAGAATGAACTTGCAGTCGTTCAGATAATGAACAAAGTCGAGCATGGCGTTTCGATGCTGGCAACTGGTATGCCCTGTCGGTACGTTACCGTCTCGTCCAAGCTAGCCCACCTTCCATCGCACCATCCATCTGACGCACGTCGCGACGATGGCCCGCTCCATCGTGCACTCCGGCACGCGAGCGCCGACACGAATCGACTTCGGAGGCGGGTGGACCGATGTGCCGCCGTACTCCGAGCGCGAGGGCGGCTTCGTTTGCAATCTCGCGATCACGCGTTATGCAACCGTCCTCGTCGCCCCCGCATCGCGGAGCGACGACTTCACGCTCTCCGCGGATCGAGCTCGCGACCAGCCACTCGTCGAAGCGGCCGTCCGCCGCGCCGGCGTCACCGGAGCCGATGTCGCACTATATAATGATTTCCCCGTCGGTGCCGGCCTCGGCGGCTCTTCCGCGGCCGGTGTCGCGCTCGCTGATGCGCTCAGCCGATGTAACGGCGAGGCCCTCGATCCCTCGACGCTCGCGGAGCTCAGCCGCGCAACGGAAGTGGAGGAGCTCGGAATTGCCGGAGGCCGCCAGGATCACTACGCGTCGGCGTTCGGCGGCGCGCTCGCGCTGCGATTCTCCGATCGGGGAACCGACGTACGACAGATCCCGCTCACTCGTGAGGCGCGCGAGGAGATCGAGCGGCGATGTCTCGTCGTTTACACCGGCGAGTCGCGGATCTCCGGCGATACGATCACGGCGGTGACGAGCGCGTACGAGCGGCGAGATTCGAAGGTGCTCTTCGCGCTCCAACGGATGAAGCAGCTCGCCGAGCAGATGGCGGGCGCGATCGAGAGGGGCGACATCGACGGTCTCGCTGCGCTCGTCGGTGAGCACTGGGCGCATCAGCGATCGCTTCATCCCGGAATTCCAACCAGCCGCATCGACGCGATCGTCGAATGCGCGCGTCGCGCTGGCGCTCTCGGTGCGAAGGCACTCGGCGCTTCCGGTGGAGGATGCGTCCTGGTCATCGCGGGACGCGGCCGGGAGTCGAACGTGGCGACGGCGGTCTCACCACTCGGTCCTCTACTTCCCTTTACCGTCGCGCTGCGCGGCGTCGAAACCATGCATGGAGGGGAATAGCGCGTGAGTATCGCGACTGGTGACGCGGTTGCTCTGACGCGCGAGCTCGTGCGCGTGGACTCGCGCAATCCCACCTTGGTTTCGGGCGCGCCGGGCGAGGGCCGTGTCGCTCGCGTGCTCGCTGACGTGCTCGTCGCTTGGGGATTCGACGTCACTGTTCGTGAAGCCGCACCAGGCCGACCGAATGTCATCGCTCGCCTCGGCAGCGCGAGTGGGGGGCGTTCATTGATGCTGAACGGTCACATCGATGTCGTCGGTGTCGAAGGGATGACGCATGCGCCGTGGGATCCAGTCGTGCGCGACGGACGTCTCTATGGCCGTGGATCGTCGGACATGAAAGCGGGCGTCGCCGCAATGTGTGCAGCAGCCGCGCGCGCGGCGGCTGCGAGTGGCGGCTCGCTCGATGGCGAGATCATCGTCACGGCCGTCGTCGACGAGGAGTACTCGAGCCTCGGAACACGCGGCCTCGTGACGGACGGCATTCGCGCCGACGCCGCGATCGTCACCGAGCCGACCGGGCTCAAGATCATGCCGGCGCACAAGGGCTTCGTCTGGGTCGATGTGCTGGTGCACGGGCGCGCCGCGCACGGCAGCCGATGGGACGTCGGCGTCGATGCGATTCGCAATGCGGGACTCCTCCTCGCCGCTCTCGACGTGGTAGACGCGGAGCTGCTCCCTTCACGCGAGCACGCCCTGCTCGGCCGGCCGTCGCTGCATGCGTCAACGATCGAAGGCGGGATTGGATTGTCGACCTATCCCGACAAATGCCGCTTCACCATCGAACGGCGAACGATTCCGGGCGAGACCACGGCAGCGGTGATGGCCGAGATCGAAGAGGCGTTTGCACGCGTGCGCGCGCGTCGTCCCGCGCTCGACGCGAATGTCTCCATGATTTTCGAGCAGCCGCCAAGCGATGTTTCGACGGAGGCGCCGATCGCGCGTGCGCTCGACAGCGCACTGCGGGCGTGCGGCGAGGATGTGAACGTCACGGGAATGAGTGCGTGGACCGACGCCGCCATTCTCAACGAAGCCGGCATCCCCGCGATCTGCTTCGGTCCTGGCGATATTGGTCTGGCGCACGCCGCCGAAGAGTACGTGCGTGTGGACGAGATCGAGCGCGCGACGCTCGTACTCGCCGCACTCGCGATGGAATGGACTCGCAAGGGAGCTTGAGTGGCCTATCTCTCACATAGCGACTACGACGCAATCGAGCGCGCGATCCGCA
The DNA here is from genome assembly GCA_035273165.1 of Gemmatimonadaceae bacterium. Classification (GTDB taxonomy): domain Bacteria; phylum Gemmatimonadota; class Gemmatimonadetes; order Gemmatimonadales; family Gemmatimonadaceae; genus AG2. The sequence continues at coordinate 3,813 of DATEPP010000177.1, forward strand.
TTGGACAGCGGATCGTCGTGTGGCGTCGTGGCGTCGAGTATGTCATCATCCCAACCGAGCTGCACCTGCGCGGCGGACGCGAGGCGATCGAGGCGCGCCGCCCGACCGGCGATTCGCTGACGCTATTCCTCGACGAGATCGATACGATCGAGGTTGTTGCGTGAGTGATGCGGGTCACACTGAACGGCCGTTGATCGCCATCTTCGCCGACGAGTCGTGTCTTGGAAATGGTCGCGAAGGAAGCAACCCTGGCGGTGCTGCGGGTGTAATCGAGTACTGGAACGCGGCGACCGAGCGGCTGACGCGCTTCGATTACTGGGTTTCGGAGCCGGCGACGACAAACAACCGCATGGCGCTCCGCAGTGTCATCGAGGCGTTCAATGGGATCTCTCGGAAGGGAACCAGGTTTCGAGTCGTGTTTACCACGGACTCGCAGTACCTCGTGAAGGGGATGACCGAGTGGGTCCACGGATGGAGCGCGAGAGGATGGAGGAGAAAGGGCGGCGAGATCGAGAATCTGGAGCTCTGGCGGGGAGCTGTCGCCGCTGCGTCGGGGCACGCAGTCGAGTGGCGCTGGGTTCGTGGCCACGGCGGCCATCCGCAGAACGAGTACGCGAACTTTCTCGCGATCCGCGCGGCCCGCGAGCAAACGTCGTCGAACGGGGTCATTGCGTCGACGTTCGACGAGTGGCTCGCCGCCGAACGGACGAAGGGTCGCATGTCGGCGGAGCCGGATCCCTTCCCGCTGCAGCGCCCGTTTCGACCGGCCCGCGCCTTGCCAGTCGTGACCAAAGCTTCACTCACGTCGTGATAAGGGGAAACGTGAGCGAGAGTAGATATGAAGCCCCTTATCGTAGGTGTGTTGCTTGGTCTGGCCATCGGCTATTGGCAGGGATTCGGCGATGGCAGGACCGGCAGAGACAACGTGGCAGTTCGAGCGCTGAACGCATTCGGCGTCAGCAAGATCAAAGCAGCGGAAGAGTCGCGGGCGCGAAGCAGAGACGAGGCGGCGCGGCCCTGAGATCTCCGCGCTAGCCCTGGAGCACCGCCAAACGATGGACGCTCTCGATCGCACATTCCGACATCTCCTTCAAACGATCCAGGCGCGTTATCCAGCGTACCTCACGCAGCCATTCGAGGTCGCGGAGCTCTACCAGAACATTCTGCCGTACCGCCACCATCGGCGTGAGCTCGGTCTCGAGACCAATCAGGATTACGAGCTCGTACTCCTGCAGCTGCTGTCCGGCGCGCGCGACTATCTGGTCGTGAGCGACGAGATGCGGGAGCGCTTGGCGCGCGAGCTCGCGTCGCCGAACCCGGATCCGGGTGCATTTCGCGAGTACTCAACAGCGCAGATCGCCCTCTCCCCTGCAGCGGTCCGTCGCTTCCAGAGCGGGGCCGCCGACACGGAGCCGGTGCTCGCCACCGCTGGATCAGCGCCGGGGCCGGAGACGACCACGCGTGCCGCGGCACAGCGAGCGGCAGCCCCCACTCTGACGACCTCTCCGCGGAGTAGCTCGTCGGCCGCTACCGCGCCGAATCTCATGGCCCAGAGCGCACCGCGACGCCCGGCCGCGCCCTCGACGAGTGCTGCGGCGACGCCGGCACCACGCGCGCCTGCCGCGCCTATCGCTGCGCGACCAACTCAAATGATCGTTCCGCAGGCGGGAGAGCAGTGTCGCTACTGCAACGGCGCGCTGCCAAACGGCCGTCGGATCACCTTCTGTCCGCACTGCGGCCAGAATCTCACGGTCGTCAACTGTCTCGCGTGCGGCACCGAGCTCGAGCTCGGATGGAAATTCTGCACGACCTGCGGCCGTCCGGTGACCTCACCCTGAAGCCGAGTTTTCGCTCGTTAGGCACTCCACGTTGAGAGAAATCATGACGACGTCGAGATCCCCGGTCACCCGCCGGGCCCTCGCGGCCGCGCTCTGTACCGCAATCGCCGCCTGCGCGCCCACGATGAGCCAGACGACCACCGGGAGCGCGCCCGGACCTAGCAGTGTCTCGCCCGACGCAAGCTGGCCGGTCAGCACTCGTGAGCACGTCGACCTCTGGCTCCACGGCTACGCCTTGCTTACCGGCGACACGGCCCGCGTCCCTTTCTTCAAGCGCGGCTACCGCCAGACGATGCGTCAGGTGAAGAGCTCGCGCGGCGCGTACACCCAGCTCGACGCCAATGCCGACCAGCTGTCCGCGCGCTTTCGCGTCAACCCGGCGCTCGTGAATGGCCAGTTTCTCCCGTTCTATTTCTCGTCGTTCCAGCAGATGCAGCAGGTCACGGATCTCTTTCTCCAGACCGGCGGTGACCCGCGCTCGACGAACGACCCGCTCACGCGACAGCTCTTCGCCGTCCTCGGAAGCACCTACGCGAGCGGCCCCGATCGCGACTGGCTGCGACTGTTCGTCCAATCGCTCGCCGACGAGAACACACGCTTCTACCAGGCATACTGGACCTCGGAGCAGGCGAACCGCGCCGCCACGCGCCAGGCCGTCGATTCCGTCTGGCAGAGCGTGTACAGGCCGAAGCTTCAGCGTTTTCTAAACAACACCCAGCAGAACAACGGCGAGCTCATTCTCTCCCTCCCGCTCGACGGCGAGGGCCGCACGATCGCCTACTCGAAGCAGCAGAATTCTGTGGCCGTTGGATTCCCGGACGCGCCCGCGCAGGCCGTCGAGGCGGTGTACGTGCTCGCCCACGAGGTCGTCAACGCCATCACCACGACGGCCATCAACGACAACATCACACCGACTGAACAGCGCACCGGTGTCGGGGCCAGATACACCGCCAACGCCAGCGTGCGGGCCGGCGCCGTTCTGCTGCAGCGGGCTGCGCCGGAGTTGGCATCCGACTACATGCGCTACTATCTCCGCGCCGCCGGCATCACGCCGCCCACTGGCGATCCGTCCTCGCTCTTCACCTCGACCTTCGCGATCCCGGACGCCATTCGCGACGCCTTCACGCGCCAGATCGAGGTCGTGCTCGGCGGAATCTGATCGCCGTCCGCGGTCGTATATTTCGCGGTATGGCTGGCGAATCCAATCTTCCCTCACGGCCACCGACGCCAGGGCTCGACCGCGGCGCGCTCGAGCGCGTGCTCGCGCGCGCGGCCGAGTTGCAGGTGGGAACCGGCGAGCCGGACGAAGTTCTCACCGAAGAGCAGATCATCGAGCTCGGAAAGGAAGTCGGCCTCTCACCGCAGCATCTCCGTCAGGCACTCGCCGAGGAGCGTACGCGCGTCGCGCTGCCGCCAGACGAAGGTGGAGTCAGCGCCAAGCTCCTCGGCGGCGCGCGCGTCGGCGCGAGCCGTACCGTTCCTGGCAAGCCGCGCGACGTCCTCGACGCAGTCGACCAGTGGATGCAGCGCCAGGAGTGTCTTCAGGTGAAGCGCCAGTGTGCCGATCGTATCGTCTGGGAGGCGCGGCGCGATCTCCTCGGCACCGTCCGGAGGGCGTTCATCGTCGGCGGCCGAGGCTA
>DATEPP010000178.1:0-1854 GCA_035273165.1 Gemmatimonadaceae bacterium
TCGGCATAGCGCTCCAGGTAGTCGGCGACTTCGTCCTTGTCGGCGAGGTGCGCGGACGGCGCGGGAAAGGGCATTCCCGGCAGCCCGCTGTAGCGCGCCGGCGTGAAGAGTCGGAGGGAGTCCCACCGCTTGCGCCAATTGTCACCAACGCGACGCTCGTCGCTCAGGATGACGAAATCGACGTCGTGGGCAGCGAGGTGATGCCCAACAGCGAGTCCGGCCTGGCCAGCGCCGATCACCACCGTGTCGTACCGCTCGACGCGATTTGCGCGAGATGGAATCGTTTGGACGGCGATAGTCATTGAAGTCTGCTCATCCGGGTCGAGGCACAGTGTGGGTGCCGATGCGTGTGGACCGGATGATCGCGCCGAATCGATGCGCAAGCTTGAACGAAGCGGCTAATCGACGGGAGCGTTGCGGCGAGATCACAAAGCTCAGCCCCTACGTTCAACGAGACGGCCGTTTGGTTCAAGAATGTCCCTCCGAGGACCGGTAAAGTCAGCCACGTCAGCAACGACTTGCCTTTCTCATTACCGGCTTTCCTCTGGAGATCATATGAAATCCTCACTTCGGACGTATCGACTCGGCCTACTCGCGGCGGTAGTCATGCTCGCGACCGGTTGCATGATGTTCGCCCGCCCGCCGAAGGACCTGGACTACTCGCGGACGCGCATCAGCGCCGCCGGGACGTACCGGGCGACGATTCGCCCCCAGGGCGACTCCATCCCACAGGGTAAGCTCCACCGCTGGGTGCTTCATCTCGAGACGCCTAACGGCACGCCCGTCGATGGCTGTCAGATCACCGTCGACGGCGGCATGCCGCAGCACGGCCATGGTCTGCCGACGAAGCCCAAGGTCACGCGCGATCTCGGCAACGGCGATCACCTCGTTGAAGGGATGAAGTTCAACATGGGCGGCTGGTGGGTCGTGAAGTTCCGCGTCGCGACGGCGGCTGGCAGCGACTCGGTCGTGTTCAACCTGAAGCTCTGATCTGGCTCAGTGACCCTCCCATCGCCCTCATCTCGAGAACCGACCATGTCTCCACTGCCTAACGGTCTCCGTCGAACCCTCCAGGCCTTTCGCGACAGCGCCAGCTTTGCCATCATCGCCTCGGCGATCGCGGGTGGCATCGGCACCAGCATCGTCTCGGTCGCCGCGGCGCACGACGCGCAGGGCCCCGGCCCGCGGTGGACCGCCTCGGAGCGGACGATGCTCCGGTCCCTCTCGCTGACGAGCCTCCAGCCGCTGGCGCCCGATCCGTCGAATCGTGTTGGCGACGATCCCCGTGCCGCCGCGCTGGGCCGCGAGCTCTTCTTCGACACGCGCCTCAGTGGCAACGGCCAGGTCTCGTGCGCAACCTGTCACGTTCCGGCGAAGGATCTGCAGGACGGGACGCCTCTGGCGCACGGGATGGGTACGACAGCCCGGCGCACGATGCCGATCGCGGGCACCGCGCACAACGCCTGGTTCTTCTGGGACGGCCGGACTGATAGCCAGTGGGCCCAGGCACTCGGACCGCTGGAGAGCGCGGTGGAGCATGGCGGCACGCGAGCCCAGTATGCCCATGTCATCGCGCAGCATTATCGAACCGAGTACGAGGATGTCTTCGGCGCGCTGCCGGCGCTCGCACAGCTGCCGCGTAAGGCGGGACCCGTGGCGGACACGGCATCCCGAGCGGCCTGGGACCGGCTTCCTTCGACGCAGCGCGACGAAATCTCCCGCGTCTACGCGAACATCGGGAAAGCGATCGCGGCGTACGAGCGCAAGATCGAGCTCGCACCGTCGCGCTTCGACCGCTACGTCGATGCGGAGCTCGCGGGCCGGCCGCACGATTCGACGAGTACCATCTCCGGC